>VBFD01000186.1:0-2741 GCA_005883585.1 Chloroflexota bacterium
GCGGGATCTCGTCCTCCGAAAATCCGAGCTCGTTGAGCGAGGGGATCTCCAGGTCCTCGGTCAGCTGGTACACGTACTCCACCGAGGCTTCGGCGGATTTCCAGACCGACTTCCCATGCACCTCCAACCCCAGCGCCTGGGCGATCCGGGCGAAGCGCTCCGGCTCGCCGGGCACGTTGTACTCCATCACCGGCGCCAGCAGGCGGGCGGTCAGGGCGCCGTGGGGCGCGTCATGGACGCCGCCCGCCGTCTGGCTCATGGCGTGCGCGGCCCCGGCGGAGTCGGTGCCGTACGCCAGGCCGGCCAGCATGGCGGCCAGGCTCATGTGGTAGCGGGCCTCCAGGTTGTGCGACTGCGCGAAGGCCACCCGCAGGTAGCGGCCGCAGTACTCCATGGCCAGCAGCGCCACCGCGTCGGTGAAGGGCTGGTGGTAGGCCATGGTGTAGCACTCGACGGCATGGGTGAGCGCGTCCATGCCGGTGCCGGCGGTCACCCCCGCTGGCAGGTTCAGAGTCAGGTTGGGGTCGACCAAGGCCACCCAGGCGGCGATGTTGGGCGTGCCGCCCACGTTGAACTTGATCTTTCGGTCCGGGTCTGTGATCACCGCCCACAACGTGACCTCACTGCCGGTGCCCGCCGTGGTGGGGACGGCGATCAGCGGCGGGATGCGGGAGTGGATCGGGTCCTTGCCCCACTCGTACTGGACGATGCTGCCACCATGCACGGCGACCACGCCGATGCCCTTGGCCGTGTCGATCGAGCTGCCGCCGCCGATGGCGATCAGGCCGTCGCACTTTTCCGACTTGTAGTAGCGAGCCCCCGCATCGACGAGCGCGATGCCCGGATTGGCGCGGACCTCCGCGTACACGACCACGTCGAGGCCCTTCGCCAGGAGGGGCTTTTTGGCTTCGTCCAGGAGGCCGGCCTTGACCAGGCGCTGGTCGCGGAGGCCAATGGGGGCCTCCGCCGCGCTGTCAACGATTATTCGACCGGGATCTCCGCGTGGATCGCACGCAGGTCGATGCCCTGCGAGCGCCGGTAGAGGAAGAACCCGACGTAGACGACGAACGCCAGGACGTACAGGACGGCCAGGTACTTCAGCGAATTCGGGTTGCTGAAGCCGACGCCGTAGGTTGAGTCGGTGAACCACTTCACCAGGTTAAAGATCAGGAAGGCCCCCGTGACCACGGCCGCGAGTGTGATCACCGGGACCCCAGCCACTCGAAGCTTCGAAATGGGCGAGCTGTTGAAGATCGTCGCGCGGCGCCAGGGCAGGATAGCGGCGGCCACCACGGTTCCCAGGAACGTGATCGCAATCACGAGCGTGGCGTCGAGGACGAGCGCCTCGAACCCGCTGACGTAGGCGTAGATCGCGCTGACCACGATGGAGGGGATGACCATGAGCCCGAGCGCCCCATAGGGAACGCGCCGCTTGGCGGAGATGTTGGCGGCCCACTCGGGAAGGACCCGGTCGAACGCGGCCGCGAAAATGACGCGCGTCGAGGAGAGGAACAGGGTGCCCGACCAGCCCCAGAACCAGACGCTCATCACGGCCAGCAGGATGAACTGGAAGACGTGGCTGTTCACCAGCCAGCCCGCCAGCATGACCGGGTGCGGCCAGATCGGGATCGGTTGGTTCGCGAGCCCGAGGCTGTTGTTGTAGGCCGCAGCCTCGAAGAACTCCCACCCGATGGTCTTGGCCATCAGCAGCAGCACGACGACGGAGAGGATCACGGTCGCCCACAGGCCCCAGAACATGCTGGTGAAGATCCTGCGGTAATCGCGCGTTCCGCGCACCTCGCCGTACAGCGTCGCCCCCCATACCGGCCAGAGCAGATAGAACATCAGGAAGGGAACGATCGCCAGCGTCGGACCAAGCGAGAACGCGTTGAAGGACGATGGAGTGTAGCCGTTTTTGGTGGCCAGGTCAATCGTGGCCTGGTATGCGTCCGGCCCGGTGTAGCCGAAAAGGCTGGCGGCCTCGCGGTTGACGGCCTGGTGCATCGCGTCCCCGCTGCTGAAGAGCAGGATGACGGCCATCACCGCCAGGCCGGCTATACCCAGATAGAAGCTGAACTTCTGGATGCGAGCGTACGTCTCCATACCGAGCGTCACGTAGATGCAGACGAAGGCGACGACGACCAGGGAAGCGAAAAACAGTCCATTGCCGCCATTCGGCACCAGGGATCCCGGCAAGAGGACGGCCCAATCCTGCCGGCCGATCGTCGCGGCGAGCGGGGCCAGCACCTGCTGGTTCAGGATGCCGGCGTAGATCGGCGTCCAGTGCCAGAGAATGAACCACCAGCCGGTCATCGAAAGGACGAAGGCGGCACCGCCGCCGAGGATTCGCGATTGCCAGGTGTAATCGCCGCCCGCGCGTGGCATGGCGGTGACCAGCAGCGCATAGGTGATCACGAGGAATGAAACGAAGACCCCGCTGAACAGGACCGCTGACAGGATGTGTCCCCCTGCCACGAAGCTGACGAAGCCAAAGGCGCCGAAGCCGAGCGAGACGAGGCTCACGGACATGAACGAGTAGATGAACGCATCGAAGCCGGACCACGCCTTGACGAGCCCGGTGGCATTCCTCAGGAAGAGGGTTGGCCGGCCCGTTGTTGGAGTAGAGACCGACATAACCGCTTCACTCTCCTTGCGTGTATTTTTCTAGTTAGATACGTGGTCGCCGTCGACCCTTCCGGGTTCTGTTTTCCCTTGCACCTCCTAACCTGAGACCAGCTGAT
>VBFD01000185.1:0-895 GCA_005883585.1 Chloroflexota bacterium
GGCGGCGCGCATCGCGGGCCGGCCAGCGCAGGATTCGGCCGTCCTGCCAGAACGGCCGGATCTCGCGTGCCACCTTGGCGGGATCCAGCTTCAGGTCACGCACCGTGTGACCATTCTGGCAGGGCTCCCTCGTTACACTTCCAGCATGCTGCTGGCCATCGACGTGGGCAATGACGGGATCAAGTTCGGCGTCTTCGATGGGGACCGCCGGCTCCACGACTGGCGCATTCCCACCCGCCTGGACAGCACGTCGGACGAGCTTGGCTTGGTCTTCACCCAGCTGATGCGGGAGGCCGACATCGATGCCGCTGCGATCCGCGGCGCGGCCGTATCCAGCGTCGTCCCTCCCCTCAATGCCCGCCTGGCCGAGGCGGTGCGGCGCTACTTCCACTGCGAGCCGCTGATGGTCATGCCGGGCGTCAAGACCGGGCTCAAGATCCGTTACGAGGACCCCCGCGAGGTGGGTGCCGACCGGATCGTGGCGTCCCTGGCGGCGTTTCGGAAGTACGGCGGTCCGCTCATCATCATCGACTTCGGTACCGGGACGACCTACGATGCCGTGTCACGCGATGGCGAATACCTGGGTGGCGCGATCGCCCCCGGCGTCCAGATCTCGATCGACGCCCTGGTCCAGCACGGCGCCCGCCTCTTCCGGGTCGAGCTCAAGCCACCGCCGTCGGTCATCGGCCGCACCACCGGCGAAAGCCTCCAGGCTGGGATCATTTATGGCTTTGTGGCCCAGGTGGAGGGGATGGTGGCCCGCCTGCGGCGGGAGCTGGGCGACGAGGCTCGGGTGATCGCCACCGGTGGTATGGCCAGCGTGATTGCGCCGGAAACGACGATCATCGAGGAAGTGGACGACGGACTCATGCTCGATGGCTTGCGCCTGGTCTAT
>VBFD01000185.1:957-2750 GCA_005883585.1 Chloroflexota bacterium
CTCGTGCGCCGCAACCCGGAGTCGTTCCGTTTGATGGACCTGCGCTGGGACCGGCGGCCGGTGTCCGTCCAGCTGATGGGCGGCAGCCCCGAGGTGATGGCCGAGGCCGCCCGGATGGCGGAGGCGCATGGCGCGGACATCGTGGATATCAACATGGGTTGCCCGGTGCCCAAAGTGGTCAAGACCTCCGGTGGCGCGTCACTCCTGCGCGAGCCCGATCGGGCTGCTCGAGTGGCCGCGGCGGTGGTCGCCGCCGTCCGGGTCCCGGTTACGACCAAGATCCGGCTGGGTTGGGACTTCGAGTCCCGCAACTACCTGCAGATGGCTCGCCTCCTGGAAGCCGCGGGAGTGTCGGCGCTGGCGGTGCATGGCCGTACCCGGAGTCAGGGCTACGATCCGTGGGCCGACTGGGAGGCCATCGGTCAGGTCAAGGCGGCCGTACGCATCCCGGTGGCCGGCAGCGGCGACCTGCGGCGCGATGTGGACGCCGCCGCGCGCCAGGCGCAGACCGCCGTGGATGCGGTCATGCTCGGTCGCGGAATCCTCGGCAACCTCTGGTTGATCCGGCAGACCGTGTACCACCTGCAGACCGGTGACCGTCTGCCCGATCTCTCGTGGGCGGAGCGGATCGCGCTGGTGCGCCGCCATTGTGACCTGGTGCTCGAGTACTACGGGCCGGAGCGGGGCTCCCGGCTGCTGCGAAAGTTCGTGGCTTGGGGATTGAAGGGGTTCAAAGGGGCACCCCGGCTGCGCGAGATGGTCAACACCCTGACCGGTCCGGAGCAGGTCGACGTGGTGCTCGACGAGGCCTTGCGGACCGACCCGGGCTTGCTGACCACGGCCGACGAGGAAGCGCCGGTCGCCGAGTCCTGCCAGGCTGTCGCCTAGCCCGGCCCAGCGAACTTTTCGGGTCGGACTCCGTCTTATGGGTGATGCGCTTTGCCCTGGCTACCCTGCTGACCAGCCTCCTCCTCTGCGGGTGCGGCGGCCAGGTCATTGGCGATCCGGGACCCAGCGCCGAACCGGGTCAGTTGACCCTGGTCGCCGCTCCCGACCGGCTCAGCCCGGGGGGCACGGTCCACGCCACGGTCACAGTGACCGGACCGACCGAATACGAAGCCGGGTGCGTGCAAACCGTGCGACTCTGGGTGCTGGACACCCAGCACCAGCGGGCTTGGACCGAGCCCGCCCCCGAGGTGACTTGCATGGCCCTCACGAACCAGCAGCTCGCGGCGGGCCAGACCGCCACCTTCCAGGTCGATTGGCCGGTGTCTGCCACTCTCCACCCCGGCCGCTATACAATTCACGGCCTCTTCCTGTTCACCCTGCCGATGGGAGCCGGCACCCGCGTCTCAGAGAACCTGCCGCCGGCCGAAGTAACTCTGCAGTAGCGGCGCTCCCTCTCCGGCCGGCACGCCGCCGGGAATCCCGTATAATACGGCGGCTTTTCCGCCACTTGACGAGGGGGTCGGGGCGGAGCTGGAGAGAACTATGGAGAACGAGAAGCCTGTCTTTCTGACCCAGGACGGCTACAACCGGCTGCAGGAGGAGCTGAACTTCCTGCGCAACAAGCGCCGCCCGGAAGTGGCGGAGCGCATCCGCCAGGCCAAGGAATTCGGCGACATCAACGAGAACGCCGAGTACGACGACGCCAAGAACGAGCAGGGATTCGTGGAGGGCCGCATCCTCCTGCTAGAGAAGCTGCTCCGCAACGCCACCATCATCGACGAGCACCACTCGGCCGGCGTGGTGGACGTGGGCTCCACGGTCAAGGTCCACGACGAGTATGGGGA
>VBFD01000001.1:0-20490 GCA_005883585.1 Chloroflexota bacterium
GGCTCCCAACCGAGGACACGCACTTGCTTGACCAGGTTGCCCACCCCGGCGGCGCCGCCCATGACCAGGACCGTGAATCGGGTCTCGTCGAGACCATATCGGCGCCGCAGCGCGCGCTGCTCGCCGGGCGCTGGAGGACGGAAGCGAAGGTCGACCGGCAGCCCGAGCAGCTTGACGCGATCCGCTGGCACGCGGCGGCGGAGCGCAACTTTGCGTGCGAGCTCCGTCGGAGCCACGACCAGGTCGGCCTTGCTGAAGGTCCACCCTCGGTGGAAATCGACGAGGTCGGTGATCACCGTCATCAGCGCACGCGGGCGCCCGCTTTTCTGGATGGCCTGGTGCGCGACCTGGTTCAGCAGCGGATGCACCGAGAGCACGACGTCGGGGTCGTGCTCCTGAAGAAGGTCCGCGATCGCCTTGCGCACGCCGGGCCCGAAGACAGCGCGGATGGCCGCAAAGGTCGCCTTGGTGTTGCTCGAGTGATACACGGCACCCCAGGCCACCCGCGACCGTTGGATCATGGGCGAATAGAGCGACGCCAGCCGCCGCACGACGGTGGGGCCTTGCGAGATGAGCGGATCGGCCACCGTCACCACGGAGGTGCGATCGAGCAGCTTCAAGGCGTCGGTCAGAGCCCGCGCGGCTGCGCGATGGCCGCCACCGGTGTCGCTGAAAAGGATCAGAACCCGCGGTGCGCCGGCCTTCGGCGTCGGGACAGGTGGCGCGGCTGGACGAGGGCTTGCTTCCGCCGGCAGGGCGCCTACTTGTTGTGCCGCGCCGCTGCCCGGCGTGCGATCCACCGCATGTTGTACTGGGCCAGCAGGTACGTGATGAAAAGCATGCCGATGATGCCGATGCCGACCCAGGTCATGGTTCGCTTGGCCAGCTCGTTGGGCGCCAGCGGCGCGTTCCCGGCGCCGAGCTGGTTCTGCTGGATGATGTAAGCGGCCATGTCTTTGACGTCTTGGGCGGTCAGGTTGGGGTTGCCGCCTAGCGGCGGCATCGCAATCTGCTTGGGGTCACCCGGTTGAGGCTTGCGGCCGTTCGTGATGATGTCGATGAGGAAGTTGGCGTCGAGCGGATTGGCCACCCCGGGGAGCTTGTCGATCGGATTGAGCACCGCGCCGATGCCCCCTTCCAGGTTCACACCGTGGCAGCTGGTGCAGTTCTGCAGGTAAAGCGTGGCGCCTCGGGTGGGGTCGCCCGGCAGGGCGGTGTTGGCAGGCGAAGCGTCCGCCAGGGTGGTGATCGCGGTGAGCGCGAGCACGGCCGGGACCGCGATGGCGACCAGGGCGGAGACTTTGAACCCCTTGACGAGGTGCATGCCGGAAAAATGATAACCGGATGGGGTTGGCGCCCCTTGAGCGGGAATACCCGGGAACCGCGTACGTTTTAAGGCGGTATGGGCTGTTGTTCGCCGGTCTCACGTTCCGGGTTTTGCTGCGTCTCGAGGCGCTGGCTCGACGCGAGATCGGCATACCGTGGCTGATCAGTCCCGATTGACCCTCGACCGCAGTTCGCGACGGCGAATCGCGGTCATTGCCATGCACACCTCGCCCACCGCATCTTTGGGCCAGAACGCCAACGGCGGCCTCAACGTCTACGTGCGCGAGGTCTGCAGCGCCTTCAGCGACCGGGGCATCGCCACCGACGTGTTCACGCGGCTGCAGTCGCCCGACGATCCCGCGATCGAGGCGCTGGCGCCCCTCTCTCGGGTGGTCTACCTGCCGGCTGGCATGGGACTCGACAAGTACTCCCTCCTCAACCAGGTGCCGGCGTTCGCCTCCAGGGTCGCCTCGTTCGCAGCACGCGAGGGAATCCAGTACGACCTCCTATTTTCCCACTACTGGCTTTCAGGAGAGGTCGCTTGCCTTCTGAGGCCGCAGCTGGCCGCCGGCTGGGCGCACGTCGCGCACACTCTGGGCCTGGTCAAGAATCAGCACCTTGCCAGTGGCGCGCGTCCTGAGCCCGCGGCCCGGATCCGTGTCGAGAGTGAGATCGCGCAACAGGCCGACCTGCTCATCGTTTCGACACCTGACGAAGGCGAGGAGCTGGTCAACGCTTATGGCGCGAACGCGGATCGCGTTTTCATCGTCCCGCCTGGAGTCGACCTCGCAACCTTCCGGCCCCTCGATCGGGCCGAGGCGCGGCGGAAGATCGGATTTGGTGGGCCGCTCGTCCTTTTCGTGGGCCGGCTGGAACGACTGAAGGGTGTCGACATCGCGATCCGCGCCCTGTCGCTGCTCAGCGACCGCGCAAATCCAGATCTGCGCCTGGTGGTTCTGGGCGAGGACAGCCGCGATGGCGACGAAAGTGAGAAGGAGCGCCTGAAGGCGATCGCATCAACGCTCGGGGTGCGGGATCGCGTCGACTTCCTGGGTTCGGTGGCGCATCACGAGCTGCCGTACTTCTACTCCGCCGCCGACGTGTGCGTGATGCCTTCTTACAGCGAGTCCTTCGGGCTCGTGGGATTGGAGGCGCAGGCCTGTGGCTGCCCGGTCGTCGCCTCAGACGTCCCCGGACTGCGCTCGGTGGTGCGCGACGGGGTCAGCGGCTACCTCATCGACGGCGACGATCCCGCTGAGTACGCCGATCGCATCGGCCGGCTGCTCGCGGATCATGAGCTCGCGCAGCAGATGGGTCGCCGGGCCAGCATGCTCGCGCAGCGGTTCTCGTGGACGCGCACGGCTGACCGTCTCGAGGCTTTATTCGACGACGCGATCGACAACGCTCAAAGTCGCGACCAGCTGAATATCGGACGCGACTAGAGTCGCGTCCAGGCTGGAGTCAGACAGGAGTAGGGAAACGACGCGCTGTCGAACCGCGTCAGCGCCGTCGGCCTCGTCCCATCCGCATTCATCATCCACACCTGGTTCTGGCTGACAAAGGCGATCTGGTGGCCGTCGGGCGAAGGGACCGGGTCCGCCACGTCGATGGGAGATGAAGGGATCGCCAGGGCTGCGGTCAAGGCGGCCGGCGGGGCAATCGTATTCACGAGAAACGCCTTTCGCTGCTGGCCGCTTGAGGTTGTGACGCCCGCCGAGAAAACAAGATGGGTCGAGTCGGGTAACCAGGTGGGATGGCCTATGTCTCCGGTCGCGACCGTCGTCGTCGCCGCCTGCCCCGTGAAGCCGCGCACACGCAGAGCGATGCCTCCTGGATCCTCACGAAGGTAGGCGATCCGGTTGCCGGCAGGCGACCAGCTGAGGTCGCTCAGCGGTCCGGTTTCCACAACGAGCTCGTATCGCGACCGCAAGCCGACGTCGTAACCCCATACGGTCGACACCGAGCCGGAGGACCGCACGTACGCGACCCGCAAGCCGTTTGGTGCGCTGGCTGCGTCCGAAACGTTGGTGGCGATGACCTCGTCCGCACCGTCGACCGACAGCCGGTGGAGCGTGCCGCTGATGTCGATGTACACGTACCCGAGCCCAGACGCGAGCGCGGCCGCCCATACGGCTTTGAAAGGGAGCTGCGTCGAGCCGACGCCGGGTGTGAACGCGGACCAGCTCAGCGCGTCGCCCTGGATCAAAAGACTCGAGCCTTCGGGCGACCAGCTGAACGCGTGCACCGATGGTCCATCGAAAACGCGGCGGGGGAAGCCGGACTCGTTGACGATCCACACGCCTCCGGAGGAGCCGTCCGCGAGAGCGGTCGCGAACGCGACCCAATGGCGCAGAGGCCGCGACGGTCCGGTGGTGAAGACGAAGCTCTGGTTCCGATTCAGCTGATTGCCGTGCGCGTCGAGCGCGGCAATGCTCACGTCGACGGAGTAGGTCGTGGAGGGGTCGAGGAGCGAGTCTGTCGCCACGACGGCTCGCTTCGCGTCCGTGGGATCGAGACGGACGGAAAAGGGCACGGATGGTTCGATGGTGATCGCGCTTGCCAGCGTCGTGGCATCCATCTCACGCGTGAAATCGATGCCGAGATATGACGCGGGATCCACATCGACCTCGTTGTTCGCGGGTGTCGATGAGGCGATATTGGGCGGTCGCTCTGTAGTGAACGTCCAGTGGTGGCGAAGCGCATATGCGTGGCCCGTGAGGTCCTTGTAGCCCGCAAGCAGGACCACCTCATAGATCTTGCTGGGCTGCAGAGTCGCGTGTTTGTACTCGAGCGAACGCGGCCCCAGCCACACCACGTTGCCACCGGTTGCCGGCAGCAGTGACAGCCTGCTCTCGACGGAGCTCTTGTCCACGTCGTGATCGAACGTGATCAGGATTGGGGCCGCGGTCGAAACGTCGATCGCGCCACGCTCTGGCGAGTAATCGACGATCTGTGGCGGGCTGCCTCCGCACGATGTGAGCGCACTGAGGACGAGCAGCGCGGCGGCGATCGATGCCGACTTCACTCGTCGACTAGAGGTGTGACTTGAGCCGCGCCCTCATCTCCTGCGCGAGCTGCTCGAGCCGCGAGGAGTCGACGAACAGAAGTGAGATGCTCGGCACCTGGTCGATCGCGCCTTCGATGCCGGGCAGCGACGGATCAGCCGCGCCGAGTATGTCCTTGACCTTTCGCGCGCGGTTTCCCAGCGAGTCCTCGGCCATGGCCTGCAACTCGGCGACGATCGAACCCCAGTCGAGCTGGGGACCACCGGCGGAGCCGGGCGGTGTGGTCGGCGCGACCGATGGGGACTGCGGTGTCGGGAACGTGGGGTAGGTCGCCGTCGGCGCCTGCACGGGAGGCTGCGTCTGCATCGGCGGCGGAGTCGCGATGGCAGGAAACTGTTGCGTCGGTGGCTGCTGCGCCGCGGGTGCGGGCTGCACTGGCGCGGCGGCCGGTGGCGGCGCTGGCGCCGGGTTGCGCACTGCCACCGCCCTCTGTCCCGACACGACCTCGTCGACGTCGAGCGGCGGATGCTTGGTGGCGTCCGCGGACTTGACCTCGATCATCGCATTGGGGTCGTCGCAAAGCGCAAGCGCGCGGTCGGGCTTGTCCGAGATGTCGCGAGACTCGCTCGTGTACGCGCCCGCTAGCTCGCCCTCGGAAAGGATGATCACGCCTGTTCCGGCACCGGCGCGGATCATCACGCTCCCGCTCAGCTTGCGGTCACTCAAGAACTTGAGTAGCGCTTTCATGTCCACCCAGCCTGCGTAGAGCTCGGTGTACATGGGCTTGGAGACGGTGAGCTCGTAGAGACCATCGATGAGCTCGGGCGAAAGGCCGACGACGTCGAGGACGCCGTGGCCGCCGGTGACGTCTTCGTTGAACTGATGCAGCGCTTGCTTCCCGAGCACAAGACCCTGCGCCTCGCCAACGCCGTCGTACATACACTCGAGTGCCGAGCCTTCTCGGAAGAGGATGAGGCCTGCTGCGTCGTCGGTGAGGAGGCGGACGTAGCCGGTGTAGCCCTCTTTCTCCAGCGTCGTTATCAAGCGCGGGAAATCGACGAACGAGGTCTTCAACGAGTCATAGATCACCTGTCCGGCCGGGACCGGAATCGGTTCGCGCCCATGCTTGGGCTGTGGTCTGTGCTTCACGCCTCGTCTCGGCTGGGGTGCGTCAACCTTCTTCTCCGATACGGGTTGGTCTCGGTGCTCAGGCTGGGCTTCGGCTGCGGGCGGAGGTGCAGGCTGGGCCGGAGCGTCTTTGGGCGCAGCCTCAGCCGCGTGAACGAGCTCGGGGATGCCGGCCTTGACCGTTTCGTCTGCAGGCAGCTTCGCCTTGGCGTCGAACTCGAACTCGCCCTTCGTCCAGGCGAGCGCATTGACGACAGCGTCGTCGCCCGCCTTCCCGTTGCCCTCAGCATGGAAGAGATGGCCGAACAGAAAGTACAGCGCGGTCGACTCACCGTTGCCATTGCGAAGGGTAAGGGTACCTGTCGACCTCTCGCCCTGGGCGGATTCCAGAAGCGAGCGAAGAGGGATTTCGGCGAGCGTGCCGTGTGACTGCAAATGCGTCTCCCGAGATCGGCCCAACACCGATCGGTGGTCTAAGAGAAGTTAGTATAGATATCAAGATCGGATCCGCGCGCCCGGAGCCCCCAGACCTTCCACTCCCCTCCGAACCTTCGCCCGCGCGATTGTTGCTGGTCCGTCACGGCCAATCGACGTGGAACCGCGAACACCGAATCCAGGGGCAGCTCGACCCCCCGTTGTCGGAACTGGGTCGCCGGCAGGCCCGTCAGGTGGGGCGGAGGCTGGCCCATCACCGGTTCGCCGGCTTCTACACCAGCGACCTCGAGCGCGCCGAGCAGACTGCCCAGCTGATCGGCGAGGCGACCGGCTCCTCGCCGTTCCCCAGAGCCGGCCTTCGCGAGATCTACCTCGGCGACTGGGAAGGCTTGAACACCGAAGAGCTCGCACAGCGCTTCCCCGAAGCGTGGGCGAGGTGGATGGAGGAGCCGAGCTGGGACGTGGTCCCCGGCGGCGAGGGCGCCGTCCCGTTCGAGTCGAGGGTCAACGCTGAGTTGGATTGGATTCTCGCGCGCCACGAGCACGGCGACGTCCTCGTCGTCACGCATGGCGGCGTGATCCAGGTCGCGCTGCATCGAGTCGTGGGCCGGCCGAATCACGGGCTGTTTCCATTTCGAATCGAGAACGCATCGATCTCGGTCATCGAAAAGCGCAACGGCCGATTCGTGGTGTCGGGAGTCAATGACACGAGTCATCTGGAGGCGGGGTCCGAATGACCGATGCACGCGAGAGCTGGGACCGCGGGCTGGACGAGCGCGCATCGCCATCGCCACTTCTGCAGACGTGGGGCTGGGGCGAGGTGCAGTCGCACGCGGGATGGACCATAGAGCGGGTGCGGCTCGAGGGCGGTGCGATGGCCAGCGTCCAATTGCGAGGGCTGGGTCCGGTGCGCGAGGCGTACGTGCCGCGCGGACCAGTGCCCGCTTCGCCTGATGCGATCCGCGCGCTGGTCGATTGGGCGCGCTCGGCGAAGGTGGCGCGAATCACGGTCGAGCCGGAGGAGCCGAGCGAATTCGGCAGCGTGATGAGCGAGCGAGGATTCAAGCGCGCAGTGGCAGTGCAGCCGCAGCACACCCGCATCCTGAAGCTGGCGTCGCCTGATCAGATGCTGGCGACCTTCAAGCACGGGCGCCGCTACAACATCAGGGCCGGCGAGCGGCGCGGGGTCGTCGTCGAAGAAGGCAAGGATGCGGCCGAGCTCGAGCGCCAGTCCGCGGCGGTCGAGCGCCGCGAGTCAATACACCTCCCGGCGAGGAGCTACTACCAGCTGCTGCTGGATGAGCTGCCCTGGTGCCGCACATATGTCGGCCGCCATCCGGTCACGCGCGAAGCGCTCTCGGCGGTCCTCGTCGCCCGGCATGCAGGCCGTGCATATCACCTGTTCGCCGGGCGCAGCGGCGCTCACCCGGAGCTCATGGCCAACGACCTCGCCTGGTGGGCGGCGATCAAGGCCGCCGCCGAGGATGGCTGCCGGGATTACGACCTGTGGGGTGTGCCACCGCCCGCCGCCGGCTCCGAACACCCGTGGCACGGCCTCGGCTTCTTCAAAGCCGAGTTCGGTGGCGAGGAGGTGGAATACGCGGGCGCGTGGGAGCTAATCCTTTCGCAAGCGGCCTCGAGGCTGATCGGCCTGGAGAAGAAGGCACGTGGCCGCATTCGGGGCTTGAAACGCAACATCTCCTAACAATCCTTCAGATCGATTAGGATATTTGCGATGGCGCAGTCGAACGGGGCCCGAAAGGTCCTGATCGTGGACGGCGACTCGGCGACCAGGCGGGACGTTCGCTCCGCGTGCGCCCAGGACGGCTACCAGGTGGTCGAGGCCGACACCGGCGCGGAGGCGCTGCGCCAGATCGACTCGCTGCGGCCAAACCTCGTGCTGCTCGAGGTGGCGCTCCCGGACGCTTCCGGTTTCGACGTTTGTCGTGAGCTGCGCAAGAAGGACACGGCCGTGCCCGTGATCATGATGAGCTCGCGCTCGGATGAGATCGATGCGGTGGTTGCGCTCGAGATCGGCGCGGATGACTACGTCGTCAAGCCGCTGCGCCTGCGCGAGCTGGCGGCCAGGATCGCCGCGCACCTGCGGCGGATGCGGCTGGAATCGGCGGAGGCCACACGCAACCGGCTCGAGTTCCGCGACCTGCTCATCGACGTCAACGAGCGCCGTATCTACAGGGGAGGGCAGGAGGTCGAGCTGACCCACACCGAGTTCGACCTGCTGACATTCCTCGCGAGCAATGCGGGGAAGGTGCTGAGCCGGGAGAAGATCCTCAACTCGATCTGGGGCTACGAATATCCGATCGAGACCAGGGTCATCGACGTGCACATCCGCAACCTGCGGCGCAAGATCGAAGCGCAACCGTCTCGCCCCTACTACATCCTCGCGGTACCGGGCATCGGCTACCGATTCACGAACGCCCGCCCCACGTAATGGCAAGCGTTAGCTGGGATTTAGCCCGCCCTTAAGCGTTCCGTCAGTACTCTCGTTGCGATTCTTGTCCGTCGACTAGAGGGGGTTAGCGAATGAGGCGCACTTGGTCCTTGGGTATGGCGTTCGCTCTCGTCTCGGCGATGTCGCTCGCGATGGCATCTTTCGCCGGCGCTGAGTCCGACAACGGCACACATAGTCCGATCAAGCACACGATCATTCTCTACCAGGAGAACATCTCCTTCGACCACTACTTCGGCACGTATGGGCACGGCTCGAACGGGATACCAGCGGGCTCGACTCTCACGCACACCGATGGCGTTCAGACGTGGGGTCCCTATGCGCCGACGCAGCTCAGCGGCGCAACGCAGAGCCGCACGTGCGATGTCGACCACAACTACAGCAACATGATCCGGATGGTCGACCACGGAGCGATGGACCAGTTTCTGCAGTTCGGCAATGACAAGATCGTGACCAACCCGAGTAGCTCATCGTCGACGACATGCCCGAAGTTCGAGACCATAGCTGCGCCAGGGAACGGCCTCACCGCACTTGCCAACGGGTACTACACCGGAACCTCCGGCGACCCTAACGCGCCGCTTCAGAACTACTGGCGCCTCGCGTCCCAGTACACGCTCGCCGACAACTTCTTCCAGGGCGTTTACGGCCCGTCCACCCCGGGCGCGCAATGGCTCGTGGCGGCGACCAACAACACAGCTGGCGACCCCAACCCGATCGGAGACAAATGCCTCGACTACCCAGCGGGCATCAGCCCGCAGGACATTCCGAACCTCGGCGCCGAGGCCACTGCCGCCGGCACCAGCTGGGCGTGGTTCCAGGGCGGGTTCGGCTCTTGCAGCACGCCCAACGTCGACGGCTACAGTGCCCACCACGACCCATTCCAGTACTTCACCTCGACCGCCGACCTCAACCACACGTGGGCGTACGACCCGCGCATGGATTACCCGCAGGCGAACCGGCACCAACGCGACTTGAGCCTTCTCTATGCGGCCCTGGCCGGCAGCCCGTCCGTCAGCCTGCCTGCGATCTCATGGGTGAAGGCGCCGCAGCTGGAAGACGGCCACCCGGGTTACTCGGGCCCGGCGCTCGAGGACGCTTTCGTTGGAGACCTCGTCGCCCGACTTCAGGCCAGTGACTACTGGAAGAACACGGCGCTCATCATCGCCTTCGACGAGACCGGCGGTTGGTGGGACCACGTCGCCCCACCGGACCAGGGCGGACCCTTCGCCAACTGGGTCAACGGCCAGCCCAACCTAAGCGGCTGCCAGTACCCTGGCATCCCCGGCGCACTGTGCGGCGAGGCGGGCTTTGGCCCACGGATGCCCGTGCTGATCGTTTCCCGCTTCGCGCGCCAGGGCTTCATCGACCACGACCTGCTCAACACCGCTTCGCTCGACAGGTGGGTCGAGTGGAACCACCGGCTTCCCGCGCTCGGCGTGTGGGGCGATAGAGACGTCACGGCCGGCAACCTCACCGGCGCATTCATCTTCGGGGCCTAACGATTCATCGGGGGCCGGGGGCGATCGCGTCCCCGGCCCCGAGCTCTTCCAGGCCATCCAGGACGAACTGCCGCTCGGCGAGGCGAGGATGCGGGATCACGAGGTCCGGTTCCGATATCCGCTCGTTTCCGAATAGAAGGATGTCGACGTCGATCACACGCGGTCCCCAGCGGCGTGTGGGTTTCCGCCCGCCCTCGCGTTCCACCGACTTCGCCGCGGCAAGAAGCGTTCGGGGCGAACCCGGCCATTCGACCTCGACGACCTGGTTCAAGAATCGTGGCTGATCCAAGACGCCCCAGGGCTCGGTCTCTATGACGCGACTTTGACGCAATATCCGCGCTCCTCTTTGACGCAACCGCCGCCGCGCCGCGCTCAAATTGCGGTCGCGCCTTCCGAGGTTGGATCCGAGGCCGAGGTACGCGACGGTCAACGACTCATGCGGTCGGCGACGCGGACCACACGCACCATCTCGCGCACGTCGTGGATGCGCACGACATCCGCGCCTCGCAAGATCGCCGCGGTCACGGTGGCTGCGGTGCCCTCCACGCGATCGGTGACCGGAAGGTCGAGCAGCTTGCCGATGAACGACTTGCGGGACGTTCCGATCAGCACCGGCTGCCCGAGCTCACGCAGCTCTACCAGCCTGCGCATGACCTCCCAGTTCTGGTCGGCAGTCTTTCCGAATCCGATGCCCGGATCGATGATGACGCGCTCACGCGGCACGCCGGCAGCGATCGCGGCGTCGACGGACGCTCGCAGGAATCGTTTGACCTCGGTCATCACATCGCCCCCGTATTCCGTGCCGTCCTGGTTGTGCATCAGCACAAGGGCGCAGTCATGACGCGCCGCGAGCTCGGCCAGGACCGGCGTGCGTGCCAGACCCCATACGTCGTTGACAATCGTTGCGCCCCCCTCTACAGCGGCCTCCGCGACGTCGATCTTGTACGTGTCGATGGAGACCGGAGCTCCCGATTCCTTCGCCAGCCTGCGAACGACCTCCTCGGTGCGCCCGATCTCCTCGCTTGCGCTGATGGGAACGTGGCCCGGCCGGGTGGATTCGCCGCCAACGTCGAGAAAGTCGGCGCCCTCCTCGACCATGCGCATACCCTGCGCCACGGCCGCGTCACGATCGTCTCCCAGCCCATCGCCGCTGAACGAATCCGGGGTGACGTTGACGATGCCCATCACGTAAGTGCGGCTGCCCCACTCGAACCGGCGGCCTCCTATTTCGGCGATCACGACGCCCAGTATGAAACCCCACGAAATCTTCGATTTCGCGGGGACCCCTTAAGCTGCGAGCAAGAGATGAGGCTCGAGGAACTGGCGCGAGGCGTGCCCGACGCGGCGCTCGAGGGCAATGGCGACGTCGAGGTGCGCGGCATCGCCTACGACTCACGGCGCATCAAAGCGGGCGACCTGTTCGTCGCCGTGACCGGGATCCGCTCCGATGGGCACGCATACGCGGCCGACGCCGTGGCCGCGGGCGCGGCTGCAGTTGCCGTCCAGCGACCCGTCGAAGTTCCGGCCGGCACGCCGGTCCTCAAGCTCGCCTCCACCCGCAGCGGCCTGGCCGAGATCGCGGCCGAGTTCTACGGGCGCCCCTCGCGTCATCTTTATGTAGCTGGAATCACGGGCACTGACGGCAAGACGACCGTGACCCACATGGCCGAGCACGTTTTGATGGCCAGCGGGGTCGTCGCCGGGGCGATGAGCACGGTGGCGTTCTCCATCAGCGGAGACCAGACCGACAACACCACCGGCCAGACCACGACCGAAGCCCCGCAGGTGCAGGAATGGCTGCGCCGCATGGTTGACGCAGGCGTCAAGTGCGTTGTCATCGAAACCACATCGCATGCGTTGGTGCAGGAGCGTGTGCGCGCCTGCGATTTCGATGTCGCGGCATTCACCAACGTCGGGCACGATCACATGGACTACCACGCGACGTGGGAGGACTACCTCGAGGCAAAGGGTCGCCTCATCGACCTCGCCGCAGCCGGTGCCGACAAGGGCATCGAGAAGACCGCCATCCTCAACCGCGACGATCCGAGCTACGAACGGCTGTCCCGCCGCTCCATCTCGCGGCGCTGGTCTTACGGCCTCACGACCGCCGCCGACCTGCACCCGCTCGACCTGTCGATGAGCGCGACGGGTTCCCGCTTCCGGCTGAAGACGCCCGCCGGCGAAACCGAGGTCTCGCTGGCCGTGCCGGCTCGGTTCAACGTCTACAACGCGCTCTGCGCGGCCGGCGTATGCCTCGCGGTTGGCGTGCCGGTGGAAGAGATCGGTCCCGGGCTGGCCGGGTTCGATGGTGTGCGAGGCCGGCTGGAACGCGTCGACCTTGGCCAGGACTTCAGCGTCTTCATCGACTTCGCCCATTCGGCGGGCGCGCTCGCGAGCGCGCTCGCGGAGCTGCGTCCCTTCACGCGCGGCCGTCTGATCGCGGTCTTCGGCTCGACGGCGCGCTCCGACCACGACCGGCCGGGCATGGGGAAAGCAGCCGCCGATCTCTCCGACTTCTTCATCATCACGACCGACGATCCGCTCCGCGAAGACCCGGCGGACATCGCGCGCGACGTGCAGTCGGGCGTCGTGGGCAAGGCCCCCGGGCGGGATTACGAGATCGTCATCGACCGGCAGGCGGCGATCAGGAGGGCGATCGATCTGGCGCGTTCAGGGGATACGGTCCTCCTGGCCGGCAAAGGCCACGAGCGCACCATGCAGATGGCGGCTGGAGCGCAACCTTGGGACGAGCGCGTAGAGGCGGAGGCTGCGATCAGGGAGAAGGGATCGCGGCGCTAGCGCCGCCGCCGACCATGCGCACGATCTCGACGACGTCGCCATCGTCGAGCTTCGCATCCGCATACCGCGAGCGTTCGATGATGGTCCCGTTGTGCTCGACCGCTACCCCGCGAGGGCTCACGCCCAGTTTCTCGAGGTAGGTCAACAACGCGGTCGGCCCATCGAGCTCCACGCGCCGACCGTTGATCTGCAGGGCAATCATTCGAAGAACCTGATCGCGGCGTAGCCGGCGGCGCCGGCCTCGTGGCATTGAGCGATTCGTTCCTGCGTGACTCCACCGATCGCCAGCACCGGAATCGCGAGAGCGTGCGCCACCTCGGCCAGAGCCGCGATGCCGACCGGCGGCGAATCGGGATGGCTCGCGCTCGCCCACACGGGACCGAAGATCACGAAATCTGCGCCTGCGCCCTGCGCCCGCAGCGCGCTTTCGAGCGAATGGACCGAACGGCCCACCAGGCGCTCGCCGAGCAGACCGCGCGCCGCCTCGACCGGGATGTCGCTCTCCGGCAGGTTGACGCCCGCCGCGCCCGCCGCAAGCGCGATGTCGCATCGTGAGCTGACCACGATGGGCACCGGCGACATCGCCACGAGCTCCGACGCCTCTTTTTCGATGGCGCGTGCGGTCGCTTGGGCAGCTCGAAGCTGAAGGATTGTGGCGCGCCCGGCCGCTTTGATCCCGGCGCCGGCACTGGTGATGATCGCCATCGCGACTGGAGTGACTAGCGGGAAGGCGAGATGCCCTCGGTGGGCGAGCTGGGGCTTGCCTGGACGCGCTTGGGGATGAGCCCCGCGGTGTGCGCCTTGCGGCCCGCCTCCACGCCGCCCGCGATGGCCTCCGCCATCAGCGGCGGATCCTGCGCGAGGGCAATCGCGGTGTTGACGAGCACGGCGTCCGCGCCGATCTCCATGGCGAGTGCTGCGTCCGATGGCGATCCGATACCCGCATCGACGACCACGGGGACCGTCGCCTCTTCGATGATGATCCGGATCTGCTGCAGGGTCTGCAGCCCTTGCGCGGAGCCGATGGGAGAGCCCAACGGCATTACCGTGACCGTGCCGATCTCCTCCAGCTTCTTCGCGAGCACCGGGTCGGCGTTGATGTAAGGGAGGACCTTGAATCCTTCGGTCACGAGAGACCGCGCCGCCTTGAGCGTCTCCTCGGGGTCGGGAAAGAGATAGCGCGGATCGGGGATGACCTCGAGCTTGACCCAGTCCGAAAGGCCCATCGACCGCGCGAGACGGGCGATGCGGATCGCCTCGTCGGCGGTGCGGCAGCCGGCGGTGTTCGGAAGGATGCGGTAGCGCTTCCAATCGATGACGTCGAGGATGGTTTTCTTCTTCGGGTCGTCCAGGTCGAGGCGGCGCAGGGCCACAGTCACCAGCTCGCATCCGGAGGCCTCGAGCGACGCCACCATGGTCTCGTTGTCGGCGTACTTGCCCGTGCCCAGGAACAGGCGCGAGCGCAGCTCGATGCCGGCGATGATCAGGCGGTCCGCCGTGGCTGTCTGCACGAATTCAGCTTAGACGCTGAGCAGCCTCGGTCTCTGCTCCAGGGAATCTAGAGGTCTTGATGCTCCAGGAGCTTCTTGTCGCGCGGGTAGGTCAGGCGCTTGATCGCAGCCTCAATCGGCAACCACACCAGCTTGTCGACCTCGATCCCGGCCTTGAAGCGACCGCCCTTGGCCTCCATGAGCCAGTAGCACGCCACCTTGTCTCGGCCGCGCCGATCCACATAGGCGGTGCACCCGAGGGGTCGTTCGATCACGCAGCGAAGCCCAGTCTCCTCGCGAACTTCGCGCAGCGCGCAGTCCTCGGGGGACTCATCCGGCTCGACTTTGCCCTTGGGCAGAGTCCAGTCGTCGTACGCCGGGCGGTGGATGATCGCGAGCTCAGTGTCGCCGGATGAGTCGGTGCGATACACGACTCCACCCGCCGCCCGGATGACGTTCACATCGGTCAACTCGAGAATCTTGGTGGCCAACATTGCTCCTTCGTCTGCTTGATCGGCGGGCTAGGACGTATTTCTCTTTACCGATGACGGGCAGTGGTTGAGTTTACCTGCGCGGCCGGTCCTGTCGATAGCCTTTGAACAAAAAGCCTAGAGCTGTCTCGCGAGTCGGATCTGGCGGCGCAGGACCCAGCGACTGCCAAGGTTGATGACGAGCACCATGAACACGAGCACGAGCGCGGCGCCCCATGCCTCCTGCTGCAGGTCTTTGTACGGGGTGAGCGCATCGCGAAAGACGACGAGCGGCAGAGTAGACATTGGATGGCCCGGATCAAACGAGAGGCGCTGGTTGCCGAGCGCTGTGAACAGCACCGGCGCCGTTTCGCCCGCGGCACGGGCGACCGCAAGCAGTGCACCGGTGATGACACCCGGTGCGGCCGCCGGAAGAATCAGCTGCAGCGAAACGCGCCAGCGCGGCAGGCCGAGCGCGAGGCCCGACTCGCGCAATCCGTTCGGAATGAGGCCCACCGCGCTCTCGGTGGTGCGAATCACCACGGGCAGCATCAGTATCGCGAGCGCGACTGAAGCGGAGGTCCCTGAGAAGTGGTGTTGCGGTACGACCACCAATGCATATGCAAAAAGGCCGAGCGCGATGGATGGAGCACCAACGAGCACGTCGCTCGCGAGCCGCACCCAGCTGGCCCAACGACCGGAGCCGTACTCGGCCAGGTAGACCCCGCCCAGCACGCCGACCGGAATCGCAGCCACCGAAGCGAGGCCGACGATGATCGCGCTGCCCACGATCGCGTTGGCGATGCCGCTGCCCGGTATCCCGCTCGGGCGCTGCGAGTTGATGAAGAATTCCAGGTTGGTCACCGCGGGCAGCCCTTTGGCGATCGTGAACCAGAGCACGAGCCCAAGCGGAACGAGGGCAAGCGCAGTCAGCGCGTACATGACCGCCATCGCGAAGTTGCTGCTGAACCGCCGCATGAGGTTGTGTCTCATACGGGGTCCCCGCAAAATCGCAGATTTTGTGGGGTGTTCATACAGCTGCCCTTGCCTTGGCGGAATGGACGAGCAGCAACGCGACGACGTTTACGGTCAGCGTGACCAGGATGAGGACGAGACCGATCTCGACCAGCGCCCCCTGGTAGACGTCACCCGTGGCTTCGACGAACTCGTTGGCGATGACCGCCGCCAACGTGTAACCCGGAGAAAAAATCGAATGCGGAATCTCGGGCCGGTTGCCGATCACCATCGCGACGGCGACGGTCTCCGCCAGAGCGCGTCCCAGCGCGAGGACCGTGGCGCCGAAGATCCCGGCACGCGCCGCCGGCAGGATCACGCGCCAGGTTGTCTCCCACCACGTTGCGCCGAGCGCGACGGTAGACTCGCGCAGGCCGCGTGGGACTGCGCGGATGACGTCCCTCGACACCGCCGCCAGGGTGGGAAGGATCATGACTGCCAGCACCAGCGACGCGCTGAACAGGCTGGTCTGCCGGGGCACGCCACCAAGGAACGGAACCGAGGCCAGGTGGTCCGTGATCGGCGTTTCGATGTGCACGAGTGCCCATGGGGCCAAGACATAGAGCGCCCAGATCCCGTAGACCACGCTCGGGATCGCCGCGAGGAGCTCGATGCCTGTGCCGAGAGCGCCGCGAAGGCCCTGCTGCCCTGGTTCGGCAAGGAGGACCGCGACGGCTATCCCGACCGGGAGTGCGATGACCAGCGCGATCGCACTGGTGACCAGGGTCCCGAAGATGAAGGGAAGCGCCCCGAACGTGTTCGTGACCTGGTTCCAGTCCTGGCCGACCAGAAAGCCGAGTCCGAACCTGGTCACCGACGGCCATGCCTGCTGTATGAGGACGGCGACGATGAGGATCAGCGACGCCGGCGCTGCCCAGCTGACGAACGCGGTGAACGTTCGGTAGCGGTCTGGCGGCCGGGGGATCGGGGCTACTGCGATCGCGGGGCTATCGACCGCGGCCGCCAACGTGACTCCCTCGCGTGTTGCCGGGGATCGGTTCTGGCGCACCGGCGAGCAGGTCGGCGGCCGCCGCCTGGCGATCGAGCCGGTAGCCGATGCCTCGTACGGTCACGATCTCGAACGGGGCTCGCCCGGCGAACTTCTCGCGCAGCCACCTTATGTGCACGTCGACGGTCTTGCGGTCGCCCGTGAACTCGCGACCCCATACGTTCTCGAGCAACGAGTCGCGTGTGTGCACGCGTCCGGGGAAGGCGAGCAGGTAGGAAATCAGGTCGAACTCGCGGGCCGTCAGCTTGACGTCAGCGCCGTCGAGGATCACGCGGCGGGCGGCCCGGTCGATGCTGAAGGCCCCGATCGAGTCCTGCTCCGGGATCGACTTCGGCTCGTTGGCCTCGGGCTGGGCGCGACGGAGCACCGCGTGTACTCGTGCCAGGACCTCGCGAATCGAGAAGGGCTTCGTGATGTAGTCGTCGGCGCCCAGCTCGAGCCCGACGATCTTGTCGACCTCGGAGTCCTTGGCCGTGATGATGATGATCGGCACGCGGCTGCTCTTGCGAAGCGCGCGGCAGAAGTCGAAGCCGCTCATGCCAGGCAGCATCAGGTCGAGGAGGACGAGATCCGGACGGGCGGTGCGGGCAGTGCGCAAACCCGAGGCACCGTCCGAGGCCTCCTGGACGGAGAAGCCCGCGGCGGTGAGGTTGTACTTCAGCATGTCGCGGATGCCCTCGTCGTCTTCAACGACCAGAACGCGACCCGAGTTGGCGGCGGCGCGGCTCACCCGAGCTCGACCACCTGGCCGGTCTCGAGAAACACGATGTCCTCCGCGACGTTGGTGACGCGGTCGGCGATGCGTTCGAGGTTGTGGGCGACCAGAAGCAAAGTCACCGCGCGCAGGGCGCCGTCGGAATCGGTCTTGCCGGTGCCCATCTCCGAGATCAGCTCGTCGAACACGCGGTGGTAAAGGCGGTCGATCTCGTTGTCGCGGCCCGCAACCTCGCGGGCGTGCGCCTCGTTCTCGTCGATGAGCGCTTCAAGGATGTCGTGCACCTGGCCGATCGCCAGGTCGCCCATGAGACCGAACTCAGCTCGCAGCGGTCGGTCAGGTAGCGCGACCAGGGTCTTGGTCATCCGCCCGATGCGGACCGCGTAGTCCCCCATGCGCTCGAGCTCGGTGGCGATGTACTGGATGCCCATGAGGCGCCGGAGGTCGCGCGCGACCGGCTGCTGCGTCGCGATGACCATGAAGATCTGCTCGCGGATCGTCTTGAAGAGCTCGTTGAGGTACTGGTCCTGGGCGCGCACCTTCTCGGCCGCGGGCCCGTCGCGCCTGCGCAGCGCGTCGAGGGAGGCTTCGATCTGCGACTCGACGAGCGTGCCCATGCGCACGAGCGATTCGCGAAGGCTCGCGAGCTCTTTTTCGAATGTCAGTCGAGGCAATTCGTTTAGCCGAAGCGCCCGGTGATGTACGCCTCTGTTCTCGGGTCGCGCGGAGCGTTGAAGAGATCGGCGGTCGGGGCGAACTCGATGAGCTCGCCGTGGCGGCCCTCCGGATTCATGAGCATGAAGGCCGTGAAGTCCGAGACGCGCGCCGCCTGCTGCATGTTGTGAGTCACGATGACGATCGTGTAGTCGCGCGCCAGCTGCACCATGAGGTCTTCGATCTTGAGAGTCGCGATTGGGTCGAGCGCTGAGCAGGGCTCGTCCATGAGGATCACCTCCGGGCTCACCGCCAGGCATCGCGCGATGACCAGCCTTTGCTGCTGGCCGCCGGAAAGGGACGTGCCCGGTTCATCGAGTCGATCCGAGACCTCATCCCAGAGCGCTGCACTCTCGAGGCTGCGCCGAACGACGTCGTTGATTCGCGACTTGCTCCAGCCGAGCAGGCGCGGACCGAAGGCGACGTTGTCCTGGATCGACATCGGAAAGGGGCTGGGACGCTGAAAGACCATGCCTACCTTCTGGCGCAGGTCGAGGAGCCTGGTGGTACGGACGATGTCCATCCCGTCGTACATCACCGTGCCCTCCGCGCGCGCTCCAGGGACCAGGTCGTACATCCGGTTGAACACGCGCAGGAGGGTGGTCTTGCCGCACCCGGAGGGCCCGATGATGGCCGTGATCCTGCGCTCCGGGATCTCGAACGTGACGTCCTTGAGCGCACGGTTCTTGCCATAGAAGAAGGAAAGAGAGTCGACCTTCAGCTTCGTATGAGCGGATCCCGGCATCGCTCGAAGCTCCGGCCTCCCCAGTTGCGCCAGAGGCTGAATCATCGGTCTCGCGTCCGCCAACCCGACGCCTACGATACGGCGTCTTTGGTTAACGCCGGTTTATGGGTTCGTTAAGGCTTCTTGCGGGATTGCGATCGTGAACACCTGGCCGCCATCCCTGGCCGTTTCGGTCCAGATCCGACCTCCGAGGACCTGCACAAGGTGCTTCGTGATCGCCAGGCCCAAACCGAAGCCGCCGGCCTCGCGCGGGCGCGCGCGGTCGACCTTGTAGAAGCGCTCGAAGACCCGGCTCCAGTGCTCTGGCGAGATCCCAGGGCCGCGGTCGCGGACGCTGAGCCGGACCTCCCCGCCGGCGACCTGTGCGGTCACATCGATGGCCGAGCCGGGAGGCGAGAACTTGGCAGCGTTGTCGAGCAGGTTGTCGAGGGCCTGGACGAGCTTCGGGCGGTCGCTGGTCACGGCGAGGGAGCCAGGGATGTCGGTGTTGACGGGCCGGTCGAGCCCGAGCCTGGTCACGCTTTCCTGCACCAGCTCGCCAAGGTCGAATTGCGAAGTTTCGACCGCCATCGTCCGCGCCTCGATGTCGCCGAGCTGCCGAAGGTTGTCGATGATCTTGCTCAGGAGGTCAGCCTCCTTGACCAGCCGGTCGGCAAACCGGTGCCGGTCCTTCGGCGACGGATCGCCGAGAAGGCTCTCGGCGGTGAGGCGCAGCGAGGTGATCGGCGTCTTCAGCTCGTGCACGAGGTTGGCGACGAACTCCTGCCGAACCGTGGCCAGCCGGCGGAGCTCGCTCACGTCGGTGAGGAACATCAACGTCTCGCCCGCACGCAGGCTGGGCTCGAGCCTGACCATCACCGTGCGCCGGTGGTGCACGAGATGCGCTTCCGCGTCGTTCTCTGTGCCGCTGAGTGCGTCGAGCAGACTCGCCTCCAGCGTCACCTCGACGAGGCTCGCGGGCAGCCGGTCGAGCTCAATCTCGAAGAACTGGCGCGCGGCCCGGTTCGCGGTTACGACGCGACCTTCTTCATCCAGCAAGAGAGCCATGAGCGGCGCGTCTTCGAGGAACGCGGCAAATGGATCGCGCTGCGCAACGCGTCTCTCCGGCTGCTCCTCGTTGCGACCGCGATCCCAGATCACGGCCGGAGTATATGAGCGGTTTCATCGCGTTAGCGCTTAAGCGCGAGTTAACCCCTCCTTAAACGGCGCTGGGTACTTTGAAGACCGTTGATACCGCGTCATAACGTGGAGGAGGGTTTGATGTTTCCAGGCAGACAAATGGGGCGGGCATTGCTCGTGGGCATTGCGGCCGCCATGTTCGCGGCCGCGTGTGGTGACACCGGCGGCACCGGCTCGGCCTCGCCGACCCCGGTCGACGTCGGCAGCGGTTCGCTCACTGGCGCCGGCGCGACGTTCCCCGCGCCGTTCTACCAGAAGGCGTTTTTCGATTACAACGCGAAGTATCCGAACGTGACGGTGAACTACCAGTCCGTCGGCTCGGGCGCGGGCATCTCGCAGTTCCAGAAGGGCACGGTGGACTTCGGCGCCAGCGACGTACCGATGGGCGACGCGGACATCGCCAAGGTGCCCGGCGGCGCAAGCGCGCTGGTCCAGGTGCCGACCACCCTCGGCGTCATCTCGATCGCTTACAACCTGTCGGGCGTCAGTAAG
>VBFD01000002.1:0-53421 GCA_005883585.1 Chloroflexota bacterium
CCTCGCTCACCCGGACCGGAATCTGCGGAAGCGTCGCCGGCTCGCTCTTGAGCTTGTAGTAGAGGACCTTGCCGGACCAGGAGAAAGCCGTCAGGTGGCAAGGACAGTTCAGCTTGCGATTGGCATCGTCGGGCTGCAGCTTGCAGCCGAGGTGGGTGCAGATGCCGGAGACCGCGCTGATGTTGCCACCGTCGTTGACGAGCACCGCGTCGACCGAGTCCGTGGAAACGGGCATCGCGTGCCCGGCCGGCAGCTGCGTCACCGACGCGACCCGCCGCCACGTGCCGTTGTCAGGCATGAGGACGGTGGCCGAGCCGCCGCCGGTGCCGCCTTGAGGCTGATGCGACGCCACCTCGTCCAGCGCAACGCCGACGACCACCGCGGCCGCCGCCGTGCCGAGGGTTCGCAACCAGGTGCGGCGGCTGGGGCGGAGGTCGAGGACCGGACTCTCGTCGAGGGCTTCGCTGAGTTTCCTGTGGATGCGGTCGAGGGCTGCTTTGTCAGGGATGTCCGCACCGACTCGTGCGGCGACGAGACCCGCCGCCGCCGTCATCGGGGTTCGCAACCAGGTGCGGCGGCTGGGGCGGAGGTCGAGGACCGGACTCTCGTCGAGGGCTTCGCTGAGTTTCCTGTGGATGCGGTCGAGGGCTGCTTTGTCAGGGATGTCCGCACCGACTCGTGCGGCGACGAGACCCGCCGCCGCCGTCATCGCCTCGGCCTCCTCTTTCGACGCCGCGAATCGGCGCGGCCTACGGCCGTGGAGCAGGTCGTCGACGAAGCGCGCGACGCGATCGGCTGCGCTGTCTGTCATGCGAGCACCTCCTTACCGAGCTCAGCGGCCTTGCGAAGAGCGCGGAATTGCATAACGCGTGCGTTGGACTCGGTCAATCCCATCTCATCGGCCGCCTCGCGGACCGAGTAACCGCGAAGAAAGCGAAGCTCGAGGATGCGCCTGAAGTGGTCCGGCAGCAGCCCGAGCACTCGCTGCGCACGGTCGGACGATTCGCTGTTCGGCGGAGCGACCAGAGCGTCAGGCGGCAGCTGCTCCAGCTCGAGGGCTGCATCCTTGGCGGCATAGTGCCGCCTCCAGTGGTCGGCCATCACCGTCCGCGCCGTCTTGACGAGATAAGCGCGAACGTTGTGAACCGGCGCGGGCAGGCGCAGCGTCTTGAGTGTCTGCATGAGGACTTCCTCGGCCAGGTCCTCGGCGTCGGCAGCGTTCCCAACCCTTCTGAAGACCAGCCGGTAGATCCCCACCACGTTGTCTTGATAGACGGACTCCCAGTCGGGATAGGTCGCAGTGGTCGGCTCGCCGGCCACGTCGGGATCGGGTGGCCCGGCGAGCCGAGGTTCGGTCACCGCGACCACGATTGCCCGAGAGTCACGCTATCCAGATACGTGACGGCGTTACAAGCGGGTTGAATCGGTTGGTGTCCGCGAGCCCCTCGAGGGACCTGACGAAGCGGACGCGCGGCAGGTCGTTGCCGGCGATGGCGGCCTGGACGTGGGTTGCCGCCAGCAGCGCGGCCCAGGCGCCTGGCGCGGCTTCGAATCGAAGTGGCCTGCGCCTGGCGACCAGGTCACCCACAAACGCGGCCACTTGATTCACTTGAGTTGGGTCGGTTGGATCCGGATCGAGTCCGAGTCGCGCCGCCACACCGGACAGGGCTCGAAAGAGCATGTTGGCACCGGCCGCAGCTGGAACCCTGAGCTGAGTTGCGATCGAGGGCAGCGTTCGCCTGCGGAGAAATCGAAGCACGATCACGAGGTGCTGGTCCGCCGTCAAGCGCTCGGTCAGTGCATCGAAGCTGAGCGCCGGCTGCCCAACCGATGCTCCCTCGGTGGCCTGGATCGAGGCGCAGCGCAGAGTGGATATGCCGTACCGCTCCGACCAATGCCGGCCGACGGCCTGGAGCATCGTTTCGGCGAGGCGCTCGTCCACGACCTGCACCAGCTCGGGCAGGTCGAGCCGGCTTATTTCTCTGACGAGGACCCAGGTGGTCGCGTCCTCCGCGTCGAGCCTGTTGCCGGTCCAGCGGACGGACGTTTGATACGCAGGCAAGAGCCAGCGGTTGAAGACCTGGGACCGCTCCCGATAGGTGAGGCCGGCGACCACGCTCAGAACCGGCCGTGTCATTTCGATCTCAAATACGAGCTGCCATTACACGCGCCGAGACTTGTAACCGCCGCAAGTATTTGGGTTCACCAGAAACCAATCTGCCGCGGCCGGCGTGAGGATCTCCCCCCACCCTCACTCGGCCGCCCCTTTTCGACGACTGATCGAAGGAGTGAACAAAAGTGCAGAGCGACAACCTTTCAGTTGCTGAGACGCCGGCCGACGATCTTCACGCCAGGTGGCACAGTGTCGTCCGGCGCCGTGCGTTTCTCAAAGGCCTCGGCGTTGCTGGTGCGATGCTGCCTGCGGGCGGACTCCTGGCGGCTGGTGTGAAGGCCGCCGGCGCCAAAGAGAGCGCGGCCGCCGGCGCCCTTACCGAAGGGGATGCGGCGATCTTGAGATTCCTGGCGGCGGCCGAGATCATCGAGACCGACCTCTGGCAGCAGTACAACGAGATCGGTGGGGTCACGGGCGGCAATGCCGCCTACATGGCCGCTCTTCAAAACCTCGACGGCGATATGCCGCAGTACATCAGCGACAACACGGACGACGAGGTGAGCCACGCCGCCTTCTTGAACGCGTACTTGAAATCACGAGGCGCCGAGCAGGTCAACCTGGACGAGTTCCGAATCTTGCCGAGCAGTCATGCGAGCGGCGCTCGCCAGGTCGGCCGGCTCACCAACCTCCAGAAGCTCGTCGTCGACACCAGCTTCTACACGAGGTATCGCTCTTCGGAGAACCCAGACCTCGGCGGCACGTTCGCCCAGGCGGTCAACATCGTGAACGAACCCGCAATCCCGCTGAATGACACAGAAACTCCACCGGGAACCGCGCAGCCGGTACCGCCGGTGACGACCGCGGCGCGTCGAATGCAGGCAATCGCCAACACGGCAGCTTTCCACTTCGGGTACATCGAGCAGGGCGGGGCAAGCCTCTATTCCTCGCTGGCTCTGAAGGTGAGGGACCTCGAGGTTCTGCGGATCGTGATCAGCATCGGCGGGGTCGAGGTGGACCACTTCGGCCTGTGGCACGACAAGATGGGCAACGCGGTCTCGCAGCCCCTGGCTGGCGTCGTCGACCCTCAGACCGGAGTGACCTTCCCGGACCTCAACAGCCTCAAGTCCGAGCTGTCTCAGACCAACCTGATCCTGCCGGAGCCCGCCGACTTCCTACGGAACGGGCTGCCCGAGGTTTCGGTCATCAGACCCACGCTGACCGAGAACGCAGGCGCGGTCGCAACCATCAAGTCGTTTACGGCCGATCGACTCTTCGAGGGTCAGATTCCCGAATTCTTCACCACCGTCATGGCCTTGGCCGAGGCGGCGGACGCGGCTCAGCGCGGGTTCTAGCGCGGGCTGAACAGCAGTTGCGGCTGCGTAACGGGGCGCCGTAGTTGAACGACGATGAACCTGCTTGCCGCGATGGCCGACGCCATCCGCCTGCCCGAGCTCCGCAACAAGCTGCTGTTCACCGGCGGCGTCCTGGTCGTCTTCAGGCTCTTCGCTAACGTGGCAGTCCCCGGTGCGAGCCAGGCCGCGCTGAGCCAGCTCTTCAACTCTCAAGCGCTGCTGGGACTGCTCAACCTGTTCTCAGGAGGTGGGCTTTCGCGGTTCAGCGTCGTCGCCATGGGCCTGAACCCCTTCATCAACGCCACGATCATCATGCAGCTCATGACCGTGATCTCCGAGCGCATCAAGGAGATCTCCAAAGACGGCGAGGCCGGCCGCCGGCGCATCCAGCGCTGGAGCCGCTTCCTCACCGTCGCGCTGGGCGCGGGCCAGGCCTACGGGTTCACGATCCTGTTCCAGAACACGAGCCCGGCGATCCTTCCGCCGCTGGACTGGTTCCAGAGGTTCGAGATCGTGGTGGTGCTGACGGCCGGCTCCGTGCTGCTCATGTGGCTGGGCGAGCTCATCACCGAGTACGGAATCGGCAACGGTGTCTCGCTGATCATCTTCGCGGGCATCATCGGACAGGAACCGCAGGGCATCGCCGCTGTTTTCGGGGCTCGGTCGACCGGTGGCGGCCTCGCCGACTATGTGCCCTTCATCCTGTTCGGGCTCATCGCCGTGGTCATGACCGCCGTGATCATCGAGGTGCAGCAGGCGGTGAGGAAGATTCCGATCCAATCGGCCCAGCGCACTGTCGGGCTGAAGCAGGTCCAGAGCCGGTCCAGCTTCCTGCCGCTGCGCGTCAACCACGCGGGCGTGATCCCAATCATCTTCGCGATCTCGGTGATGTTCCTGCCCACGCTCCTCGCCAACTATTTGATCGGCGCCCCGCCGGGCACCTGGTACTACAGGGCGGCGGTTTGGGTACAGGGCAATTTCACGCCCGACACCGCGAACCTGCCCATGGCACTCGCATACAACGCGCTCTACTTCGCGCTCACGTTCGGTTTCACGTACTTCTACACCGCGATCACCTTCGAGGTGAACGAGGTCTCCGACAACCTCAAGCGCTATTCGAGCTTCATTCCGGGGATCCGGCCGGGCCGTCCCACCGCGGACTACCTGGCGGCGGTCATGAACCGCGTGACGTTTGCCGGCGCGTTATTCCTGGGTTTCATCACCGTGATCCTGCCCATCGCGACGGCAAGGATCTCGGGAGTCCCGCACCAGCAGCTGTACCTGGGTGGCACCGCGATCCTCATCGTCGTCGGCGTGGCTCTGGACACGATGAAGCAGCTGCAGACCCAGCTCGTGATGCGGCACTACCGAGGGTTCATCACTTGATCGGCCCCCGGATACCCTTGACCGGATGAGCGTCGTTCAGCGCGACTACATCGAGCGAATGATCGAGCAGGCGGCCCAGGCATTCGCCCAGATATTCGAGCTCGTCCGGGCTGGGGATCTCGACCCGGCCATGATCCTGCTGCAGAAGACTCGCGATCTCGTCCTCGGCCCGATGCGCCCGGTGCTCGAACGCCTGGATGCTTCCAGCGCCGTCGAGCTGGTCGGCAGGTACGAGATGGACCGCCTCCGAATGTTTGCGGCGTTGCTGGGTGAGGAAGGGGCCATCCACGAGCGCCGCGGCAAATCCGCCAGGGCGGAGCTTTGCTACCGTCACGCGCTCGAGCTGTACGCGGCGACCTCGCTTGCCGGCGCTCGGCTGAAGGCCGCCGACTGCGAGCGCATCGCGCTCCTCCAACCCAAGGTCGCGGCCGGAACCATCGGCAAGCGTTTTCGCGATGAGCTCCGGCGACTCGCCGGCGAAGCATCGCCGTCGCACGATGCCGGTATCGTGGCGACGTGAGCGCTGGGGCCGGATCGAAGATCGGGATGATGGAGCCGCTGGCGCGCGCCTACGAGCATTCCGTCCCCGAGCGCCCGAAGGATGGCGGGCTGTTCGGGCCGGCCAGTGTCGTCTGGCGCGTGCATCGCGACCGCAGCTTCCCACTCGCGGCCATCCGTTCGCTGATGGTGCAGGCGCTTCATCCGCTCGCGATGGCTGGGGTTGCGCAGCACAGCAACTGGCAGCGGGATCCTTTCGGACGCCTCGCCGCGACAGCGGGCTACGTTCTGACAGTCACCTATGGCGACACCGCCGCCGCCGACAGCGCCGCGGCCCGCGTGCGCGCGGTGCACACGCACGTGCGCGGAAACGATGAAGTGACCGGGCTTGATTACCGGGCCGAGGATCCGGAGCTGCTGTTGTGGGTCCACGCGGGGATGGTGGATTCGATCGTCCATGTCGTGCAGCGTTACGGGCGCTCCTTGGGTCCGGCCGATGCCGACCGCTACGTGGCCGAGATGGCGCGCTTCGCAGAGATCATCGGCGTCCCGGCCGCCCGGGTCCCCGCAAGCGTGGCCGCCTTGAGTGCATACCTGGAGTCGGTGGAGCTGCGGCAGCTCACGCCTGCCGCTTCGGAAGCGATTGCCATCGTCCTCGACCCACCCGGCCTCGACGACGCCACACGTGAGCTATGGCGCGACCTCGGGCAGGTGGCTGTAGGCACTCTGCCCGCCTGGGCGCGCTCGATGTATGGCTTCGATGCCCCGCCTCCGGAGTTGATGGAACGAGAGCCTGTTCGCCAGCTCATCGGCGCGCTTGATTTCGCGTTCGAGTCTCTGCCGGGCGTGCTGGAGGCGCGAGAACGGATCGAGCTGCGGACGCGCGGATGAAAGCCGCAAGGGTTCGCAGCCCGATGCGGCAGTCGCGACTCGGCCGGAGCGCGTCGCTCGCACGGCTGGCGCTGCGGATTGGCGGCCGCTACCTGGCCCGGTCACCGCGGCTCGTCTTCGCATCGGTGGAGCGTCGCGGCGAGCTGCGCCACGAACTCGCCATGCGGACGGCCGACGACGTCGCGGAGGAGCTAGGCTCCATGAAAGGCGCCCTCATGAAGCTTGGCCAGATGGCGAGCTACATCGACGAGGACATGCCGCCGACCTACCGCGCCGCCATGGCCCGACTGCAGCACAACGCTCCGCCTATGACTCCTGAGCTGGCGAGCTCGGTGATTTTGGAGGAGCTGGGCGATGCGCCGGAGCGCGTCTTCGCGCGGTGGGACCCACTGCCGTTCGCGGCCGCTTCCATCGGGCAGGTGCACAGGGCGATCACGCGAGATGGGAGGGCGGTGGCGGTCAAGGTTCAGTACCCAGGCATCGCGCGCACCATCACGTCGGACGTGCGAAACGTCGCTTTGCTGCGCAGGGTCGCCGCGGCGGCCTTCCCGGGCCTGGACACTCGCTCGCTCATTGATGAGCTGGGCGAGCGGCTGCGGGAGGAGGTCGACTATCGCCTTGAAGCCGAGAACCAGGAGCTTTTCGCCGGGTATTACGAGGACCACCCGGTCATCCACGTCCCTCGTGTTGTGAGCGAGCTGAGCACGACTCGCGTGCTCACCAGCGAGCTGGTGGCGGGAACGGGATTCGACGATGTGCTGCGCTGGAACCAGGACGAGCGAAACATGGCGGGCGAGACGATCAACCGCTTCGTTTCCCGCAGCCTCTATCGACTTCATGCATTCAATGGGGACCCGCATCCCGGCAACTACCTGTTTCACGGGCGGGGCCGGGTCACCTTCCTGGACTTTGGGCTGACGAAGCACTTCAGCGCCGAGGATCTCGCCCCCCTCGCCGATGCGGTTCGTTTTCTGGTCATCGAAAACGACGGCGACCGTTTCCGCGCGTCGCTGGAGCGTGCGGGCTTCCTCCGCCCGGGCGCTCCGGTGCCCACCGAGGCGGTGGTCGATCGCTTCGGGCTGTTTTACGCGACGGTGCGCCGGGACGCCCCGATGACGATCACGCCGGCATACGCGTCGGCGATCGTGCGCAGGTTCTTCGATGCGCGGGGACCGCTGGCTCCGTACAGCGACGTGCCGCGCGCGTATGTCGTCCTGCAGCGCATCAACCTCGGGCTGTACGCCGTGCTCGGGAGCCTTCGCGCCACCGCCAACTGGCGGCGCATCGCCGAGGAGATCTGGCCGTTTGTAAATGCGCCACCCTCGACTCCCACCGGCGAAGCAGAGGCTGAGTGGGAGCAGAGCCGGAAGGGCCGGCTGTCGGCCCTCGACCGAAGCGCCTGAAGCCTGACTTTCGGCGACTCTGCTTAGCTCAAGACGCTTTAGGACTGTTGAGCTCGCGCACCACTTGATTCACAAAGTCATCGGTCTCGGTGTTCATCCGCTCGTCTTCGGCCGTCTGAGCGCCAAGAATCGAATCCAGTGCATCTTGCGAAGACTTCGCCTTTTCAAGCAACCTCTCTTTGATCTTCAAGCGAGTTGGAGTTCGCTTCGCAGGGTCGGAATTCAGCAGCGAGATGAAATGCTCAGCGAGTGTCGTAAATGCCCACGCATCGTCCCCAGCCTCGAGCGAACCCGGTATCCCAGCGAGATTGGCAAACCATCCTCGCAACACGTACACAATGGCCACGTTCTCGACGTCGGTAAACTCGCCGGCGTGTCGTAGATCCAAAACCGCTTCCTCGAGATCGTCCGCGTTGGTGGTTACGGCTCTCATGTCTCACCTCGACAGTTGGCCCCCGCCAAAAATGTCAGCCTGGCACCAGCCTACTCCAGCACCACCCACGGGCTAATCTGTTTCGGATGCCGCAGCTGTCTGATTTCCGTCTCGGCGCCGATGTCCTCGCCGGCGACGGAATCTTGGCCGGGACGCTGGCCAGCGTGCTGGTCGAGGCGCATGGTTTCGATCCCAAGGCGCTCGTGGTCAAGGACGAGTCATCGATCGCGGGTCGCTTGCTGGCTGACGAGAAGTTCCTCATCACCGACGAGGTCGTGGTCCCGATCACGGCCGTCGCGTCCGCATCCCATGAGGTGGTCCGGCTCTCCATGTCGATCGACGATCTCCGCCGGCAGCCGCCGTATCTGAGCTACCGGTTCAAGGCGCTGACGGCGGGCGAGGCGGCGCTCGAAGAGGTGGACTTCCTGGGTGGTGGCCTCGGGTTGCCGAGCTCGTCGGCGTCGTGATCCGGCCCGAAGGCTTCTTCAAGAGGGACGTCGTCCTGCCCGTGCGGTTCATCTCCCGAGCGGACGACATGGCGCTCTTCGCCGACCTGAAGGAGTCCGACGTCGAGCACCTCGAGCCGTTCGTGGAGCCGCAATAGGGATGGGCAGGGTCACGCTCTTTTCGCGCGCGTCCTTATATATGTAGGCCCTGGGGACGCTCTCGAATGCCGCGCGTAGGATGACCTGACAGATGAAAGAGTCGCGGACAGCGGCATTTCGACAGCAGCTGGAGTCGCTCTACTCGATCTCCATCGAGGTCTCCCGGCTGCACGAGCTGCCTCAAGTGCTGGATCGCGCCCTTGGCTGCTGCCTCGAACTCACCCAGTCCGCGTTCGGGTTCATCGGCCTGCTCAACGGGTCGCAGCAGATGGATGTGGCCGCGATCAAGGGCTTCGAGCCTTCCGATCCGCGCTTCTACGAGAAATTCAGGCTGATCCCCGTACGCCCTAGCGTCTTCGGCGTCGTGATCACCAACCGCCGATCCAAGATCTCCAACGAGGTCCTCCAGGACCCCGACCGCGTCGGCCAGCCTCCCGGCCACCCCCCAGTGCGCACCTTTATGGGCGTGCCCCTTCAGGTCGGCGAGAAGGTGATCGGCATGATCGGCGTGGCAAACAAGCTCAGCGGCTACACCGCGGATGAGGAGCGGCTGCTCTCGACCTTCGCCAACCAGGTGGCGGTCGCGATCGAAAACGCAAGGCTCTATGAGGACCAGCGGCGGATGATCGGCGAGCTGGAGGATTTGCACCGCAACCTCAGCCACGCCGAGCGCGAAAAGGTGCTTCGCGATGAGCGCGAACGAATCGCCGCCGAGCTGCACGACCGTATCGAGCAGGCCATCTTCACCCTCGGACTCAAGGTCAACGCGATCCTGGAGCGGGAGCCGGTCACGGAGCCCATCGCCTCCGGCCTGGGCGAGGTCAGGCAGCTCGCCGTCCACACCTCTGAAGCTGTGAGAGAGGCCATCTTCGCGCTCTCCCTGCCCCGGCCCGCCGCCAATGGGCTGCTCTCGGATCTTCGGCGCCTGGTGCGCGAGACTGGGAAGTCCGAGGAGCTGGAGGCCGACCTGGTCGTGAGCGGAAAGCCGCTCCGGCTGGGCACGGAGTCAGAGCAGACCCTCTACGTCCTGGCCCGCGAGGCGCTTGCCAATGTTGTCCGCCACGCCCAGGCTCGACGCGTCCTGGTCAGCCTCCGATACTCGGACGACCATGTCGACCTTGTCATCCAGGATGACGGGGCGGGCGCTTCCGAGCAGATCCTGAACCATTACCAGGACAGTGGCACCCACTTCGGGATGAAGCGCAGCCGCCGCCAGGTCGAGGACCTCGGGGGGACGTTCGAGGTGCGAAACGGCGAAGAGAGCGGGCTGGCGGTCCGGGTCCGGATTCCGGTTCAGGTCTGATGGCGGACGGGCCGATCCGAGTCCTGATCGTCGATGACCACGAGATGGTTCGCGAAGGGCTTATGGCGATGCTCAGGCCCGAGCCGGACATCGAAGTGGTTGGACAGACCGGCCTCGGCGCAGCTGTGGCCGAGCTCGTGGAGAGCAGCCGGCCGGACGTCGTCTTGCTGGACGCGCGTCTCCCGGACATGAGCGGTGTCGAGGTCTGCCGGCGGCTGGGCCGAACTCATCCGGCTGTCTCGGTCGTGATCCTGACGACCTACACCGACGTCGAGCTGGTGGAGGAGTGCATTCAGGCCGGAGCCCGCGGGTACGTCGTGAAGGACGTTGAGCGTTTCAGCCTCAAAGAGAGCATCCGCGCTGTCAGCCGCGGCCAGGCGGTGATCGCGCCCCAGGTTGCGGGTCAGATCATCGAGCGAATGCGGAGCCGCCAGCCAGGGGAGCGGCGGCCGGCAGGGCTGAGCGCATCGCAGGTGGCGATCCTGCGCCTCATCAGCAGAGGACACTCCAATCGAGAGATCGCCGCCGATGTCCACCTGAGCGAGAACACCGTGAAGACCCACGTCCAGGAGATCTTTCGCAAGCTGGGTGTTCACAATCGAGTCGAAGCGGCCATCCTGGCCGGAAAGTCGGGCTGGATCTGAGAAAGGACCCTAAATCGCCTGATCGGGTGGCCGAGTTTCACCCGCCTGGGTGATGACCGGCGCGGTCGCCTCTGTTTTCGTTGATCCGGAGGTGCTGCTCTATGTATCCTGCCGCGTTTGACTATCGATCCATCGCCTCACTCGATGAAGCGCTGGCGCTGCTCGCTGAGCACGGTGACGCGGCCAAGGTGATGGCCGGTGGTCAGAGCCTTATCCCGCTCCTCAAGCTCAGATTCGCCCAGCCCAGCCTTGTCGTCGACATCGGCCGAATGAAAGGAATGACCGGCGTCGGTCCGCACGACGGCTGGCTTACGATCGGCGCCCTCACCCGGCACGTCGACCTCGAACGAGCCCGTGACCTGCCTCGCCAGCTGTCGCTTCTTAGCGAGGCCGCGCACTGGATCCAGGGCCCGTTCACCACGGCGCTCCGTCCCGACGAGATCCTGACGGAGATCCGCGTGGCGGCGTCGTCGAAGCCCGCGGCCGGCGCTTACAACAAGCTCGAACGCAAGGTCGGGGACTTCGCCACCGTCGCGGTTGCCGTGCAGATCGAGCTCGAGGGCGGCAAGGTGTCTAAGGCGGGCATCGGTCTCACCGCCGTGGGCCCGACCAACGTCAAAGCGACCGCCGCGGAGAAAGCTCTCGTCGGCCACGAGCCGACGGATGCCGTGATCGCGGAGGCCGCCCGCCTCGCGGCCGCTGCCGCCGAACCCAAGGACGACATTCGCGGCAGCGCGGAATTCAAGAAGGATGTGGTGCGCGTGTACGTGCAGCGAGGGTTGAAGACCGCCCTTGCGCGAGCCAAGGAGGCAAGGGCATGAAGGTTTCGATGAAGGTCAACGGCATCGAGCGCGGCGGCGACGTCGAGCCGCGCGTCCTGCTGGTCGACTTCCTGAGGACGAACTTGCGCCAGACGGGTACGCACATCGGCTGCGACACGACCAGCTGCGGCGCCTGCACGGTGCTCCTGGACGGCCAGCCGGTCAAGTCGTGCACGCTGCTCGCGGTCCAGGTCCAGGGCCGCAGCATCACGACGGTCGAGGGTCTCGCGCAGGGAGCGACCCTTTCACCGATGCAGGCGGGCTTCCACGAGGAGCACGGCCTGCAGTGTGGGTTCTGCACGCCGGGCATGATGCTCGTGGGCACCGCGCTGCTCGAGCGCATTCCCAACCCCACCGAGGACGAGATCCGGTGGGCGATCTCCGGCAACATCTGTCGCTGCACCGGCTACATGAACATCGTCAAGGCCATCCAGCATGCCGCCAAGGCGAAGGCGGCGGCGCCGGCAGTCGTCGGCGCTGCAGCGGGAGGCGAGTAGGCCATGGCTGTTCACATGCACGGCCGAATCGGCGAATCCATCAAGCGCAAGGAGGACGGTCGCTTCCTCCGTGGCAAGGGCAGCTACCTCGACGACTTCGTGCTTCCCGACATGCTGCACATGGCGATCCTTCGCAGCCCGCACGCACACGCCCGCATCAAGTCGGTCGACGCCGCCGCCGCATCGGCCATGCCAGGCGTGATCGCTGTGGTGACAGGTGACCTCATGGCGCAGCACAAGCTGGCCTGGATGCCGACCCTGAGCGGCGACACGCAGGCGGTGCTGGCGACCGACAAGGTGCGCTTCCAGGGCCAGGAGGTCGCGGCGGTCATCGCCGAGAGCAAGTACCAGGCCGAGGACGCCCGCGACGCGATCGTCATCGAGTACGAGATCCTGCCGGCGGTCACCAGCCCCGACGGTGCGAAGGCCGCCGGCGCGGCTCTGATCCGCGACGAAAAGGAAGGCCAGAAGGACAACCACATCTACCACTGGGAATCGGGCGACAAGGCCAAGACCCAGGCGGCCTTTGCCAAGGCGCACAAGGTGGTGCGGCTGCATACCTTTTACCCACGCTGCCATCCCGCCCCGCTGGAGACCTGCGGGTGCGTCGCCGATGTCAACGGCGCGACCGGAAAGGCCACGATCTACATGACGAGCCAGGCGCCGCACGCGATCCGCACGGTGTTCGCGCTGGTGACCGGCCTGCCCGAGCAGCAGATCCGCATCATTTCCCCGGACATCGGGGGCGGCTTCGGCAACAAGGTTCCGGTGTATCCGGGCTACGTCGTGGCGACGGCCGCGAGCCTTCTGATCGGACGTCCCGTGAAATGGGTTGAGGACCGCACCGAGAACCTCATCTCCACCGGTTTCGCGCGCGACTTCCACATGACAGGGGACCTGGCCGTCGACGACAAGGGCAAGATGCTCGCGCTGCGCGTGCACCTCGACAGCGACAACGGCGCCTTCTTCTCCGACGCGCAACCGTCCAAGTTCAAAGCCGGGCTCTTCCACATCGTCACCGGCTCATATGACATACCGACGGCGCACGTCACAGCTGATGGCTACTACACCAACAAGGCTCCCGGTGGCGTCGCCTTCCGGTGCTCGTTCAGGGTCACCGAGGCCAGTTATCTCATCGAGCGCCTGGTCACCAACGCCGCGATCGAGCTCGGGATCGATCAGGCCGAGTTCCGGATGAAGAACTTCATCAAGCCGGAGCAGTTTCCGTATACGTCCGCGACGGGATGGGTGTATGACAGCGGCGACTACCCGAAGGCGATGGACCTCGCGCTACAAAAACTCGGCTACGACGAGCTACGCAAGGACGTCGCGGCGCGGAGGAAGAAGGGCGAGGTGACCGGCATCGGCATCGCCAGCTTCACCGAGGTGGTTGGCGCGGGACATGGAGCCGACTTCGACATCCTCGGCCTCCGCATGTTCGACAGCGCCGAGCTGCGCGTGCACCCGACTGGAAAAGCGCTGCTGAGGATGGGGACGAAGTCGCAAGGACAGGGTCACGAGACGACCTTCGCCCAGATCGTCACCGAGGAGCTCGGCATTCCCGCCGCCGACGTCGCGGTCGAGGAGGGGGACACCGACACAGCGCCGTACGGCCTCGGCACCTACGCGTCGCGCAGCACGCCTGTGGCGGGCGCCGCCACCGCGATGGTCAGCCGAAAGCTCAGGGAGAAGGCGCGCAAGATTGCGTCGCACCTGCTCGAGGCGGCCGAAGAGGACCTCGTGTGGGAGGTCGGCAAGTTCTACGTCAAAGGCTCGCCGGATCGCGCCAAGACGATCCAGGACATCGCCTTCGCCGCTTACACCAACCTGCCCGAGGGCATGGAGGCCGGGCTGGAGGGCGTCCACTACTACGACCCGCCCAATATGACCTACCCATTCGGCACCTATGCCGTGGTGGTGGACGTGGACAAGGGCACAGGGCAGGTGAAGGTGAGGCGGATGGTCGCCGTCGACGACTGCGGCGTGCGCATCAACCCCATGATCGTCGAGGGGCAGATTCACGGCGGCCTCACCGAGGGCTTTGGAATCGCCTTCATGGAGCTGATCACGTTCGACAGCGACGGCAACTGCATCGGCTCCAACTTCACGGACTACCTGCTGCCCACCGCCTGGGAGACGCCGAAGTTCGAGCTGGGCGAGACGGTCACCCCCTCGCCGCATCATCCGCTGGGCGCCAAGGGCGTCGGGGAGTCGGCGACGGTCGGCTCCCCTGCCGCCTACGTCAACGCGGTCATCGACGCGCTGTCGCCGTACGGCATCACCAACATCGACATGCCCATCGGCCCGGACAAGGTGTGGGCCGCTCTACGATCGAAAGGGGTGACCGAATAGGCGACGACGTCCTGGAGTTGCTTCGCGAGTACGCGGCCGACGGGACGCCGTGCGCGCTGGCGACCGTCATCCGCACCGAGCCGCCTACATCGGCGCGGCCGGGTGACAAGGCGGTGATCACCGCCGACGGCCGGCTCCGCGGCTGGATCGGCGGCAGCTGCTCGGAGCCGGTCGTGCGACGGGAAGCGCTGCGTGCGCTGGCCGAGGGCACGCCGCAGCTCATTCACATCGTTGGTCAGCCCCGCGACTCTGTCGTGGGGACTCCGGCCGACGAGGTCAAGCAATCGCGAAAGCAAGGCGAGCTGATGATCGCGACCACCTGTCCAAGCGGCGGGTCACTCGACATCTTCATCGAGCCGAGACTGCCCAAGCCGCTGCTCCTCGTGTTTGGAGATAGCCCGGCAGCAGGCGCCTTGGTCCGGCTCGCGGAGCTGACCGGTTTTCGAACCCGGGCCGTAAATCAGGCGGAGATCGGGTCGCTCGAGATCCCGCCAGGAGAGGGCTATGCAGTGGTCGCCACGATGGGTCACTACGACGAGGAAGCTCTGGAGGTGGCGCTCAGCCATCCCGACCTGGATGTGAGCCTCATCGCGAGCACGCGCCGCGCGTCGGCGGCACGCGAGGCATTGTTTCGGCGGGGTCTCGACGAGCACACCGTCGCCCGCATCCACACTTCTCCCGGCAAAGTGCGCGGCACCACTCAGGAGGAGATTGCCCTCCTGGCTCTGGCGGACATCGTCGCTGCGCGCCGCAAGCGTGGGGTCAAACCGGTCGTGGTCGATCCGTCCCCGGTCACATTCGTCACCGACCCGTTGTGCGGCATGACGGTCGACCCGCTGACCTCGATGCATACGGTGGTCCACCAAGGCAAGAGCTTTTGGTTCTGTTCGGCCGGGTGCGAGGCGGAGTTCTCGCGCGAGCCCGAGCGATACCTCCGGCCGATCGAGGCCTGATGGGTTCCGCCGGCATAATCCTGGCCGCCGGGTCGTCCCGTCGCATGGGACGCCCAAAGCAGCTCCTCTATGTCGGTGGGAAGCCGCTGCTCGAGCTGATCGTCAATCAAGCCAACGCCTCGGGGTTGGACGAGGTGCTCGTGGTGCTTGGAGCCGAAGCGAACCAGATCCGCGAGCGCGTGGATTTCGGCCGGGCGTTCGTCATCATCAATCGCGATCACGCCACTGGCATGGCCTCGTCTTTGCGGGCAGGCATCGCGGCGCTTGATGATGAGATCGATCGCGCCGTAGTTATCCTCGGCGACCAGCCGGCCGTCACCAGCTCGATGCTCGACGAGATCGTCGATCTGCAGGAGAGCTCGGGCTTGCCCGCGGCGGCATTGAGCTTCGACGGCTTGCTTCATCCACCGGTCGTGCTCGCCAGCACGCTGTGGCCCGACCTCATGGCGCTGGAGGGTGACATCGGCTGCCGGGCGCTGATCAGGCAACGGCCGGAGCTGGTGGCGACTCTCCCGAGCGCTGATGGCCACAAACACCCGGTGGACATCGACACGCCGGAAGACTACGAGCGGCTCGTGAAACTGGTGGCCGCGTGCTGATCAAGCGAATCCGAAGTTGGTTCCGGCGCTAGCGGCCAAGGGCCGAAGCGCAGGCGGTTCGCTCCCGGGCGCTCCCTTGGTTTAGGCCTTCGCGATCACGATCACCGCGACCTGTCCGCCCAGCCGAGAGATCCGTCGTTCCTTGACCACTTTCAGTGCAGCCTTCGAGAGCATCGTCTGTAGGTTGGTGCGGTCGGGGAACTGATGGATTTTCAGCAGGGCGCCGACCGGTCTCATGAAACCGGACACGACGAAATCGGCGAGCAGCCAGCGACCCCCTGGAGTCAAGACCCTCGCCACCTCGGCGGCGCCGCGGGCCTGATTGTGCCAGTGGTGAAACGTCATCGTGCTGAACACCAGGTCGAAGGAAGCGTCCGGAAACGGAAGCTCTTCCGCGGTCGCCTGACGGAATTCGATCGTGCCGTCCGGAGTCGAGCTCTGCGCGTACTTCACCATCTCGACCGCCGCGTCGACGCCGACGAGCCGTGCGCCAGGGAAGCGACCTCGCGCCGATTTGAGCAGCTTGCCGGTGCCGCAACCGACATCGAGGATCGTGCTCGGACTGCCAACCTGCTCCGCCGCCACCTGCAGGACAGTTCGCTGAATCGGTTTGAAGATCAGGCGCTGCATCCAGTGCCGGTCGTAGGTTGTCGCCCAGCGGTTGAAGCGGTCGACATCGTGGCCGTGAGCCATCGGTTCAGATCCTATCCGTGCGGCACAACGGCCACCGGCCTACCATTCCGCGGAGGAAAATCCAGGTGGCTTTCATAACGCGTCTATCCCTGCGCCTCGGAGTCGTCGTCCTGCTCGGTGTCGTGCTGCTGTTCGGGGCCGGCATCTTCGCCGCAACTCAGGTCCAGCAGGACCTCCTACCGGACATTTCCGTGCCGGCGGTCATCGCCATCACGCCTTACCCAGGCGCCTCACCCGAGGTCGTGGACGAGCAGGTCAGCGTCCCCGTAGGGAACGCGATGCAGGGTATCCCGGGCGCGGACACCGTTCAATCAACCTCCACCCAGGGGGCGTCGCTGGTCATCGTGCTGTTCAAGGACGGCACAGACATCAAGTCGGCGGAGCAGGACGTCAACAGCGCCTTGTCCAAAATCCGCCCGCTGCTCCCTCCGCAGGCGCTCTCGTCAACAGTGCAGACCTTCTCCACCAACAGCCTGCCGATCCTCGAGTACGCAGTCTCAGCCGATGAGCCCCTGGGCGATCTGTCGGGTCAGCTGCGAGCACAAGCACTACCAAAGCTCAAAGGACTCGCCGGCGTGTCGTCGGTGGTGATCACCGGCGCGCCGACAGACGAGGTCGACGTCACCCTCGACCCGGCGAAGCTGGCGGCGAACCGCGTGACCGTCAGCCAGGTGGCGGCCGCGCTGCAGCAGGCCAGCATCGTGGCGTCGATCGGCTCCCTCAAGCAGGGTTCGGCCACGATACCGCTGCAGGTCTCGGGGTCGCTGACTAGCATCGACCAGATCGGAAAGATCACAGTCATTCCGCCGGCGAGCGTGGCGACCGGCGGCAAGCCGGCGGCGCCGGTGAGGATCGATCAGCTCGGCACGGTACAGGTCGTGTCCGTCCCGGCCGACACGATCACGCGCACCAACGGGCAGCCCAGCATCGGCCTGCGGATCATCAAGGGCCCTAACGCCAACACGGTGACTGTCGCCCATGAGGTCTGGTCGGCGCTGGTTGGAATCAAGTCCTCGATTGGCCACGGCGTTCGAATGCAATCGATCCAGGATCAGGCGACACCCATCACCCAGGCCATCGGCGACATCCTTCGCGAAGGACTGCTCGGCGCCGTCTTCGCCGTGCTCGTGATATTCGTCTTCCTTCGCAGTGCGCGCGCGACCGTGGTCGCGGCCATCTCCATCCCGCTTTCCCTGCTCGTCGCCCTCATCGCGCTCTGGTGGCAAGGGATAACCCTCAACATCCTCACCCTCGGCGGGATGATGGTGGCGATCGGCCGCGTGGTCGACGACTCGATCGTCGTCCTCGAGAACATCAGCCGGCACGTCAGCGAAGGCGAGCGCCCGCTCGTTGCCGCCTACACCGGTGCACGGGAGATCATCACCGCGGTTGCGTCGTCCACCCTGACCACGGTCGCTGTCTTCCTGCCGATCGCATTCCTCACCGGCATCGCCGGAAGCTTCTTCAGGCCATTCGCGCTAACCGTTGTGGTCGCCCTTCTGGCCTCCCTTGTGGTGGCGGTCACCGTCGTTCCTCTGCTGGCGTCGAGGCTGTTGCCCGCAATTGATGCCGAAGGAGTGGAGCGCCGGCTGCGGTGGAGCTGGACGCAGAGCGTCTACGTGCCCGTGATCCGCTGGGCGACCGGCCACCGCCTCCTGACCATTGGAGCGGCGGCGGCCTTCTTCGCCGCCTCGATGGCGCTGATCCCGCTTTTGCGCGTGAACTTGCTCGACCAATCCTCGAGCCCCACCTTCCCGATCAGCATCACGATGCCTGAGAACTCAACGCTCAACCAGACGGACGCCGAGACGCAGAACGTGGAGACGCTCATCTCCGGTGTCTCGGGCATCAGCGCTTACCAGGCCACCGTGGGTGGGCAGAGCGATCCGTTCGCGCCGCCGGGCACCGTCCCCGCCGACCCGACCCAGGCCTCGGTATTGGTGCTGGTTCAAAACGGCCAATACGACACCGCCCTGGCCGGGGTGAACCATGCCCTCAGCGCTTACCGGGGGATCGCAAAGCTGGTGGTGGGGCAAGCGCAGAACAGCTCCAACGCCAGCAGCAGCCAGATGCAGGTCGATGTTCGCGCCGGGGATCCGGCCACCCTGCAGATCGCCAACAACCAGGTCCTCGCCGCCCTTTCGAAAGTCGCCGGCCTGGCGGAGCTCAAGTCGAACCTGGCCGCCTCCAAGCCGCAGTACCAGCTCGTTCCGACCGACAAGCTGGCCGCTTCGGGTCTGAACATCCAGACGCTGGCGGCACTTGTCGCGCAGCAGATCAATGGCCAGGTGGCCGCGCAAGCCAACCTGGCCCAGGGCACGATGATCGTCCGCGTGCGGCTGCCGCCTGGAACCGCAGACACGGCTGCGACCCTGGCGGCGCTGCCGATCCCAACCGCGTTCGGGATCGTGCCCCTGTCGACGATCGCCACGATCCAGCAGGTCACGGGTCCGCAAACAGTCGCTCGGGTCAACGGGGACCGCGACGCCACCATCACGGGGACCATCACCGGCAACAACACGCGTGCGGTTCAGACAAGCGTGAGCAACGCGCTTGCCGGCGTTTCGCTCCCAGGTGGGGCGTCGATCTCCACCGGCGGGGTGTTCGCACAGCTCTCGACCGTGCTCAACCAGTTCGCTCTGGCGCTTCTCGCCGCCATCGGCCTGGTCTACCTGATCATGGTCGCGACCTTTCGCTCATTGCTGAAGCCGCTCGTCCTTCTCGTCTCGATTCCTTTTGCGGCGACGGGCGCGATCATCGCGCTGGTCGTCACCAACACATCGCTGTCGCTTCCCGGTTTGATCGGAATCCTGATGCTGACGGGAATCGTGGTGACGAACGCGATCGTCCTTCTCGACCTCGTCGAACAGTACCGAGACCGCGGACTGAACCTACACGACGCGATCATCGAGGGAGGGCGCCATCGGCTGCGCCCGATCTTGATGACAGCCTTCGCCACCATGCTGGCCCTGGTGCCGCTCGCGGTTCTCGGAGGCGGTGGTGGTGTGGGCGGGGCGTTCATCAGCCGGCCGCTGGCGATCGTCGTCATCGGCGGCCTGTTCACAAGCACGGTGTTGACGCTGATCCTGGTTCCCGTCCTGTACTCACTGGCGTCGCGATTCGCCGGCCGCCGCTCGACCAGGGAGCTGGACGACCTGCTCGACGCGGCAGAGAATCGGCGATTCAAGCCGTTGGGCCTGCGTGGTGGAGAGCTCGTCCCAGCTACAGCCGGCGCGTACGCATTCAGCATGACGCTGGAGCCCGAAGCCGGTCGCCTGGGCGACCCGCAGGTCCTGGAGCTCCTGGCTCGAAACGGATTGACAGTCGAGCCGGTGGCCGGGACCGCGAAGATGCGGATCGGTGTCCCTCCGGTTGAGGCGGGGTCTTCAGCCGAAGCATCGGGCAAAGCAGTCGACCGCGTGCGCCAGCTCGTGCCTGCTTCCGGATACCAGCTCTCTGAGCCGGAGCAGGTGCCGCAAGCATAATTACAGCGTGGCCACGACTCGTCCAGCCACCACCGAGGTCGATCAACACGACATGGACGAGGCGCGCGCGTTCAACGCCCAGCTCGAGGCCCTCATCGCCAGCGTGCCCTCGGTCCACACCCTGCCTGTCCAGGTCACACGAAAGTCCCGGCGTGAGGGGACCGGGATCTTCCCGGCACCGGTGTTCCTCGACGAGGCGGTTGATGTTGAGGTCCCCGGCCGAAGCGGACCGATCAAGGTGCGCGTCATCCGGCCGGATCAAAGGCCCACCGGCATCTACCTGCATCTTCACGGCGGCGGATGGTCGCTTGGTCGGCATGACATGCAGGACGTTCTGTTGAAGGCGCTGGCGAACAATTCCGGCCTGGTGGCGGCGAGCATCGACTACAGGCTGGCCCCCGAGAACCCGTATCCGGCCGGTCCCGACGACTGCGAGGACGCGGTCCTGCACCTGCTGGAGGACGGTCCGCGGCTGCTCGACGCGCCGGGGCGATTCGCGATCGGCGGCGAGTCGGCGGGCGCGCATCTGAGCGTCGTCACTCTGCTCCGGCTTCGCGATCGGCACGCGATCAAGAACCGCATCACCGCGGCGAATCTCGTCTTCGGCGCCTACGACCTGAACGGCACGCCCAGCCAGCTCTTGTGGGGCGACCGCAACCTGGTCCTGTCACGGCCGATCGTCAAATGGTTCGGCGACAACTTCCTGCCGGGGCGATCATTCGAGGAAAGGCGAGACCCTGACATCTCGCCGCTGTACGGAATTCTCAGCGACATGCCGAAAGCCCTGTTCAGCGTGGGGACGCTGGATTGCCTGATCGACGACTCACTGTTCATGGCCGAGCGCTGGCGTGTCGCAGGCAATGTCGCGGACGCGGTGATCTATCCCGAGGGCGTACACGGATTCACCGCCTACCCGACCGGCCTGGCTCGGAAGGCGAATGCCAGACAGTTCGAGTTCTTGCGCGACGCCCTGAGCTGACTTTTTGCTCGCTGCTGTTTATCACGGGAGGCGCAATATTCGCGTGCAGCAGTGGCCTGCCCCTTCCAGTCCGCGGCCCGGCTGGGTGACGGTGGCGATCACTTACTGCGGCATCTGCGGGACCGACGTCGAAGAGTACCTGCAGGGACCGGTGGTCATCCCGACCGCGCCTCACCCGCTGACCGGCGCGCAGGCTCCCCTGGTGCTCGGCCATGAGGGCGCGGGCATCGTGCTCGCGGCCGGACCTGGATCTGGCCTCGAGCCCGGCACACGGGTCGGGCTCGAGAACAGCGTCGGCTGCGGACACTGCTCAGCGTGCCTGTCGGGGAACAGACAGCTCTGCCCGCAGCTGGCGGTGATGGGGTTGATGATGGACGGCGCCCTTGCCGAGGCGGTCAACGTCCCGGCGTCGATGTGCGCCCCCCTGCCCTCGGGGCTGCCGGATGAAGCGGGCGCCCTTGCGGAGTCGCTGGCGGTCGCGGTTCGTGCGGTGCGACGTGCCGGAGGCGTCGCCGGCATGGACGTGCACGTTTTCGGGGCCGGGACGATCGGTTTGATGACAGCCCAGGTCGCCCGCGCCGGCGGTGCAAGGTCGGTCACGCTTCGCGACCCCTCACCGGCGAGATCGGCCCGCGCCGCAGCGATGGGTTTCGAGGTGATGCCACCGGACCGGAACGGCGAAAGCGTCGCGGTCGTTTTCGAATGCTCGGGCACGGCAGCCGGCATAAGGGATTCGCTGTCGGCAACCGCAAAGAGTGGGACCACCGTGGTGCTCGGTGTGCACGACCGGCCTCGCGAGATCGATCTCCTGGCGCAGCTCATGAACGAGCGCGTGATCTTCGCGTCTCTTTCACATGCGATGAACGACGATTACATCCCGGCGATCGAGCTCCTGCGAGATGGCAAGGTGGACTACGAGGCGCTGATCACCGACCGCGTTCCGCTCCAGGACGCGGTCACCCGCGGCATCGATCCGCTCGTCGCGGACCCCGAGAGCCACCTCAAGGTGCTCATCGCCTGCGGCGGGTGACGCGCCGGCCAGTCCGAGACTTCACCACCTCGCGCCGCCCCGACCTTGCCGACCTGAGGATCGCATCGCACACCTCTGACGTGCGGTAGCCATCCTCGAACGTTGCTCCGTGCGGACCGACGCGCTTGTTCTTCGCGATGCACTCGATGAGGTGGTGCAGCTCGTGCACCATCGTGTGCTCCCAGCCGATCATGTGGCCATGCGGCCACCACCACTGCCAGAACGGGTGGTTCGCCTCGGACACGAGCACGGTTCGAAAACCCTGAGCGTCGGCCCCTGGAAGAGACCCGGGCAGGTGGACCTGCAGCTCGTTCAACCGCTCCAGGTCGAACCCGATCGAACCCTTCGAGCCGTTGATCTCGAACGTCATGCCGTTCTTGCGGCCAAGGCAGAAGCGTGAGGCTTCGATCGTGCCTACGGCTCCGCCCGCGAAATCGACCACGGCTTCGACAGCGTCATCGACGTCGACCTTGCCGCCGGGCCGATTCTTGATGAAGGTCCTCGTGGCGCCGCTCACCGATGTGATGTCGCCGACCAGGTAGCGGGCGAGGTCGATCACATGCGCGCCGAGGTCGCCCAGTGCGCCCGAGCCGGCGACCTTGCGGTCCAACCTCCACACCTTCGGGAACGCGGGGTCGGTGATCCATTCCTGCAGGTAGCGGCCGCGGAAGTGATAGATCTCGCCAAGCTCGCCTGCCTCCAGCATCTCGCGAGCGAGCCGCACCGCGGGCACGAATCGGTAGTTGAACGCGCACATGTGCTTGACGCCGGTCTTCGCGACACGCTGCCAGATGTTGTAGCTCTCTTCGGCGTTGCGGCCGAGCGGCTTCTCGCATACGACGTGTTTGCCCGCCTCTGCAGCCGCGATCGTCGGCGCCGCATGCAGGTTGTTCGGCGCCCCATTGTCGAAAAGCTGGATCCGATCATCTCGGACGAGCCGCTTCCAGTCCGTGGTGTAGCTCTCGTAGCCATATCGGCGCGCCGCCTCGGCAACCGCAGGCTCGTCGCGGCCGCAAATCGCCACGAGGCGGGGCATCAGAGGCGGCGGCCAAGTCATGTACTGAATCTTTCGGTACGCGTTGGAGTGGGCCTTGCCCATAAACGCATAGCCCAACATGCCCACGCCGATGTCCTTGATCTTCTTGCCGCCGGTGGCGGCGCCCATCGTGACGAAGCCGACCTGCTTCTGCTTGCCCATCGCTCTACTCCTTTTTGAATGCGGCGTCGAACGCGACGCTGGAAGGAGCGAAATCAGTACGGCGCACGAGGGCCAGGGCGTCCGGAGCACCCCAATCGCGGTCCATGCCGGAGTCCTCCCACTCGATCGAGAGCGGACCGTCGTACCCGATGCGGTTCAGGGCTCGGATGAGCGATTCGAAGTCGACGTCGCCATGGCCGGGCGAGACGAAGATCCAACCCCGATCCGGCTCGCCGAAGTCGATGTGCGAGCCCAGGATCGAGCGGTGTCCGTCGAGCAGCTTCTTCGAGTCCTTGACGTGGACGTGATAGATGCGATCCCCAAACTCCATCACGAACGCCGCCGAGTCGAGGAACTGGTGCGCGAAATGGCTGGGATCGAAGTTGATGCCGAACCCCGGCCGATTGCCGATCGCGGCCAGCGTCTTGCGAGTCGTCACGAAGTCGTAAGCGATCTCGGTCGGATGCACCTCGAGGCCGAAGCGGACGCCTTCCTTGTCGAAGACGTCGATGATCGGGTTCCAGCGCGTGGCAAAGTCCGCGTAGCCTCGCTCGACCTCGGCCCAATCGTTGGGCGGAAACGAGTACAGCATGTGCCACGTCTTCGAGCCGGTGAACCCGTTGACCTGCTTCACCCCGAATTTGGCCGCCGCGCGAGCGGTGTCCATCATCTTTCGCGCCGCGCGCTGGCGCACGCCTTCCGGATCGCCGTCGCCCCACACGTCGGCCGGCAGGATGCCCTTGTGGCGGTTGTCGATCGGGTCGCAGACCGCCTGCCCAACCAGGTGATTCGAGATCGCCCAGCAGTTGAGACCATGCCGCTTGAGGATCTCCCAGCGTCCCTTGACGTAAGCCGGATCGGCCAGAGCCTTGTCGACCTCGAAATGGTCACCCCAACAGGCAAGCTCGAGCCCGTCGAAACCCCACGCGGCCGCCTTGCCCGCGAGCGTGTCGAGAGTCAGGTCGGCCCACTGGCCGGTGAACAGAGTCACAGGACGTCCCATCCGCGCACCTCCTCGAGTGCTGTTACCTGACGGCAGCGGGATTCGGCTGAGCCACGACCAGATTGACGCCGGCGCCCCGGTATTCGGCGACGACCGCGGGAGTGACGCCTTCGTCGGTGATGATCTCTTCGGGCTCCTGCGCCGTGAAGATCGTGAGCAGGGAGTCTCGACCGACTTTGGTGGAGTCCACGAGAGCGACCGTGCGCTGCGAGACTCCGCGTGCGGCCCTCAGCGTGCCGGCCAGCGACTGCCTCGTCGTCGTCAGCCCGCGCTCGAGGCTCAAGCCCGCAGCCGAGACGAACGCTGCCTGAAAATGCAGCCGGCTCAAGAAGTCCTCTGTCCACCCGCCGCTGATCAGACGCATGACCTGGTCGACCTCGCCCGGAGTCACGACCAGGTGGATGTTGCTTTCGTGAAGCTCGTACGCGATCGCGGGCGAGTTGGTGACGACCGTGAGCGTCTTCGGCGGATGCCGTTCCAGCTGCCGTGCGAGCGCCAGCGAGCTGGTCGAGTGGTCGATGAAGATGGTCGAGCCGTCGGCGATCTCGCGCAGCGCATGGGCCGCGATCACGTATTTGCCGGCGGGATTCTGCCGGGCACGTTTCATGAAATCCGTCTCCACGCCTCGCGCGTCGCCTTCGATGGCGCGGGCGCCGCCGCGGATGCGCGTGATCAGGCCCTCGGTGGCCAGCACCTCGAGGTCGCGGTGGACCGTCACCGGCGAGATCGAATATTCGCGGGCGAGCTGGCTGATCGACGCGCCGCCGTTCCGGCGGACGTGGGCGAGGATCTGGATCCGGCGAAGCTCTGGCGGCGGCTGGTCGATCATTTCAAACGCGTTCCACGAACTCGCGGTTCTTGATCTCGAATTTCAGCGGCCGGAACGCGTCGATCGCCTGCACGAGGTGGCGGGCGAACCGGTTCAATGCTTCGTCGCCCTTCTGCGCGGTGGCGCGGAAGGGGTTGCCGATCACGCCTGTGTCCGTGAACTCGCCGTGATCCATCGGAAAGTTGAAGTACTGGTAGCCGCCGAATTCGATGTCGGGCGCGCCGTCCGCTTTGTCGAAGCCTTTCGGCAGCCACTTCGGAGCGTGGGCTCGCGTATCCACCGCCCTGTTCATGTGCACCAGCTCAGAGTCATGAGCCATCACCTGTGACGTCTCGAGCTCGCTCGCATGCCAGCCCGGAGTCTCGTCCGGCGGGTTCTCCAGCACGTCCTTGAGCATGCCGATGTAGCGCTCGGCGTACGGCTTGTAGAGCGCCACCATGGCTCCGGTCTCGTAGCGGATTCGGCGCAGCACGGGATCGATCACCTTGACGTTCGAGCCATGCCCGTTGACGAAGATCAGCTTGTTCCACCCGTGATGGATCAGGCTCCTGCCGATGTCGTAGAGGACCTCGTTCAGCGTTTGAGCGCGCAGGGTGATGGTTCCCGTTCCGGTGCCCGGCTCGCGCAGATGCTGCGGCGAATACCCGGCCCAGAGTGGGGGCGCGTACGGAACGTCCGCGAGCTCGGCCGCGCGCTTGGCCACCTCGAGCGCCGTGATGGTGTCGGTTCCCAACGGCAGATGCGGGCCATGCTGCTCGAGGCTGCCGATCGGCACCAGGACGATGTCCGAGTGGGCGAGGAACCACTGCAAATCCGGGGGTGCGAGGTCGAACAGGTTGTGCGACCGAGGCCGCGCCGGCTGCGGGTCAGGCATGAGCGTGCTCCTTTGTGATCGTGAGGTAGCGTGCGGCGACGACCTCGGCGAAGGCGCGATCGTTGACGGTGGCGTCGACGCGCTCGAACGTGATGCCGGGGCGCAGGCCGGCTTCGAGTGAGCTGAGAAAGGCGGCGTCCGCTTCCGGGAACCAGAGCGCGTTGCCTTCGGTGTCCGAAAGCGAGAATCCTCGGGTCGGAGCGACCACGGAGACTGGACCGCGTGCGCTGTTGAGGCGCTTGGCGATCACGCGCCCCAGCTCCGCCATCTCGTCAGGCTCGAGCCGGACCAGAGTGGCTACCGGGTTGTGATAGTAGCTGCGCCTCTGTCGGTATTTCTCGGGCAGGGTGTCGGGCGCGCCCTGGTTGAAAAAGTCCACGCACCCGGGCACCACCACTTGCGGAAGCCCCACCTCACCGGCGACTGTGAGCCTGTCCGGCCCGGTGGCGTGGATGCCGTCCATGAGCGAGTTGGCCAGCTCGGAAAGCGTGTAGTCCACGATCCCGGCCAGCGCGCCTTGCCGTGCCAGCGCCTCCATGGCCGGCCCGCCCACGCCGTTGGCGTGAAAGATGACCGGCTCCCAGCCCGAGCGCTCGAGCACATCGCGCAGGTGCATGACCCCGGGCGTCGTTTGACCCAGCATCGTCACACCCACGCTGCGGCCGCCGAACCCGGCCGGCGATCGGCCCGCGTAGGTCGCCATTCCCACCACTGCCGCCGCGGCGTTGTCGAAGACAGAGATCGCGATGGGGTTGAGACCGAGGATGTCCACCACCGAATGCATCACGAGCACGTCGCTCGAACCGACGAACGGACCGAACGCGCGGCGGCCCGAGGCGCTTGGCGAAACGATGACTTTCGGGACCCCCAGCGGTAGGGCGTGCATGGCGTAAGCGCCCAGCAGAGCGCCTTCCGCCCCTCCCAGGCAAAGGGCTCCTTGCAAACGGCCTTCGGAATGCAGCCGCATGCAGACAGCCCGCACTCCCTCGCGCATCATCTCCACGGCGCGGCCCCGGCTGCCCGCGTTACGAACCTCATCCAGGCGATGGCCGGCCGCGGCGGCCACCTGCTCACGGCTGACATCGGCGATGGCGTGTGACGCCTCGCTCACCGGAAAACGGCGCCCGGGTCAGGCCTTGGCGGCTTGCTTTTCGCTGTTTCGCAAATGGGTCGCCGAGTCCTTGACATACCGGTCGTAATACTGCTCTGGAACCGCGCCCGTGCCGTGGTCGCGCAGGAACTTGATCAGTCCCTCTGAGGCCTCGGCTTCGGTGGCGTCTCCGATCTCTTTGCGAGTCGACCGCGGCGTTCGGTCCACGGGCACGACGAACTCGACCGTCAGGTAATCGCTGTAGCCCGCGGCGTGCACTGCCTCAACAGCCTTCTTCCAGTCGATCGAGCCTTCGCCCGGAGGCATGCGGTTGTTGTCGGCGACATGGACGTCGTAGAGCTTGCCCGCGTCGCCGGTGACCTTGAGCGCCTTGGCCCAGTCGTCCTCCTCGATGTTCATGTGGAAGAAGTCCAGGCACACGCCACAGTTGCCGCCCACCTGGTGGGCGAGCTCCAGGGCCTGGTCGTGCCGGTTGATGAAGTAGGTCTCGAAGCGATTCAGGGGCTCGATCGCGATCTTCACGCCGACCTTCTCGGCGTGTTCCTGGCATTCCTTGATGCCGTCGACCGCCCATTTCCACTCTTGCTCGACAGAGCTCATCGGCGCGGTCTTGCCGACCGTGGAGGGGATGAGTGTCACGATCTTCCCGCCGAGCTTGGAGGCGAGGGTGAGGCAGTCTTTGGCGTACTGGATCGATCCGAGCCGGACGTAGTGGTCCTCATGGATCAGGTCGCGGCCGTTGACCATGAGGGTCACCGAGCCCCAGCACTTCAAATTGTGCTTGGCAAGCAGCTCCTTGACCTCGCCGGCGTCATATGTCGCCGGCTCGCCAGATATCTCGATGCCGTCGTAGCCGAAGCGCGCCAGCCGCGCCAGCGTCGTCGCGATCGGCTCCGGCCGCATCCAGTTGTGCATCGCGAGTTTCAGCGCCATCTCACCCTCCATTCAAACGTCCAATCCGGACCCCGCATGGTCAGAGTCCGAGCTTCCCTGGATTCATCAAATCGTTCGGATCGAGCGCGGTCTTGATCCGCCGCAGCACGTCTAGGCCCGCGCCATGCTGGGCGGCCATGTACGGAGCCAGCTTGAGTCCCACTCCGTGATGGTCATTGATGACTGCGCCGGCGCCGAGAGCCGCCGCGACCCCGTCCTTCCAGATCCGATCGTGCAGCGTCACCGAGTCCGGTCCGCCGTCCGGCAGCACGAACCGGGCGTAGATCATCGCGCCCCACGGATACCAGTGGCTTAAATGCGACCGGAGCTTCAGACCGCGCGCGGCGTAGGGTTTCGCCACCGCTTCCTGCAGAGCGTGATATGCGGGCAGCAGCCGAGAGTAGGTGGCGACCACGTCGATCGTGCCCCACACGGCCGGCAGCTCAGGCGCATGCGGCGGCTTGTAGAAGTCATAGCGATGGTTCCACCAGATCTCGCCTAGACCTCCATCCAGCACCTTGCCTCCGCCGGCGCGGACGACATCGAGCATCGATTCCCGTTCGGCGTCGACCACCGCGGCAGTGCCTTCGAAGCAAAGCACCGTCGACACCCCCGGCAGGCTGCTGCCGACCACCGGGCTGAGCGTGAGCCGGGTCGCAACCTCGTCGTAAAGCCGCACCACCGACGGACGCAGGCCGCTCTGCAAACTCTTGCGGACGGCATCGACGCCCGTCTCGACATTCGGAAACGAGACCACCTCGAACCGGCGCGCGGCCGGCAGCGGGGCGAGCTGCAACCGGGCGCGCGTGATCACACCGAGGCTGCCCTCGGAGCCGATGAACAGCGGCGCGATGTCAGGGCCGACCGCATGGCGCGGGACCGGCAGGGTGTCCACCACGTCGCCGGTGGGCATGACAACCCGTAGCGAGATCACGAGGTCCTCGATCTTGCCGTAGCGGGTCGAAAGCACTCCCGAGCCTCTGGCTGCAACGTAGCCGCCGACTGTCGCGAACTCGACCGAGGCCGGGTAGTGGGGGAGCATCAAGCCCCTCTCGTTCAGCTCGCTCTCGAGGCGCTTGCCGTTGACGCCGGCTTCCGCCGTGACGGTCATCGAGACCTCGTCGATCTCCAGGATGCGGTCCATCCCGGTGAGGTCGATGACGATCCCGCCGTGAATTGGGATCGATGCGCCCTGCGTCCCGGAGCCGCCGCCCCAGGGCACCACTGGGACGCGGTGCTCGTTGGCGACTCGCACCACCGCCGCCACCTCTTCATCGCTGCGTGGCTTGACGACCACGTCCGGTCGGCCCAGCGGGGCGCCCGCCGCCTGGGCCGCAAGCGCCTTCCAGTAGGTGTCCGCCACGTAACGGTCGAGCACTTCAGGATCCGTCGACACGCCGGCTGCAGGAATCGCCTGCCGAAGGTCCGCTAGGAGCCTGGAATCGGCACCTGTCGTGAGGTTCGAGCTTCCAGGATGTTTCACCGGACCCACCACCTAAGTGCAGAAGCCTTCAAGAATCGCCAGCCCAGCCTAAGCGCGATTGCACTTCCTGTCAACGAAGTTGAAGGATTCGGACTTATTGTTTGAGCGAAGGGCTGATGGCGGACTTGCTCGTGGTCGGCGGCGGCATGGCAGGCCTGGCCGCCGCTGCCGCCGCCGCTCAGGCGGGGGCGAAGGTGACCGTGGTCGAAAAAAACCGCAAGCCTGGAGGCTCCGCCGCGATGTCGGCAGGCATCGTGTGGACGGCGCCCGACTTCGAGACACTGCGCCGCGTGGTGCCTGCCGGCGACCCGGCCCTCGGGCGGGCGTTGATCGACGGGTTCTGGCCCGGAGTCGAGTGGGTGAGGTCGACAGGCGTGTCTGTGAGCGAGCGATGGGAGGGCCAGATGGGATTCGGGTCCGCGGTTCGGGTCGACGTCCCGGCGCTCCTGGCCGCGTGGCAAGACGGGATCGAGTCGGCTGGTGGCCTCGTCATGGTCGGCTCGCCCGCGCGAAGGTTGACAACGGATCGCGCTGGCAGAGTCACAGGTGCGGAGGTCGACACCGCGGAAGGTCCGCGCGAGCTTCGAGCTGACTCGGTGCTCCTCGCGACCGGTGGATTCCAGGGCGACCCGGAGCTACTGGTCACCTTCATCGGACCCGGAGCCGGTGCGATGTTGGTCCGTTCGAATCGCGGCAGCGTCGGCGACGGGTTCCGCTTGGGGCGCGGCGCGGGCGCCTCCGCCAGCAGGTGCCTCGACGGCTTTTACGGCCATCTGGTCCCCAGCCCGCTGGCTGAGCTCCGCGAGGACCAATACCTGGGATTGACCCAGTACTACTCCAACCACTGCATGCTCGTGAACCGGCTCGGGCGCAGGTTCACAGACGAGTCACTGGGCGACGAGGTCTCCAACCAGGCCACGCTGCGCCAGCCCGGGGCGCGAGCGGTGCTGCTGTGCGACGAGAGGATCCGCACCGCGTTCGCGGTCACCGCGCCTTACCCTCATGGACAGGTGATCGACCGGATGGCGGCCGCTCGAGCTGCCGGTGGCCGGTACGTCAGCGCGCGGACGAAGGTGGAGCTGATCGAGGCGGTTGCGAGTTGGGGAGTGGCACGGCGCACTCTGGCGGCGACGATCGACCAGTGGGCGGCCGCTTCCGCGGGTGACGACGACGCGCTCGATGTCGCTCGCGCCGCACGCCCGGAACCGTTTCTCGATCCGCCCTTTCACGCGCTGGAGCTGCAGCCCGCCGTCACCTTTCCATTCGGCGGCTTGAGAGTCGACGCGGACGGTCGCGTGCTGGATCGCGACGGCGGGCCCGTTCCCGGTCTGTTCGCGGCCGGGGCCGATGCCGGCGGGCTCCAGGACCTCCGCTACGTCGGGGGCCTGGCGCTGGGTCTTGTTTTCGGCCCGAGGGCGGCCTTGACCGCAATCAAAGAAACGACTGGGGCTGCCACGAATGGCTGAGAAGGTGCCAGATGTGCTGATCGTCGGCGCCGGCGCGTCGGGCGCCGTGGCCGCGAAGCGGTTGGCCGAAGAAGGTTTCGACGTGGTGTGCCTCGAACAGGGAGGCTGGCCGGACTACAACAAAGCTCGCGCCCCGTATCCGGACTACGAGCTGACGTCGGGTCGCGACTGGGCTTGGGATCCGAACGCGCGCGGCGCGCCGGCGGATTATCCGGTCGACGACTCGGAGTCGGACATCACCGCGCTGATGTGGAATGGGGTGGGCGGCGGCACGGTGGTGTTCGCGGCCCATTGGCAGCGCAACATGCCGTCGGACTTCCGGGTCCGTTCGCTGGATGGCATCGCCGACGACTGGCCCTTCACCTATGAGGACCTCGAGCCCTATTACGTACGCGCCGAACGCGACTGGGGAGTGTCGGGGCTCGCGGGCGACACCGCGTTTCCGGGCGGCGACGGTCCGCCGATGGCGCCTGTCCCGCTCGGCCGCATGGGCCGGCGCGTGGCCAAGGCCCACAACGACCTGGGCTGGCATTGGTGGCCGGGTCCGAACGCGATCGCAACGCAAAAGTACGGCCGGCTCAATCCCTGCACGCAACGCGCGACATGCCTTTGGGGCTGCTCCGAAGGCGCGAAGGCGAGCGTCGACAGGACGTACTGGCCCGTCGCGGTGGAGCGGGGCGTGACGCTGGTGACGGGCGCGAGGGTGAAGCGGCTGCAGCTGGGGTCGAACGGCCTGGTCACCGGCGCGCTGTACGTCGACCGCGACGGAAAGGAGCACGTGCAGCGGGCCGCGGTGACGATCCTGGCCTGCAACGGCATCGGCACCCCGCGGCTGCTTCTGCTCTCGGCCACCGAGACCCACCCCGCCGGGCTTGGCAACTCATCAGGACTCGTCGGCAAGCGGCTGATGATGCATCCCTTCGGGACGGTGGTCGGGTTGTTCGACGAAGACCTCGATTCCTGGCAGGGAGCCTGGGGTCAGCACATCCACTCCCTCGAGTTCTATGAGACGGACCACGCGCGAGGCTTCGTGCGCGGAGCCAAATGGGGCCTGCAGCCGACGGGCGGCCCGCTCTCGATGACGCACTCGTACCCGTGGGGCGAGGAGAACGCGATCTGGGGGCCGGGCTTCCATCAGCAGCTGCGCAAGAGGCTGGGCCGTTCGGCGATGTGGGGCATCATCGCCGAAGACCTGCCCGAGGAGTCGAACCGCGTGGTCCTCGACGCGACGAAGACAGACGACTCCGGGATTCCCGCTGCCCGCATCCAGTACAGGATGTCCGAGAATTCGCGACGCTTGATGGCCTTTCACCAGGCCCGCGCCAAAGAGTCGCTCGAGGCCGCGGGTGCATACGAGACTGTGATCGCGCCCTTCATCAGGGCGACAGGCTGGCACCTGCTGGGGACGGCGATGATGGGAGCGGATCCGTCGCGCTCGGTCGTCGATCCATGGGGTCGCGTCCACGACGTGCCGAATCTCTACATCTTCGACGGGAGCACCTGGCCGACCTCAGCGGGCATGAATCCGACCGCGACCATCGCCGCGGTGGCGCTACGAGGCGTGGATCACCTGATCGCCGAGAGGCGAGATGCGAGGACATCGTCATGAGCGCCGCATTGGCCAGGTTTGATCCCGGCCGCCGTGCGGCCCTTGCGGCGGTCGCCGACCTGCTCATCCCGATTGGCGACGGGATGCCCGCGGCGAGCGAAGCCGGCGTGGCCGGCCGGTGGCTCGACGAGGTCCTACAGCTGCGGCCGGATTTCGGACCGCCGCTCGCGGCGGTCCTCGATCGGCTGATCGGCGTCGATCCCAAAGCCGCGCTGGACCTGCTCCGCGCCGACGACCCGGCCGGCTTTGGCGTGCTGGCAGAGGTGGTGGCGGGCGGCTATTTCCTCAACCCGAAGGTGCGGTCCGCGATCCGCTACCCCGGCCAGCAATCGGTGCCCATCGCATCCGAGGTACCGCCCGACTACGAGCAGGACGGCCTCATCGCCTCGGTGAAAGCGCGCGGTCCGATTTATCGACCGACGCCGCGGCCAACTCCATGAACCCAATCGGGGCCAACACCTGGATCTGGGTCTCGCCGCTGACCGACGAGCGGCTCGCCACGCTCGCGCCGCGCGTGCGCGACTTTGGGTTCGACGTCATCGAGCTGCCGATCGAGAACGCCGGCGATTGGGACCCGGCTCGATCGCGTGAGCTGCTAGACGAGCTCGGTCTCAAAGCGACGACGGCCGCGGTCATGACGCCTGAACGCGACCTCGTCAGCGCGGACCGCGAGGTGATCGAGTCGACGCAGAAGTATGTTCGCGCGGCCGTAGACATGGCCGCCCGCGCCGGCGCCCGCACCCTGGCGGGGCCGATCTATTCGCCGGTTGGAAAGACGTGGCCGATGGACGCGTCCGAACGGGCGACCACGGTTCGGCGCCTGGTGGAGAACCTGCGGCCCGTCGCCGACTACGCCGCCGAGCGGGGCGTGACGCTCGCCCTCGAGCCCCTGAACCGTTTCGAGACCAGCTTCATGAACACGGCAGAGCAGGTGCTGGAGGTTGTGGATCGGGTCGCCTCGCCCGCCCTCGGCGTGCTGCTCGACACGTTCCACATGAACATCGAGGAGCACGATCCAGCCGCGGCGATCCGGTTGTGCAAAGGGCACCTGGCCCACTTCCATGCCTGTGGCTGCGACCGCGGCGCGCCAGGGTCGGACCAGATCCCGTGGCGGCGGATCGCGTCAGCGCTTCGCGACACCGGGTATGGCGGCCCGTTGGTGATCGAGTCCTTCACCGTCGAGAACCAGGCGATCGCACGCGCCGCGGCGATCTGGCGCCCGCTGGCGCCAACGCAGGATGCCATCGCGACGGAGGGTTTGCGCTTCCTCAAGCGCGCACTCGTTTAGGCCCTTGACGCTCGAGGAGCAGGCGGAGGCCTGGGTCATGCCGTTTGAAAACGGCCGGCACCTCGTGCGCACGAGAGACTGGCTTGTCGAGCTGGACCCAGGCGCCGGCGAGGCTCTTCGCATCGCGGCCCTGACCCACGACGTCGAGCGCAACTTCCCCGGCGGGCCGCGACAGCCGGCGAACGTGCCGGCAAACGACAGGGCCTACCGCGATGCGCATCAGGCCCGGTCGGCTGAGCTCGTCACGACGTGGCTTTTGGCGCATCGAGCGAATCCGGCCTTGATTCGAGAGGTGGCCGGTCTCGTTCGCGTGCACGAATGGGGAGGCTCACCCGCCGCCGATCTGCTGCAAGCGGCGGATTCGATCTCGTTTCTCGAGACGACCGCACTGCACGCGGGAAATTGGATTCGGGAGGGCCGCTACACGCGCGAGCGGACCGAGGAGCAGCTCAAGTGGATGCTCGATCGGATCCGCGTGCCCGAAGCGCGCCGGCTCGCCCAGCCATTCTTCGACGCCGCTTTCGCCGAACTAAGCTCGGACGAGGCCGGCGACCTGTCCGGGCGGTAGCTCGACGAAATCGGGCAACCCTCGCAATGCCTCCTCCGCGCCCGACGGGCCGTAGATGGCCAGAAGCGACAGCGGCTCCCAACCCGTGTTGATCGTCGAGTGATACGCCGCCGTGGGGATGAAGACGGCCTGACCCGCCGCCACCGCAGCGGCTTGATCAAGCCCCAGTCAAAGGTTTGGGTTGGCACCTGCTTCGGGTCGACGAGCTTCGAGGGCATGCTCTCCTCCTTTAAATGTGGGCAGGTATTGCTTTGAAGCGGCGCACGGTTTCGGTGATCGCCACCTCCGTGGGCAGCCTTTCCATGCTGGACGCGCCGAAGAACCCAACCACGCCGTGCGTTCGCTCGAGCACGTAGGCCGCGTCATCCGGTTCGGCGATCGGACCTCCGTGGCAGAGCACCATCACGTCCGGGTTGACGGCCACGGCGGCGTCGCGCATCGCCTGAATGAGCCGCACGCAGTCGTCCAGCGTCCTGGCCGTCCGCGCGCCGATCGTGCCCTTGGTCGTGAGCCCCATGTGTGGAACCAGCACGTCCGCTCCCGCGCGTGCCATCGCGACCGCCGATGGCACATCGAAGACATAAGGAGCCGTCACCAGACCGCGCGCGGCGGCGGTGGCGATCATCTGCACCTCGAGGTCATAACCCATGCCCGTTTCCTCGAGGTTGTCGCGAAAGGTACCGTCGTACAGACCGACGGTTGGAAAGTTCTGGACGCCCGCGAAACCTGCCGCCTCGACCTCCCGCAGGAAAACGTCCATCAGCCGGAACGGGTCCGTCCCGCACACGCCGGCGAGAACCGGCGTGTGGTCGACCACGGGTAGGACCTCGCCCGCCATCTCCATGACGATGGCATTGGCGTCGCCGTAAGGCAGGAGGCCCGCCAGCGATCCCCGGCCCGCCATGCGGTAACGCCCCGAGTTGTAGATGATGATCAGGTCAGCCCCGCCGGCTTCCGCGCACTTCGCGGACAGGCCGGTCCCGGCGCCCGCTCCGATCAGCACTCCGCCCGATTTGACGGTGGCTCGCAGCAGGCGCCGCGCCTCTTCGCCGTTCATCGCCGCACCTTCATCAGCTCATCGAGCCTGGCCGCCATCGCGTGGGCGAACTCGGGGTCGTTGATGTTGGCGTCGACCTCGTGCATCTCGACGTTCTTCCCCACGTTCTCGCGCAGCGCGCTGAACAAGGCCTTGTCCGCAGCGGCGTCGTAAAAGGGGCCGCCCTCCCCGGAGATCGCAGAAACTCCGCGGAGCGGAATGAAAAGCGCCACCGGCCCGCGGGCCGCCGAGAGCTTCTTCGCGATCTGGCGGCCGAGCTCGGCGGACTCCGCCGGGGTCGTGCGCATGAGCGTCACTGACGGGTTGTGGACGTAGAGATTGCGAGACTCGAACTGCGGCGGCACCGTGTCGCGCGCACCGAAGTTGACCATGTCCAGCGCGCCCACCGACACTACTTGCGGCACGCCCAACTTGCCCGCCATCTCGAGGCGGTCGGGTCCCGCCGAGAGGACGCCGCCGACCAGCTCGTCGGCCAGCTCCGTGGTGGTGATGTCGAGCACGCCGGTCACGAAGCCCGACTCGACCAGGGCCTCCATAGCGCGACCGCCGGTTCCCGTGGCGTGGAAGGTGAGCACCTCGTAACCGCGGCGCTCGAGCTCTTCGCGCGCCGCCGTCACCGACGGCGTGGTGACGCCGAACATCGTGGCTGCGATCAGCGGCCGGTGCGCGCCGAGCTCGACGGGCGGCGCGTTCACCATGCCGGCCATTGCCGCGGCGGCGTTGGCGAGGATGCGGGCTGAGATCGAGTTGATCCCCGCGATGTCGGTCACCGACGCCATCAAGGCGATGTCGCTGGCGCCGATGTAGTCACGCGTGTTGCCGGCGGCCATCGTCGACACCATGAGCTTGGGGACGCCCACCGGCAGCGCGCGCATGGCCTTGGTCGCGATGGCGGTGTTGCCGGAGCCGCCGGCGGCGAGGACGCCGTCGCAGCGGCCGTCCTGAAAAAGCTGTTTCACGACGATCGCGGCGGCGTCGGCCATCACCGAGACGGCCCGGCCGCGATCGCGCGCCGCATTGAGGGCGTCGACATCCACGCCGGCCGCGGCCCCGACGTCGTAGCGGCTGATGTCCGGCTCGGCGAGGGGCGGCTCCAGGGTCCCGACGTCGACCAGGAGGGTCTTGACCCCAGACAGCTTCAGGCGATCGCAAAGGTACTGGTACTCGGCGCCTTTCGTGTCCAGAGTGCCGACGAGGACAACGGTCTTCTGGCTCATACCGCCTCCCTACCCCCGGGGAGCACATGTCCCCCAACGACAAGCCAAACAGTAACAGACCTCCGATAACTCTTCAGTTCCTTTCACGAAGGCGGCAAGGTCTTGACGAGTTTGCCGGTCGGCTGTAGTGTCCGATGACAGATCTTGATAGAGCGGCAAGGAGCAGCGATGTCGCCATTGGGCTTGCCGACATGGGACGGCGCTCATCCGCGCTTTTCGGCTCTACCTTCTTTGGCGGCCTGAGAAGTCATGTCGATCCGGCTCGACATACGGCTCGTGCCACGCGCGTTGCTCCTCCTGCTCGGCCTGGCGGTCGTGGCCTGGATCGCCTACAAGGGCAGCCAGGACAGCCGGGTGTTCTGGATCGTGACGCTCAACGGGCTGACGCTCGCGGCCCTCTTCTTTGTCGTGTCGGCCGGCTTCACGCTCATCTTCGGGCTGATGCGCGTGGTCAACATGGCGCACGGCTCCCTGTATCTTCTCGCCGGCTACATCGCCTTCACGCTCCAGGGCAACTGGTACGGGGTCAGCAGCAACCTCCTGAGCGGAATACCCGCGACCGTCACCTCGTGGATCGTGCCGTTGATCATCGCGACAATCGTCATCGGCGTCGCGGGCGTCCTGATGCAGCAGGTATTCCTGCGCTGGAACCAGGGCCAGGACCTGCGCCAGGCGCTGATCACGATCGCGATCTCGGTCATCCTCGCGGACCAGATGGTCGCCCACTTCGGCGGCATCGCAGAGTCGATCCAGCAGCCCGCCGCGTGGCCGGACAGCGTGACCTTGTTCGGCGTCCGCTATGGATTCTTCCGGTTGGCGGTGGTGGTCGGAGCCGCGCTCCTCATCGGCGCGCTGCTCTTCCTGGTCATCAAGAGGACCAGGTTCGGAATGATCATCCGAGCGGGGGTCGACGACCGATCGATGGTTTCGGCGCTGGGGGTGAACATCCAGCTCGTGTTCGCGGGCGCGTTCTTCGTCGGTGCGCTGCTCGCGGGCCTCGCCGGTGTCCTCGGCGGCACGATGATCGCCGTGCAGCCCGGCAACGACTCGGCGTTCTTGCTGGACTCGCTGATCGTGGTGATCATCGGCGGAATGGGCAGCCTCCTCGGCGCCGCCATCGGGTCGGTCGCCCTGGGCCTGGTGAGCGCATATGCCGACGTGTACCTCAAGTTCGGCACCACCGACCTGACCAACTACGCGATCCTGCTCACTTTCATACTCGTGGTCGCAGTGCTCGCGGTGCGGCCGCTCGGCTTGTTTGGGCGGCCCGCGTGAGCGTCGTGCGTCCCGCGACCTCAGCCATCGCCAGCGTCACGAGTCGCCGCATTCGGATCACGCAGCTGGTCGCCCTCGGCGCGTTGATTCTCTTTCTCGCGGGCGCGCCGTCGGTCGTCGACAGCTTCACGCTGGCCCAGATCCTGACCAAAGCGCTGTGGCTCGGCATCGCCGCCGCCAGCCTCATCTTCCTTTCCAGCTACGGCGGAATGATCTCTCTCGGCCAAACCGGGATCTATGCCGTCGCCGGCTTCACGATGGCGAACCTGGTCCACGCCGCGGGCGGGAAGCACCTCGGGTGGGACCCACTGGCGGCGACCGCCACCGGGATTGTCGTCGCCACCCTTTTCGGAGTCCTGTGCGGCGCCATCGCCGCACGCAGCTACGGCATCTACTTCTTGATGATCACTCTCGCGATCTCGGTGATCGTTTTCTATTTCTTCGCCCAGGTCACCACGTTGTCCGGCTACGGCGGCATACGCAGCGTCACGATGCCGGAATTCATCGGTAATCCGATCACGAACCCGGTGCCTCTGTACTACACGGCTCTCCTGGCCTCGTTAATCGTCTACGTGGGCATCCGATACCTGGCGCGGACGCCGTTCGGGCTGGCGCTTCAGGGCATTCGCGACGATCCAGCCCGAATGCAGGCGCTCGGCTACAACGTGGCGCTGCATCGCGCCCTTGCCTTTGGGGTGGGAGCGTTCATCGCCTCGATCGCGGGGATCCTGTCGGTTTGGTACACGACCCAGATCTCGCCGGGCGGGATCAACGTGGCCCAGACCATCAACATCCTCATCATCGCCGTGATCGGCGGCCTGTACCGCCTGGAGGGCGCGTGGATCGGCGCGCTGGTTTTTTCCACGATCGACAACTACTCGCGGGTCTGGATGCCGAATGTCGGCGACTGGCTCGGGCCGGCCCGATTCGAAAGCGTCATCGGGGTGATCTTCCTGGTGATCGTCCTGGCGTCGCCAGGCGGTTTGGTCGGCATATGGGAGAGCCTCTGGGACAGGAGGAAGCGGCGCCTCGGCCCAGTGGAACCGTCGGGGGTGCCGGCGACGGGTGCGGTCGACGAAGTCGTCGATCATCCCGCGGCGGTGTAGTCAAGGAGGTGTATCGAGATTCGAGAGCAGAAGGCACCGGTTGTGCGACCAATTCATTTTCCAAAGGAGGGAAATTTGCCTAGAAGTCAACGACGCGCCGTCTCGAGGCGGTTGTGCGCGGTGGCCATGTTCCCACTGCTGGCGCTGGCCGCGTGCAACAGCAACAACCCGACCACGACGTCAAGCGCGATCAAGATCGGCATCCTGTCGGACTGCCAGGGCGACTTCGGGTCGTTCTACAACGACGACCTGGGCGGGGCCCTCGCGGTGCTGGCCGCACACTACGGCGGCAAGGCCAGCGGGTCGAAGCCCAGTGACGGGATGACCGGCGCCAAGATCGCGGGCAAAGACATCAACATCGTCGGCTTCGGCTGCTCCGACTCCACGGCCAGCAAGGCGATCGAAGAGACGCGGCGGCTGGTCGAACAGCTCGGTGCGGACATCTTGATCGGCCCTCTTTCCGGCGATGAGGGAATCGCTGTGGCGAACTACGCCAAGACCCAGCCGAACAAGACCTTCCTCAACGGCATCTCCGGCGCCCAGGACGCAACGCTGAAGGTCCAGGCTCCGAACTTCTTCCGTTTCAACCCGGATGGCGCCCAGTGGTCATCCGGGCTCGGGGACTACGCCTACAACAAGCTCGGCTGGCGCACTGCGGCGGTGATCGGCGACGACTACGCGTTTCCGTACACCTCGCTCGCCGGCTTCGTCGCTGAGTTCTGCGCCATCGGCGGAAGCATTCCCAATTCAAATCGCATCTGGCCTCCTCTGGGCACGACCGATTACTCCTCGTTCATCACCCAGATCCCCAAGTACATCGACGGGCTGTTCGTCGGCGTCGGCGGGGCCGGCCTGATCACATTCCTCAAGCAGTACCAGCAGCTCAACGGCGCGCTGAACACCAAGCACATCATGGGCAACACGTTCTGGCCTGACCCGCAATTGCTCAAGGCCATCGGAACGCCGATGGTGGGCGCCGTCGCCGCGAGCGGCATCGCGGGCGACGCCACCTTCGCGCAGACCACGGCCTACAAGAACGAGCTGGCCATCTACCCGGCCACTCAAGCGGACGCCGCCAGCGTCTTCACCCTCGGCTACTGGAGCGCGATGACCGCTCTCGGCCAGGCGCTGACCGCGGTCAACGGCGACCTTTCCAACGGCCAGAAGTCGCTGCAGACAGCGCTGGCGACCACTGTCGTCCAGGGCCCTTACGGCAAGATCAGCCTTGACTCGAACCGGCAGGCCGTATTCGACAACTGGATCGTGCAGATCACGGCGCCGCCGTCAGGCACCAACGTCCCGGGAATCAAGACCATCCTTCGCGTCCCGAAGGTGGACCAGACGTTTGGTGGATTCTTCAGCCCAACCACACCGGCGCCGAGCCGGACCGACCCAACCTGCACCAAGAAAACGCCGCCGCCCTGGGTTGGAAACGAGACACCCGTCGACTTCAGCACCGGAAACGTCCCGTACTGATGAGACAGGCGGTGTGAGCGAAACACCGCCGCGAATCGATTCCGCCGCGCCGATCCTCCAGTTGAGGGGGGTCGGCCGGCGGTTCGGCGGCCTGCGCGCGGTCGCCGATGTCACCCTGGCCGTCAAGGCGGGCGAGCGCCGCGCCATCCTCGGACCGAACGGAGCCGGCAAGACGACCCTGTTCAACGTCATCTCCGGCGAGTTCCCTCCGACCGAGGGCACCATCGAGCTCTTCGGGCGGGACGTCACCCATCAGCCCGCGCGCTTGCGCGCGCGCTCGGGACTCTCGCGAACTTTCCAGACCTCCAAGCTCCTGCTGGGCCTATCGGTCGAGGACAACCTCTACCTGGCGGTGCTCGGGGCCAGGCGCGGCCATCTGCTTCCGGTTCGCCTGCCACGGCTCGAGCGCCGGCTGCGCGAGCGCGCTCGGGCGACCGCCGAGGCGATCGGCCTTGCTGACCGGCTGGGCACGATGGTCCGCGAGCTGTCGCACGGCGAGAGGCGCCAGCTCGAAGTCGGCATGGCCCAGGCGTCGTCGCCGAAGCTCATGATGCTCGACGAGCCCGCCGCGGGCCTTTCGCCCGCGGAACGCAACAGGCTGACGACACAGCTGATGGCCCTGGATCCGAACGTGACCCTGATCCTCATCGAGCACGACATGGATGTCGCCCTCCGCGTCGCCCAGTGGGTGACGATGATGCACGACGGACGCATCGTGGTCGAGGGCAGCCCGGCGACGATTCGCGACAATAAGCTGGTCCACGATCTCTACATCGGCAGCAGGTACAAACAGTGACCACCGCGCAAGTACTGGAGGTCGCCGGCCTCAACGCGTTCTATGGGCGCGCTCACGTCTTGCAGGACGTCTCGTTCACGGTCGATGACCGACCGGTCGCGATCATCGGCCGCAACGGCATGGGCAAGTCGACGCTCTGCCAGGTGATCATGGGCATGCTCACATCGGCCAGAGGTTCGGTTCGCTTCCGTGGGCAGGAGCTCATGGGCAAGGCCCCGTACCAGATCGCGCGCCAGGGCCTGGGTTTCGTCCCGCAAGGGCGCCGCCTCTTCCCATCGCTGTCAACCGATGAGCATCTGCAGATCATCCCTCGCCGCGGCAACGGCGGCTGGAGCCCCAAGCGGGTCTACGAGATCTTCCCGCGGCTCGCGGCGCGAAAGAACGTCGGCGCCGGCCAGCTGTCAGGGGGTGAGCAGCAGATGCTGGCGATCGGCAGGGCCCTGCTCACCAACCCCAAGCTGTTGATCATGGACGAACCCTCCGAGGGTCTGGCGCCCAACATCGTCGAAAACGTGATCGAAATCATCCGCACCCTCGCAGGGCAGGGCGTCGGTCTGCTGGTCGTCGAGCAGAACCTCGGCGTCGCGACCGCGCTTGCGGACAGGCAGCTCGTCATGGTCGCGGGCAGAATCGCCGCCGAAACCACCGCCAAGGAGCTGATCGGCAACATCGATGCGCAGCGCCGCTTCCTCGGCGTCGAACCGCTTGCCGCCCAGCGAACGACATGAAGTTGCGGAGCCTGCAGCATGTCTCGTCGCCATACGCAGAAGGTGAAGGCGCCGCCGTCCGTCATTTCTACAGCGAGGTGCTGGGACTACGCGAGCAGCCCACGCCGTCGACGCTCGCCGGCATGGGTCTCCTCTGGTTCTCCGCCGGCGACGGCCTCGAGCTGCACTTCTTTCCGGGCCCGGCGGAAGTGGACTCGCGGCGGCACTTCTGCTTCGACATCGACGATCTCGAGGAGACCCGACGCCGACTCGAAGGCGCGGGCCTGGCGCCGTTCGACGACACGCCCATTCCCAACCGGCCACGCTTCTTCTGTCGAGATCCGGTTGGCAACCTGGTCGAGTTCACGAGGATCGAGGGGGACTATAGAGAGTGACGCTCAAGACGAGTCTTGGAATCTGGGCTTTGGGGCCGATGATCACCCGCTTCGTCCCGGTCGGTTACCAGCCGCAGTGGACGTCCGAGAACATCGTCGACAAGGTAGGACGGGCAGTGGCCGGCCTCGGCGACCTCATCGACGACTACGAGTTCCACTACCCGCAGGAGATCAACGAGGGCAATGTCGCGGCGATCAAGAACGCTCTCGGCGGGCACGGCATCTACTGTGTCGCCACCGGTCTGCATCTCGACCCGCTTTTCGGCCGCGGCGGGCTGTGCTCGCCCGATGCGTCGGTTCGCGCCGAGGCGATGAGGCGCACGCTGGCCGCGGCCGACATGGCCGGCAGCCTGCGGGCGAACTTCATCATCTGGCCCGGCATCGAGGGCTACAACTATCCGTTCCAGTCGCCTTACCGCGAGAGCTGGGCTTGGCTGATCGAAGGCATAGGAGCGGCCGCGCAAAGGTGCAAGGAACACGGGATCAAGCTCTTCCTCGAGCACAAGAACTCCGAGCCGGCTATGAAGATCTTGATGCGCAACATCGGCATGACCCTGCACGTCATCCACAAGCTGCGTGCCCAGGGCCTCGACAACGTGAAGGTGAACATGGACTGGCAGCACCTGCTCATGAACGGTGAGAATCTCGGGGAGTATGCAGCCATGCTGGCGGGGGAGGGGCTGCTCGGTCATCAGCATGCCAACAGCGGCTGGGGCACCTTCGACGACGACAACATGGTGGGCGCGACGGCATTCATGGAAACCCTGGAGCTGGCGCTCGAGCTGCGACGAGCGGGCTACGGCGACAACGGCGAGCGCCTCGGCTTCGACCTCTATCCGTACACCGAAGATGCGATCGCGGCTGTGCGCCGGAGCGTGTTGCAGTGGCGGTTCATCGACTCGGTCGCCGCGCGGATCGACGACGCCGCGCTCCGCGAAGCGCAGTCGCGAAAGGATGCCGTCCGGGCGTACGAGATCGTTTACAAGGCCCTCGGCGCGTAGCGAGCCCTTCCGTGTGACCCTCATCGGCATCGACGTCGGGACGACCGGTGTCAAGACGATCGCCATCTCTCCCGATGGCGAGGTGATCGCGAAAGCCGAACAGGGCTATCCGCTCTCGACTCCGCGGCCGGGCTGGTCGGAGCAGGACCCCGAGGACTGGTGGCGCGCAACGCAGGTCACGCTCGAGGCGGTCGCCGCGGCAGGCGTCAAAGACGTGCGCGGCATCGGGCTCTCAGGTCAGATGCACGGCCTGGTCTGTCTGGACGATCACGACAGAGTGCTGCGCCCGGCGATGCTCTGGAACGATCAGCGCACCGGCGCGGAGTGCGCGGAAATCGAAGCTCGAATCGGCCTGGAGCGCTTGATTCAGCTGACCGGCAACCGTGCCCTGACCGGTTTCACCGCGCCGAAAATCCTCTGGCTGCGGCGCCACGAGCCAGATGTCTACTCGCGCATCTCCCGCATCCTCCTGCCCAAGGACTATGTCCGGCTGCGCCTGACCGGCGAGCACGCCATCGACGTGGCCGACGCCTCGGGAACGCTGCTGTTCGACGTCGCCCATCGGCGCTGGAGCGAAGATGTGACCGCCGCCCTGGAGATTCCACGATCGTGGCTTCCTCAGGCGATGGAGTCGCCGCAGATCAGCGGCCGGACAGCCCAGGGGGTGGTTGTCGCGGCGGGGGCGGGCGATCAGGCCGCGGCAGCGCTCGGGGTTGGCGTCGATCGGCCCGGCCCTCTTTCGGTGGTGCTGGGCACATCCGGCGTCGTCTTTGCGGCTCTGCCGGCCTTCGCGGCCGAGCCGCAGGCTCGCGTGCATGTCTTCTGCCATGCGGTGCCCGGCGCGTGGCACGCGATGGGGGTGATGCTGTCCGCGGCGGGATCGCTGCAGTGGTTCCGCGACACCCTCGCCGCGGGAGTGCGGTTCGCCGACCTGGACGCCGGCGCGGCCGAGTGGGCGCCGGGATCTGACGGTCTCATCTTCCTGCCCTACCTCGCGGGCGAGCGCACGCCCCATGCGGACCCCGACGCGCGCGGTGCCTTCGTCGGCCTTTCGCTCCGGCACGACCGGGCGGCGATGGTCCGAGCAGTCATGGAGGGCGTGGCTTATGGGCTGCGCGATTCGCTCGAGCTGCTGAACGACCTGGGCGTTCGGGCAGTCGCCGGAAGGGCTTCTGGCGGCGGCGCGCGCAGCCGTCTATGGCTGTCGATCGTGGCATCGGCCCTCGGCCTGCCCCTCGAGCTCACCGCGGTCGAGGAGGGCTCAGCGTTCGGTGCGGCCCTGCTCGGAGGCGTGGCGGGAGGCGTTTTTGGTGACGTGCATGAGGCTGTCCACGCATGCGTTCGTGTTCGCGAGATCATCGAGCCCGACGCGAGCTGGCAGGAGGCATATGCCGGCGGTTATCGGCGCTTCCGCGAGCTCTATCCCGCGCTCCGCCCGCACTTCGGTAACGCTACGTAGGCGCGGCACCGCCCACGAGCTTCCTGGCGCTCTGGGCGATCTGCTCGCTCGCGTTCATGAGCAGCCTGGTGTCGGACTCGAGGGCGAGCATCCGGTAGCCGGCGTCGTACCACTGCTTGGCGACCTCCGCGGTGCCGCACATGATGCCCGCCGTCACCTGGTGCGCCTTGGCGGAGCTGGCGATCTTCTCGATCATCTGGCGGTGGCGCGGATCCCTACCCTCGTAGCTCGACTCGAGGCCGGCGGAGACGGCCAGGTCGTTTGGGCCCACGAAAACCGCATCGACTCCCGGCACCGACAGGATCTCATCGACGATGCTCACCGCCTGGACGGTCTCGACCATCACGATGCACAGCGGCTGCCGCCAGTCGCCGTCGACGAGTCGAGCCCTGGTCGGTCCCATGCTGCGAAAGCCTGCGGGCGGATACCGGCACGCGCCAACCACTGCTTCCGCATCCTTGACCGAGTTCACCATCGGCACGATGACCCCACCGGCGCCGGCGTCGAGCGCTTTCATGATCGTTCCGGGCTCGTTCCAGGGAACCCGCACCAACGACGGCACGCCAGCGGCGCTGACCGCCTGCAGCATCGGGAGCATCACGTCGTAACCGATGAGGCCGTGCTGTGTATCTATCGTCACCCAGTCATGGCCTGAGCGCGCCGCCAGCTCGGCGGTCCAGGTGCTTGGGATGGTGCACCACGCACCAAAGGTTGCCTCTCCCGCCCGCCAGCGCTCGCGAAGCGAAGGCAGAGTTAGACCAGTTCCCCATTCTTGGGGTCGGCGGAGGAATCGTGGCCCGCACGCTCGCGGGTTAGCTGAACCATGTTCGCCACGATCGGCGACGGATCATCGCTGCGATAGGCCAGGCCGAACTCGATCAGCGGCGCCGGCGACAAGGACCGATAGACGATCCCGTCCGGCGGCGGCATGGGCGCGTACTGGAGGACGATCAGGATGGCCGCCGATGCAGACTTGGCGACCGTCTGCATGGCGAGATCCGTCGGATCTTCTGAGACGACGTTCAGCTCCTCGCCGGTGTGACGCACTAGCCAGCGCCGGAGCGCGCCGATCAAATTTGGGTTGGCGTTTGCCGGCGGCAGGCCCATCGGCTCGCCCCGCAGGCGCTCGACCGGCACTGGGTCCATCTCCGCCAGTGGGTGATCAGCTCGCACCGCCAGGCCCACCTCTTCGCGACGGATGATCAGCGAAGCGATGCCATCAGGCTTGACGCCCGGCATCAGGCAGAAGGCGAGGTCGACGGCATGGCCCTCGAGGAGCTGGAGGTTTGGACCCGACGATCCCGATACGGTGTCGACCTCGACCGCTGGGAAGCGTTGGCGGTACTCCGCGATGAGGGATGCTGCAGTCGGTATGTCGCCGGCCGCCTGGTATGCGATACGTAGCCGGCCGATGATTCCCGAGAGGTAGGCCCTCAGGTCCCCCAGCGCTTGATCTTCGGTCTGGATCAAGCGCCGTGCATGTGGCAGCAGCACGGTGCCGGAAGGAGCCAATCTCACCCCCCGCGCATTTCGTTCGAGCAGCTGGAGGCCGAGCTCGCGCTCCAGCGCCTGGATCCGCTGCGTGAGTGCCGGCTGGGTCAGATGCAGGTGCTCCGCGGCATGTCCGAAATGGCCGGCCTCGGCGACTTCTACGAAAGCCCTGAGCTGACGCAGTTCCATGCCCGCCACGATTATGGGCCGACTCATAGCGTCCGCTCAAGTTGTGACTGCGCTGCCCGGCTGTGCTTCGCTCGTCCTTATATATGTACAAGGGACCGGGCTTAAAGCAGGCCCGGTCCCCCTGAGTAACCGGAGACTGATCAGCTCGCCTTGTTGGCGAACTCGTTGGTGTACGTCTCGCTGAGGTTGGCCGTCTTGCCCTTGAAGCTGGGCACGTAAGCCTGCTGGATCTTCATCACGGTCTCGGGACCGCCCGCCGGCATTTTGCAGTCCGTGCCGAAGATCGAGATCTGGTTCTTAAGGGCGGCGACGTAAAGGTCCTGATTGCCGGCATAGTAGTCGGCCGGCATCTTGGCTGCGATCTCGGCCGCGGAGTGCGAGTGGATGAACTTGAGGGTCTTGACGTAAGCGTTGACCAGCCGTTGGGCTACGTCCTTGTTGCTGTTGACCCAGTCATTCTTCGCGAAGATGCCGATGAAGGGGTAGTCGCCGCCCAGCGCGGCCCGGGTCGAGTCGGGCGTGCGCAGGTCGACGAGGACTTTCCCCTTGCCCGATGAGGTGAGGCGCGAGATGGTGGGCTCGGTCGTCATGCCGCCGTCGATCGTCTGATGGTCGATGGCCGCGATGAATGTGTCGCCGGCGCCAACCGCGACGAAATGCTCCTTCGTCGGGTCGATGCCCGCCTTGCCCAGGATGGCGAGCGTCAAGGTGTGCGTGCCAGAGCCAAGCTCGGTCACGCCCAGGTTCTTGCCCTGGAGGTCGTTGGGCGACTGGATCGAGCCGGCCTTCCTGGCGTCGATCACCTCTGCCTCGCCCGGCGCGATGCCAAATTGACAGATCGTCTCGATCTTCTTGCCGAGGGCATTGAGCACCATCGGGTGCACGTAAGCGCCGGAGCCGGCGTCAACGTTGCCGGCGAGGACCTCGTCCTCCGCCGCCTGCCCCGATCCCTCGTCGATCAGCGTCACGTCCAGGTGCTGATCGTTGAAGTACCCGAGCTGCTTCGCAAGCATGTTCGGAAGGTAGATCTGTTTGCTCAGGCCTCCGACCATCACCTTGAGCGAGATCGTCTGCACGCTGCCCCCTGTGGACGATGGCGTGGAGCCGCAGCCCGCGAGGATCGCAATTCCTCCAACGGCCAAACACAACCGGCGAAGATCGAATCGCATAGACGAAACTCCTTCTTTCAAATCCTCGTCTCGGTGTTGACCTGCGGCCGCCACCGAACAAGACGGGTCTCTAGCGCTGTGATCAGGGCCTCCGCCACCAGCGCAATGGCAGCCAGCAGCGCCATCCCGGCGAACACGCCGTCGGCGTCGAAGTTGTTCTTGGCGCTGTAGATCAGCTCCCCGACTCCGGAGGTGGCTCCGAAGAGCTCGCCGACCACGGCACCGACCAGCGCCAAACCGAAGCTCGTGTGAAGGCTGGCGGTGATCCAGGAAAGGGCCGACGGGACGATGATCTCGGTCGTCAGCTGGCGACTTCCCGCGCCGAGGATTCGGGCGTTCGCGATCAGGTTGCGGTCCACCTCGCGCACACCTTGGAAAGCGTTGAAGAAGACGACGAAGAACACGAGGATGGCGGCTGTAGCGATCTTCGATTTGATGTCGAGCCCCAGCGAGATCGCGAACAGCGCGCCCACGACCACGCGCGGGATGGCGTTCGCCCCTTTGATATAGGGCGAGAGCACGTCGGCCAGCAGCCGAATGCGACCGAGCGCCACGCCAAAGACGACGCCGAGGAGCGAGCCGACGATGAACCCGCCGACGGTCTCCTCCATCGTCGTGAGGACCTGATCCCACAGCGGCCCGAGCTCGGTCCCCTGCGTGACCCAGGTCCAGAGCTTGAGCGCGATCTCAGACGGCTGCGCAAAGAAGAACTTGTCGACCCAACCGAGCCGTGTCGTCAGCTCCCAGCTGCCGAGCCAGGCGACGGCGACGAGGAGCTGCAGCCCAAACACGATGAGCCGGCGCCGGCGGATATCGCGAGCGCGTCTGGCTGTGAGGTCCGCCCCGGCGTGTGCCTGAGGCTCGACCAGCGCACTCATCGGCGCGCTAAGCCGCGCCGCTGCGCTTCTGACGTTCATAGCTCACGAGGACCTCGTCGCGAAGGTCCTTCCAGATCTCCTCATAGATCTCGGTGAATCGAGGTTGGAATCGGATCTCGGCGACGTTGCGGGGTCGCGGCAGGTCGACCTTGTAGTTGCTCTTCACCGTCCCCGGCGCGGCGGTGATGACGAACACGCGGTCGCTCAGCGAGATCGCCTCCTCGAGGTCGTGGGTGACGAAGACCACCGATGCCGAGGTCGACGACCACAGGCTCAGCAACTCGTTCTCCATCAGCGATCGCGTCTGGACGTCAAGGGCGCTGAACGGCTCGTCCATCAGCAGGATGCGCGGGCCGTTGATGAGGCTTTGCGCCAGGGCTACGCGCTTGCGCATCCCACCGGACAGCTGGTACGGATAGCGGTCTTCGAACCCGGCGAGTCCTACCCGGGCAATCCAGTCATGGGCGGCGGCTCGGGCGTCGCGGGTCGTTGACCCGTGGTAACGAGGTCCGGCGGCCACGTTTTCGAGGACCGTCTTCCATGGGAAGACGGCATCGCTTTGGAACACGTAGCCGATCCCGCTCGCGATGCCGCTGACCCGCTTCCCGAAGACCTCGACTTCGCCCTCGCTCGCCGGCTCGAGACCCGAGATCAGGGCCAGCGTCGTCGACTTGCCGCAACCGGTGGGCCCGACCACGGCGCAGAACTCGCCGGGCTCAACGGCCAGATCGAGATCGTGCAGGGCGACATAGACACCGCCTGAAGGGGTGAGAAATCGCTTCGTGACGCCACGAAGCTCGATTGCAGAAGCCATCCATCTCGGGACTCTGCGTGCGCTGGCCGGCTCGCGCAATCCATGCGGTCGTTGTGGCCGTTTTGGTCGTTTTGGTCGCTGCGCGGAGGCCCGTTGAGGGCCTACGATCCGGCTGAGATCCTCCGGTGAAGACCCGCCTTCCCCTCGCCTACCAGATCCTGGTTTTCCAGGTCGTGATCATCGCGCTGTCAGGAATCCTTGGCGCCGCGGCCGCCGTGTGGCAGGCGAGCCAGGAGCTCGACCGCCAGTACGAACAGCGGTCCCTGGCGATCGCCGAAACCGTCGCCTCCAACAGCGCGGTCCAGCAGGCGCTGCTCGCCGGCGATCCGGCCGGCCTCATCCAGCGAACCGCCGAGGACACTCGCCATTCGACCGGCGCCAGGTATGTGGTGGTCACCGACCAGCGGGGCATCCGCTTCTCGCATCCGAACCCGGCGATGATCGGTAAGCCCGTGGACGAGAACCCCAGCAGCGTCCTCGCCGGCAACACCTGGGTCGGGGTCCAGCAGGGGACGCTGGGCGTCTCGGCTAGAGGCAAGGCCCCGATCTTCTATGGCGGCCAGGTGATTGGCATGGTCTCTGTCGGCTTCCTGGAGACGGCGGTGAGCCAGCAGCTTCTGCACGAGCTGCCCGGGTTTGCGGTGACGCTGTTCCTCGCGCTCGGTCTCGGCGTGGGGGGATCGTTGCTGCTCGCCTCCCGGTTGAAGCGGCAGACGTTCGGCCTCGAACCGTACGAGATCGCGGGGCTGCTCGAGGAGAGAGAAGCCAGCCTGCAGGGCATCCACGAAGGCGCGATCGCCACCGACCGCGACCACACGATCACGCTGGCGAACGACGAGGCACGCCGTTTGCTCGGCCTGCCGGCGGATTGCGTCGGGCGCAAGGTCTCGCAGGTGCTTCCCCAGGGTCGGCTCCAGAAATTCATGACGGGCGGGCTCAAGGACGAAGACGAGGTCCTGCTGGCCGGAGACCGCGTGCTCGTGGCCAGCCGCCGAGGCATCCACGTCAGAGGCCGCGAGATCGGCCATGTCGCAACGCTGCGGGACACGACGGAGCTCACCGGTCTGTCGCGCGGCATGGGCATCGAGAGCCTGACCGAGGCGCTGCGTGCCCAAGCGCACGAGTTCGCGAATCGCCTGCACACGATCGCGGGCCTCGTCCAGATGGGCCGAGGCGAGGACGCGATGAAGCTCATCGCCCAGACCTCGGGAGTGCACCAGGAGCTGACGGAAGCGCTGCTCGAACGGGTCGGCGACCCGGTCCTTGGCGCGCTCCTGCTTGCGAAAGCGGCGGTCGCGTCAGAACGCGGGATCGAACTTCGCGTAAGTGATGACACCGTCATGACGCGCAGCTCGATTGACAGCGAAGATTTGATCACGCTGCTCGGCAACCTCATCGACAACGCTCTCGACGCGGCGAGCGGGTCGACCGATGCGCGCTGGGTGAGCGTGTCTGTGAACGAGCAGGACGATCAGCTGTTCATCCGGATCCATGATTCAGGCCCCGGGATTCCGGAAGGCGTCGACGGGCAGATCTTCCAGGAAGGCTTCAGCACCAAGTCGGCCCCCGGACACAAGCGGCGCGGGTTTGGTCTCGCGCTTGTCCGGCAAGTCGCGCGCCGCCATGGCGGCGATGTCACCGTGGCCAGCGAGGGGGGCGCGCTCTTCATCGTGCGACTGCCACTGCGAGTCCTGGCCAAGTCGTGATCCAGACCCTCGTCGTCGAGGATGACTTTCGAGTCGCCGAGCTTCACTGCGCGTATGTCGAGAGGGTCAAGGGATTTGCCGTGGTGGCCAAAGCTCACACCGGCGCCCAGGCGCTCGATGCAGTGGAGCGTCTGCGGCCGGACCTGGTACTGCTCGACATCTACCTGCCGGACATGTCCGGTCTCGATGTGCTGCAGCGCTTGCGTGAGGACGGTCGGCCGGTCGACGTCATTTCCGTCACGGCCGCTCGCGAGGTGGAAAGCCTTCGCGCCGCCATGCGCGGAGGCATCGTTCATTACCTGATCAAGCCCTTTCTCTTCGCTACGTTCGAGGAGAAGCTGCTTTCGTACGCGAGCGCACGCGAGCGCATGGTGCAGCTTGGGCAAGCGCAGCAGAGCGATGTGGACAGGATCTTCGGCACACTCCGCTCGACGCGCAACGAGCCGCTCCCCAAGGGGCTTTCAGATACGACTCTCGACCTGATAGCCCAGGCGCTGCGCCAATCACGATCTGGGCTCGCCGCCGCGGCGGTGGCCGACGCCGCCGGAGTCAGCAGGGTGACGGCGCGGCGCTACCTGGATCACCTGTGTCATCTCGGCAAGGCCGAGCTCACGATGCGCTATGGGAGCCCGGGCCGGCCCGAACACAGATACCGGCTGATCGCCGGCTGAGGAGCCCGGCCGGCGCCTAAGGTTGACGGGATGGGCGCCAAACTGGACCTGATCGAGCGGATCCGCTCCTCGGTGATCGGCGAGGACGAGGCGGTGATGGGGCCGTTCGGCCCGCGCCGCGTCACGTACGCCGACTACACCGCGTCCGGCCGGGCGCTCTCCTTCATCGAGGAATTCATCCGTGAGGTCGTGCTCCCCCTTTACGCGAACACTCACACGGAGTCCTCGGGAACCGGTCTCCAGACGACACGTTTTCGAGAAGAGGCGCGCGAGATCATTCGCGCCGCACTCGGCGCGAGCCACGAACACGCCGTCATCTTCTGCGGCTCCGGTTCGACCGGCGCCATCAACCGCCTGATCGACGTCCTCAACATGCGCATACCCGCTGACCTCGACGATCGCTACCACTTCACGTCGCTGATCCCTGCGGCAGAACGCCCGGTCGTCTTCATCGGCCCTTACGAGCACCACTCCAACGAGCTTCCCTGGCGGGAGTCGATCGCGGACGTGGTCGTCATCCGCGAGGACCACGACGGCCACATCGATCAGCAGCACCTGAAGGAAGAGCTCATCCGATACCGTGACCGCCCGGTCAAGATCGGCAGCTTCTCGGCCGCCTCCAACGTGACCGGGATCATCAGCGACTGGCGGGCGATCTCGGTCGTGCTTCACAGCCATGGCGCACTCTCGCTCTGGGACTTTGCCGCTGCCGCGCCCTACATGGAGATCGAGATGGGCACGGCTTCAGGAGGGCCGAGCCAGCCTTATCTGGACGCCGTCTTCATCTCTCCACACAAGTTCATCGGCGGTCCGGGCACGCCAGGGGTGCTGGCGGCCCGGCGTGAGCTGTTTCGAAACCGGGTGCCGAGCGTGCCCGGCGGCGGGACGGTCGCCTACGTCAACCCCACAGAGCACGTGTACCTGGCCGACATCGAGCACAGGGAAGAGGGGGGCACGCCGGCCATCGTGGATTCGATTCGCGCGGGCCTGGTGTTCCAGCTGAAGCAGGCGGTCGGCGCCGCCGAGATCCGCCGCCGTGAGGCGTCTCTCATCCGTCGCGCCATCGAGCGCTGGCGCCGCCGGCCCGATATCGAGATTCTCGGTAACCCCGATCTCGACAGACTGTCGATCGTGTCGTTCGTGGTGCGGCACGAGGGCCGCTACCTCCATCACAACTACGTGGTCGCGCTGCTCAACGACCTCTTCGGCATCCAGTCGCGTGGGGGCTGTTCTTGCGCCGGACCCTACGGGCATCGACTGCTCGGCATCGATCTCGAGAAATCGCACGAGTTCGAGCGTGAGATCAGCCTCGGGTGCGAGGGGATCAAGCCGGGATGGGTCCGCGTCAACTTCAACTACTTCATCTCCGAGGCGGTGTTCGAGTTCATCCTCGATGCGGTCGAGATGGTCGCGGCAGAGGGCTGGCGTCTTCTGCCCGAGTACCGATTCGACGCCCTCACCGGACTCTGGACGCATGCCGCCGGACCGCCCGAGCCGCCGCTCAGCCTGCGGGACATCAGCTACTTGGACACGAACGTGCCACGGTCGGCGCACCGGCACCTCGAGCCTGAGTCGGCGCTTCCGCGCTACCTCGAGGAGGCGCGCAGGATACTGG
>VBFD01000067.1:0-10331 GCA_005883585.1 Chloroflexota bacterium
CGACCAGATCGAAGCTCGGCATGGCGACGAACCTGCCTGAGATCTCTCCCAGTCCGAGGTTGACCTGGTCGTTGCCGGCATAGGCGGCGCCGCTGATCAGTCGCCCTGAATCTATACCGAGGAGCAGCGGCTCCACCTGGCCGGCGACCACAGAAATCGCCAGGGGCTGTTGGTCGGCGCCGACTCTGACGCCGTCATAGTCGCCGACCGCCACCGGAACCGCCAGCAGCTCCCGCTGTTCAGGGGCGGCGGGGATGGACCCGGAAACCGTGCCGAGCGCCGACCACCCGGCGCGGCCGTGCAGGCTGACGGTGGTGGCCGCGATCGAGTCCGCGGAGCGCGCCGAGCCGAGCACGAGCACCGTGCCCGTCGGCGGCTGCAGGTGGGGAAGCGTGATGAGAAGCGCCACAATCAGAAGCGCCATCAGCGCCGCGCCCGCCCACAGGACCCGAGGACCAGGCAGAGGTTTAGTTTCCAGCTAGAGGCCGACCGCCGTACTTCGCCGCGATGCGATCCACGTAGGCGGTGCAGAGGTCGGCGACCGCACTGCTCTCGAACTGGACCACGTTCTCGGCGTTCTGCTCGCCGCTGTGAGAGAGGTTGAAGCTGCCGGCATAAACGTAGTCGTCGGCGACCAGGATCTTGGCGTGCATGAAGTCATGGACCGAGCCCACCGCATACGGCGTCGATCGCTTCGATCCGAACTTCACCGCCGCAATGATGCTGTGGAAGGCCGCGATCTTCCAGGCCGAGGTCGACTGCTCGCCCCATTGATGCTGTACCTCGTCCATCTGAGTCGCATCGTACACACCCGAAATATCGACCCCTCCGTGGTCGATCACCTCGGCGAGCGTGCCGAGGACCGGACCCGACGTCAGGACCGGCGAGCAGACGCGAATGCGGCGCTGCGCCGATGCAATCGACCTCGCCATGGCGTGCACGAGCTTCAGTCCGCGACCCGGGCAGAAATAGACGCGTATGCGAGTCGAGTCGGCGAGTGTCTGCCAGGGAGAGGAAATACGCCCCGAAATGGCGACCACGGGGTTCTCCCAGAGCTCCGAGAAGTTTTGCTCGAAGCTGGCCGCCACATCGGGCGACGCGAGCGTGAAGACGACGTTCTCCTCGCGAGTCCACGAATCGTTGGTCCAGTTGGTGGATCCTGTGAGCACCGCGGCGAGCGGCGTTCCTACATCGCGGACGACGTACTTGTGGTGCATGAGGTCCGGGATGCCGGGAATCGGTTTCGTCTCGACGCCAGACGCTTTCAGCTGATCGACGAACGCCCAGTCGATCTCAGCGGGCGGCGGGACCGGCAGGTTCGCGGGGTGGTCCTGGTTGAACATCAGGCGAACCTGGACCCCGCGTTTGACAGCTGCCTGAAACGCACCGAGCATCACCGCGCCTGGGCCGGCCTCCAGCCGCAGGTCGTAAATCGCAACATCGAGTGTGTGCGTAGCGCCGTTCAGAAAGCCGGCCATGCGCTGCGCCACCACGTCCGAGGTCTGGCCGCCGTCGGTCAGAAAATAGAAGTCGAGCGACGGCGTCACCGATGTGATGCTGGCTATCGAGCTTCCGCCCTTGGCTCACCAGCCTCGGTTCGTGGTTCGCCGATGTCCACCGGAAGCGGCCTGGTCGCCATCGCGGCCGCCTCCTCCGGGTCGTCGGTCAGGCTGACGAGGTCGAAATCCTCCAGCGACATCGCGCCTCGGGCGAGCACGACCTTGTGCATCCAGTCCAGCAGGCCGCTCCAGTACTCGGTGCCGAAGAGCACGATCGGGAAGTGCTCGATCTTCCCGGTCTGTGCCAGCGTGAGGGATTCGAACAGCTCGTCCAGCGTCCCGAGTCCGCCTGGGAAGATGACGAAGCCACGGGCGTACTTCACGAACATGTTCTTGCGCACGAAGAAGTACCGAAACTCGACGCCGAGGTCCACATACGCGTTGAGCTCCTGCTCGCGAGGCAGCTCGATATTGCAGCCGACCGAGAGGCCGCCCGCCTCGTGGCAGCCCCGGTTGACCGCCTCCATCATTCCCGGCCCGCCGCCGGTGATGACCGCAAAACCTCGCCTCGCGAGTGCGGCGCCCAGAGATCTTCCCAGTGCGTAATAAGGGTCGTCGGGTTTGGTCCGCGCCGAACCGAATACGGTCACCGCGGGCCCGACGTCATTGAGGGCGTCGAAGCCTTCGACGAACTCGGACAGGATCCGCAGGACGCGCCACGGGTCGGCATGGTGGCTGAGCTCTTCGATCGCGCTGCGCTCGAGCAGCATCTTGTCGGCCGGCGCAGCCTGTTGGGGAACGACGAGACGGCCGGCGCGGCGGCGATCCGACATGCTCTCGGTCAGGCCTGCTGCGCCGGTTCGGTTGGTTCCATGGCTTCGGACGCAGCTACCGGTGCCGCGACCTCGCCGTTGGCCTGCTCAAGCTTGGGCTCGGGCTCGACCGACAGCTTGGCGCGCTTCTTTCTGTCCGCGCCGCTCTTGGCTTGGCGCTCCGGCTCCGGGAGGCCAGCAACCGGCGCCGGCTCGTCGAGCGGAGCGAGCTCCGGCGTCACGCCTTCGAAGTCGGGCAGCGAAGCCCGAGCCTTGCCCCTGGCCGGCACGCCAGAGTGATCGGGCATCTCCAGCACCTGGTCGAGGTGGGCGCGCAGTGATGCGACCTCGGCCTCGAGCTCGTGGACGCGGTGCCGATGGCGCATGTGCTCGCTGAAGTGGTGCAGGCCGTCGATCCAGTGGTAGAGCGTGCCCGCGGCGAGCGCGAGGGCGAGCGGAACCACGGTCACCGTCCATAGAGGCACGCCGTTGATGTGGAACACCGACCAGTGCACGTCGACGTTCGTCAGGTTGCTGTATCCGAACACGGTCGCGGCGACGCCGATCGCCAGTCCGACCAGAAGCGAGCTCGTCAACAGGAAGCGCTGCCAGAGGTGATTCAAGTTCGGCACCCGGCCGAAGGTTACCCGGTTTGCCCGGTGGTCGCTACGGCTTAACTCGCTGCCACGCGGACCAGGGCTTGCGCCAGTTCGCGAGGTCGCGACAGGAACGGCGAGTGGCCGCCGGGCAGCTCGATCGGATCGACTCTGAGCTGGAGGCGTGCGGTAACGACCCCGTAGGCAGGCGACACCATCCGGTCGTCAGTGCACAGAATGTAGGCGGCCGGTACCGCGGGCCACTGGCGCAGCGGCGTCACCTCTTGCGTGATCTTCCAGTGCTGCGGCCGCAGCCGCCGTGCCGCAGCGAGGGCGACCTCGGGAGCACAGTCGTGGAAGAAGATCTCGACCGCCCTTTCCTCTGGACAGGAGGTGCTGCCGTCAGGGTTGTCGACGGCCGGCCTGGAAGCCTCGAACCCGGTCGCGTACGCGGCGTGCTGCGCATCGAAGCTGAGCCCCGGCACGGGCAGGATCGCGCACAGGTAGACGGTCATCGCGGTGCGGGTCCGGGACGCGGCGATGGGGATGCTAAGGCCCGCCAGCGAGTGCCCGACCATGACCACGGAGCCGGCCTGCTTCGGAATCGCATGGAGGATCTCGTCCACGTATCGCTCCGCCCCTGCGTCAGGATCGTCGCAGGGCAGGTCGACGGCCGTGCTCGAGTGTCCGCCGCGCTCAAGCTCAGCGCGGAGCTCATCCCAGCACCAGGCCCCGTGATACGCACCGTGCACGAGCACGAAGTGCATGGGCGAAGAATAGGCTCCCTTTCTGCTAGGCGGACACGCTTGCCGGCAGAGCTGTAGCGGGAAGGGCCGCGTCCATGTTCCCGTCGTCGACGCTGCGGCCCAGCGCGTCCACAATGGCGCCGTCGAACTCGGAGCCGACCTTCTCGCTGACGCGCTTGAGCGCCTCCGACGCGGCCACGCGTTCGCCACCCCGGCCCGCGGTCATCGCCTCGAACACTTCGGCCACGCCCAGGATGCGTGAGCCGATCGGGATGCTGTCGCCCGCCAGCCCGCCTGGCGTGCCTGTTCCATCCCATCGTTCGTGGTGGTGGCGGACCGCGGTAGCGACCTCCTCCGGGAACTGCGCGGCCTTCACCACCCGCTCGCCGGCTTCAGCGTGACCGGGCGCCTCGAAGGCCGCGCCGTCCGCCATCGCCAGGTGGCCCACGTCGTGGAGGAACGCGGCCGTGCGGAGGTCCTCCAGGTCGGTCGCGGGGATGCTCATGTGGCGGCCGATCGCGTCGACGATCGCCGCGATGCGGCTCGAATGGCCCTGGGCGATCGGGTTGCGGTGGTCGACCGCGTGAGCCGCGGCGACCACGACCTGCGGCCCCGCATCCGCGAGCAGCGTCACAAGGTTCTCCGTCGCCAGCTCGAGCTCGGTCACCAGTTGGGGGAAGGTGCACGCGCGATCCTTGCCTTCTCGCTTCGCCAGGTAGAGGGCCTGGTCGGCGGCCGACACCAGCTCCTGAGCAGTCAACGCGTCTTCGGGATACGTCGCCACGCCGATGCTGAAGGTAAGGTGCTTGCCAGGAGTGGTCGACACGGCGGCGGCGTGCACCGAATCGACGATTCGATACGCGAGGCGTTGGGCGCCGACGCCGTTGAGATCCGCGACCATGAGGGCGAGCTCGTCGCCGCCGTAGCGAGCCACGAGATCTTGGGTACGCGCTGCCGCGCGCACGATCCTGGCTCCCAGCTGCAGCACCAGGTCTCCGTGCTGGTGGCCGAGCTCATCGTTGGCCTCCTTGAAATGATCGAAGTCGATCAGAAGCAACGAGAGCGGCGTCGTGTGCCGATCGGGACGGGCGAAGGCCACGTCGAGGCGACGCCGAAGCTCGCGTACGTTCGCAAGCCCGGTGAGGCTGTCGGTGATCGCCTCCTGGCTGCTGCGATGGAATCGCAACGCGTTTGCCAGCGGCACGGCGGAGCTGCCGGAGAGAGCGGCCACGGTGAAGAGCTCCTGGTTGGTGAACGTCGCGTCGGGCCTGGTCAGGTAGACCAGCGCAGTGACGCCGTCACCCGAGGCGACGGGGACGGTGAGGCTCTTCTTATCGTTGGCGATCGTCGCTTCGCCTGAACGCGCAGCCACGCTGAGCAGGTCCTGGTCGATGGCCTCACCCTCCGGCGGCGGCTCGGATGAGCCTTCGCGGTTGGCTGTGGCGACTTCCTCAAAACCATCCTGCGAAGTCAAGATCAGGCGGCCTCGCTGGGAGTTCGTCATCTGCACCGCGTTCTGGGCGAGCACCTTGAACACGTCCTTTATATCCGTGCCGCTGACCATGTCGGTGCTCAGCTCGCGCAGCGTGTCCGCCTGCGCCGCGCGCTCGACGGCGTGGCGGCGCTCGCGTTCGAGCTCGCGGGTCATATATCCGGTCGAAAGTGCGACCACCACGAAGAGGAACACTTTTCCGATGGTCGCGTTGGGGTCGAACGCAAAGTTCGACGGCGTGAAGCTGCCGCCGACGAACAGATAGATGAAAGCGATGACCACCGCCGAGACGACGCTGGCCGTCGCTCCGAACCGAACCGCGTTGGTGATGACGGCGAGAAAGAGGGCCAGGAAGAACGGGCTGGAGAAGCCGTTTGACATGTAAACCAACCCGGCGGCGAACAAGATGTCGAGGGTCATGGTGCTGAGGCTGAACTGCTTGCCCGGCTTGTAGCCCCGGAGCAGCAGGACATTGATGGCGATGTTCATCGCGGCCCACGCGCCGAGGATGATGTCGACTGTTACGCGGTCCTCCGCGCTGGTATGCGGCGTGACGTTGTTCAGGACGGCGAGGACGACGAGAAAGAGCCATCGAAACAACACGGCGACTCGCTCGCCGATGAGGCGCCGGTCGGCGTCGAGCGTGTCGTCGATCAGGCGCGCACGGAGCTTCTCCCTGAGGCCGGGGTCGGGTTGGGCTATCCGCAACACTCGGGACGGAGAAACCGGTTTCCCCGCAGCCGGCGCGAGAATCGCTTTGTCGTCGTTAACCGCGGACATAAAATGACGTGGCGATCGACTAGTTTGCGGCTTCGCGGTGAGAGTGCAGCCAGCAAATCGGAACCGTTTATCGACGGATAAAGGATGGACTTGGTGGAGGCGGCGGGAATTGAACCCGCGTCCGAAGCAGTGTCCCCCGGGATCTCTACGAGCGTGTCCAGGATTTTGGTTCTCACTTGGCGGCTCCTCCCGACGGGATCCGCTTTCGCCAGCTGCGGTGGGTGTCCCGCCCCAGGGCCGCAGCGCCCCTGAGGCGGCAATCCGGTCTTTTGTGATGCCGCTCCCTGGTCCGCCGGATTGACCTGGGGCAACACCCGGGGTCTAAGCTCCGGGGCTTACGTCTCTACTGCTTACGCAGCGAGGGCGAAAGCGGTGTTCTTGTTGGCGTTTGTAAACGCTGCGCTGTAACGCTCGCGGCTCTCGGCTCGCAATCCCGAAGCCCAACTACCCCGTCGAGACCAGACGCCCCCACGAAGACGAGCTCGGTTGCGCCAGCCGTCTGGCCCGGCGGGAAAGGCGCTTGGGAACGGTAGGCTCTCGCCACTCACTGGGTCGCTGATCGGGGCCGCGCTGCCCGGCGAAGTCACGGCCCATAAATAGCCGGCGGAGGCATCGTAGCCCGAAACCAGCAGGGACCCACCAGCCGCGTTTACGAGATAAAGGCTTGTCCCAGATCGATACAGCCAGGTGGTGGTCGCCGACGTCTTGAGGTCGCGGCTTTGCAGCTCGTTGAACCCAGGACCCTGTCCGGGTGGCTGTGGCAGCGGATCGCTGGTGTCGGTCGCCTGAATCCAGGCCGACTGTCCAGATACCGCCACGACGGTCGAATCCGCAAAGACAGTGCGCAGCGAACCGTTATCGGGGTTGACAATCCACAGTCCGCCGCCAATGTGCTCTGCAAAGCCCTTGTGCACATAGATCCCCTCGGCGGCGAACGCGAGCACGCTCCACGGGTCGCTGGAAATGCCAAGGGCTCGGTCCCGACCCGTTGCCACATCCACGACATGCACGACGGGCGGCCCGTGGCTGTAATCCGAGTAGGCGTATCGAGATCCGTCGGGTGAGACCAACCCCGGCACCCAGCGGCCGGCAGCGCGGTCGTACACGGCCGGCGAAACCCCGGATAGCACTGGCTGCTGGATCGAGTGCGAAACGATCCCCGACGCATCGAAACCACCATTGGGGTCGGCGATTACCTGGCCGTCAGTCAGGTTGAGAAATTCGCCGGTTGCCGGTGAGCGTGTTTGATCGAACAGTGGCAATTTGCAGTCGGGCAGTTGCGCGAGCAGCCAGATCGACTGGGGACTCTCGGTGGCGTTGTCCGCAATCGTCAGGCGCGCCGCATTCATGCCAGGGGTTCCGCCTGCCGTGAAGGCGACCTCGACGTGGCAGCTGGCCTGTACGTCCAAAGCGCGCCCGGAACACTCGTCATGCACCGTGGAGAACATCTGTTGATCGGCTCCGACCAACGAGGTTTTCTCGATATTGAGGGCCGTATCCCCAGTGCTGGTGATCGTCAGCGTACGGGTGACGCTGCTGCCCTGGAACCTCAGTACCGACGAGCTGAAACTTGCCTCGGGCACTTTGAGCCCGATGCTGCCGATCCTGCCGCCGCCCTCTGTGAACCACATCCGGCCGTTCTTGCCTTCTGTGATCTCGCTCGGCTGAGAGTCGCGCCTAGGGAGCGCGAACGGCCTCATTACGCCCGACGGGCTCACCCGCACGACTGCGTTTCCTCCACCGTCTGCGACCCAGACGTTGCCGTCTACACCCACTGCCATTCCAAGCGGTCTACCCCCGGCCGGAAACGGGAAGATGGTGACCGCGCCGCTGGTGGTGATCCGTCCAACCTCGCCCTGCGGTGCCGAGGGGTGGGTTTGGTTGAACCAGAGGTTGCCGTCTGGCGCAGCCACGATCTCCGTCGGCTGCAGCTGGTCTGTAGAGCTTCCGCCCAATGAATATTCAGTCACTGCTCCTTTGGTGGTGATGCGACCGATAGCGCTGTGGTTGAAGTGGGACTCCACGAACCAGAGATTGCCATCAGGTCCGGTCACGATCCCGCGTGGCGCCCGATCCGTTCCGGGGAGCCGAAACTCGGTGAGCACACCGCCCGGAGTCATCCGGCCAATCCGATCGGCCGCGACCTCGGTGAACCAAAGATTTCCATCGGGACCCGCGGTGATGCCTTCGGGCCTGCCCGTGACCTGGAACCTGGTCACCGCTCCCTTCGGACTCATCCTCAGGATCCAGTCCTGATGTGGTCCAGGCACGATGGTTGTAATCCACAAATTGCGGTCGGGCCCGACCGCCATTCTCATCGGACCGCCGACGTCGGTCGGAAGGTCGAACTCGGTGATTGCGCCAGTCGGCGTTATAAAACCGACCTTGCCCTGGCCGGCGTCGCCGAACCAGATATTGCCGTCGGCGCCGGCCACCATGCCGCTTAGGCTTGCCTGCCCGCATCCAAGGCACGATCCGCCCTGTGCGATGGGGTTGGCCAGCGTGTACTCGACGACCCCGCCCGACGCGATCTTGGGTGGGGACGGGCTTGGCTTGGTCGAAAGGCTCGGCGCTGGGTGGCCTGTGCAGGCGACAACCATGAGCAGGCACAGCGCGGCGGCAGCCCTCATGTGTTTTCAAACGTGAGGGAGCGCCAAGAATTACGCCTTCGCGGCAAGCTTCTGGTCTAATGGACCGGCAGCGCCATGGCGGTTGATACTGAACGTGAGCAGCTGGACCCGGACCTTGAGCGGATCGCCCGGGCGAACCTCAAGGAGCTCGGCGACATCCGGATCGACGATGTCCTCTCCTTCATCGACCGCGGCATCGAGAACATGCCCAGCTACATGGACCTGTACCGGCGGTGGGAGACGCAGCAGTGGGCCGTCGGCGACCTCGATTTCACCCTTGATCGCCAGGACTGGCTAGACGCCGAAGACATGGATCGCAAGGCGACTCTGTGGTCGCACCGCCTGTTCTTCAACGGCGAGGAGCGGGTCACATCGACGCTCGCACCATTCGTCTGGGCCGCCCCAACGCCGGAGATCGAGATCTTCCTGTCGACGCAGATGGTCGACGAGGCGCGTCACACCGTTTTTTTCGACAGGTGGTGGCATGAGGTCGTGGGCACGGACACCAAGAACCTTGGTGAGCTGCTGGTCGAGATCCGGCCGGACACCAACGAGGGCTACAACGAGCTCTTCTACGAGCGCCTGCCTTCGGCCGCTCAACGCCTGGCCACCAATCCGAAAGACTTCGATGCCTTCGTCGAGGGCATCACGCTGTACCACCTGCTCATCGAGGCGACCCTGGCTCTGACCGGGCAGCGCTTCGAGCTCGAGGCCATGCGCGAGGAAGGCAACACTGACCGCGGTTTCTACCGGGGCTTCACGGCGGTGGCGAGGGACGAGTCTCGACACGTCAACTTTGGAATCAAGGTGCTCCGCGACGCGGTGCGTGAGGACGCGGCTCGCTACGCGCCGATCATCCAGAAGACGCTTGTCGAATGCCTGCCACTGGTCTCAAACACGCTCGATCCTCCCGACCCGCGCTACATCACCGATTACGGCCACACGGAGAGCGAGATCTTGCAGTTCGCTTTCGATTCTCTGAACAAACGCCTCCGCGCGATCGGGATCAACCTCGCCGCCTGAGGCTTAATCGAGTAGCGCGCTCATGTTCACCGCCGACATCGCAGCACAATTGAGGGTGGTGGCAACTCATGAGTAAAGGATTCCGGGGACCGGACGAGGCTCAGGTCGAAGAAGCCCGAGCCACCGCCGACACGATCCATCGCATTCTCGACGAGGATGCGATCCAGGCGGAGCACGCACGGGCTCGAACCGCGGAAGGCGGCTACGGAGTGTGCGAGGACTGCTCGAGGAAAATCGCCCCCGAGCGGCTCGAGGCGCTGCCGGATGCGACCCGATGCGTCAACTGTCAGGCGGAGTGGGACAAAGCAAACCGGCGGCTGTAGAGCCCGCTGACGGGAGACTGTCAACAGATCGCGTTTTTTTGCACGCCTGGCGCCAACGGTGCGCTTGACGCGCCTCGCACAGGCGCGGTTGGATCCAAACATGCGTAATCGGCCCAATGTTGCTTAGCGCCTTCGCATCGCGCGGTCGATCTCGCGTTTCGCGTCGCGTTCGGCGATCGCCTCTCGCTTGTCGTACTGCCGCTTGCCCCTCGCCAGCCCAAGCTCGACCTTGGCGTGATTGCGTGAGAAGTACACCCGCAGCGGGATGAGGGTGTAGCCCTTCTGACGCACCTTGCCGATCAGGCTCGCGATCTCCTTTCTATGTAGCAGCAGCTTGCGCGGGCGCATCGGCTCGTGGTTCATGCGGTTGCCTTGCGCGTACTCCGAGATGTGCACGTTCTCCAGCCACGCCTCGTTGCCATCGATCCGC
>VBFD01000068.1:0-6276 GCA_005883585.1 Chloroflexota bacterium
GGGCCGAGTAGCGTCCGCCGATGTCGGGTGGGTTGCGGAAGATCCAGCGGAAGCCGTGGTCCTTCGCCAGCTTCTCCAGCGACGTGCCCGGGTCGGTGATGGCGGCGAAATGCCGTCCCGGCGCACCGCTCCCATCTTTGCCGGTGGCATCCTGCCAGAAATAGGCGAAATGCGACAGCGTCTCCGTCGTCTCGCCCGATTTGGAGGCGACGATAAACAGCGTGTCCTGGATGCGGATCCGGCGGCGCACCGCGAGGATGGTGGCCGGGTCCGTGGTGTCGAGCACGTGCAGCCGTGGATGGCCGCGGACCGGGCCGAAGGTATTCCGCAACACGTCCGGGCACAGGCTCGAGCCGCCCATGCCGAGCAGGACGACGTCGGAGTAGACGCGGCCGTCGGTGGCGAGCTCGCGAAACTCGGACGCATGCTCGAGCATCTTCTCGGCGACGTTCAGCCAGCCGAGGCGGTCGCGGATCTCCTCTCGTTTGGCCGGGTCCGACGTCCACAGCGTCGAATCCTTGGCCCACAGGCGTCGCGGCGCGTCCGCCTTCTGGAGCTGCGCCACGCGTGCGTTGACGCCGGGCTGGAGCGCGCCGAGGCTGTACCACTGCCGCGGGCCCTTCCCCGCCTTGATGTTCAGGCTCTCCTTCTTGATCGTGGCGAGCAGGCTCTCGAACGATTTCGTGAACGACTCGAGGCCCTCGACCTCGAGCTCGCGCGTGACCTGGTCGAGGTCGACGCCGAACTCGGCGAGCTGCTTCAGCTGGCGCTTGGCCGCTTCGACGTTCTCATCGATGCTGCGCCGCGCCTCGCCGTGCTCCCGGAACGCGGCCAGCGTCGCCGGCGGGATGGTGTCGACCGTGTCGGGACCGATCAGCTCCTCGACGTAGTAGGTGTCGGGGTAGCGCGGATCCTTGGTCGAAGTGCTCGCCCAGAGCGGGCGCTGCAGCTGCGCGCCGGCCTTCTTCAGCTTCTCCCAGCGCGGGCCGCTGAACGTCTTGCGGAACCGCTCGTATGCGATCTTGGAGTTCGCGATAGCGGCCTTTCCGTAGAGCCGCTCGAGCGCACGCTTCTGCGCGGGGTCGGTGCTCAGCTCGATCTTCTGCGCCAGCGTCTTGTCGACCTTGGTGTCGACGCGGCTGACGAAGAAGCTGGCGACGCTGGCGACCATGCGGAGCTCGCCGCCACCCTTGTGCAGCTTCTCGAGACCCGAAAGGTAGGCCTCCATCACTTCGCCGTACCTGTCGACCGAGAAGATCAGCGTGATGTTGATGTTGTGGCCCTTCGAGATCTGGTCGTAGATCGCAGGGATGCCTTCCTTGGTGGCCGGGATCTTCACCATCACGTTGGGCCGGTGGCACCGCTCTCTCAGGTCCTCGGCGAAGGCGATGGTGCGGCGCGTCGAGTTGGCGACCGTCGGCGACACCTCGATGCTGACGAACCCGTCGTGCCCTTTGGTCTTGTCGTAGATCGGGCGGAAGACGTCCGCCGCGGCCGACACGTCCTCGACCATCAGCTCCCACAGGATCTCGTCGGGTTTGTGGCCGGCCCGCACGAGGCTGACCATGGCCTCGTCGTAGTCGGACGAGCCGCTGACCGCCTTCTCGAAGATGGTCGGGTTGGACGTGACGCCGGTGAGCCCTTCGTCGCGCAGGCGCGCCAGCTCGCCGGAGGTGATGAGCTGGCGGCGGATGTTGTCGAGCCACAGCGACTGGCCGATGCTCTTCAGCTCTTTGATCGGCGCTGGGACGCGCACCTTTGTCGCCATGTCGCTACTTCCCGGCGAGCAGCTTGGTCGCGGCCGCCACGATATGCCGCGCCGAGATGCCCGCGGCGTTCATCAGCTCCTCGGGCTTGCCCGACGTCGGCAGTCCTTTCACCGCGAGGTGGGCCAGGTGCAGGCCGTCCTCCGGCGCGAAGGCCTCCAGCACCGCGGCGCCGAGGCCGCCCTGCGGGTAGTGGTCCTCGACGACGACGAACCTGCCCTTGGTCGCTTTCGCGGCGTCGCGCAGCGTCTTCACGTCGACCGGCTTCACCGAATAGAGGTCGATGACGCGCGCCGCGACCTTCTTCTGGGCCAGCGTGTCCGCGGCGGCGATGCAGTTGTGGAGCGTCACGCCGGCGCCGATCAGGGTCACCCGGTCCTTAGCGCTCTGGCGAACGACCTTGGCGCCGCCGATCTTGAAGCTGTCGGTAGGCCCGTAGATGGTCGGATACGCGCCGCGCGTGGTGCGCATGTAGACGATTCCGTTCTCGTACGCCATCAGCTGGGTGAGCTTGGCGGTCTGGTTGGGGTCGCTGGGATACAGCACCGTCGACGAGTGGATCGCCCGCATCGCCGCCAGGTCCTCGAGCGCCATCTGCGAGGGACCGTCCTGGCCGATCTCGACGCCGGCATGTGAGCCGACGAGCCTGATGTTGGCCTCGGAGATGCCGGCCATGCGGATGAAGTCGTAGGCGCGGCTGAAGAAGGCTGCGAACGTGGATGCGAACGGCCGGTACCCGCGGACGCTCATGCCCACCGCGGTCGCCACCAGCTGCTGCTCGGCGATGTAGATCTCGAAGAACCGCTCCGGGTGCGCCTTCGCGAACTCGTCGGCGTGCGTGGAGTTGGACACCTCGCCGTCCATCGCGACGACGTCGGGGATGGCGGCGAGCGCGAGCAGGGTGTCGCCATACGCCTTGCGCGTGGCGACCTTGTCTTCCTTCTTATACGTGGGCAGGGTGACCGGGGCGTCGACGTGTTTGATGGCCGGCGCGCTTGCCTCGGGCTTGGCCGTCTTCACCTTGAGGTGGCGAATGCCGCCCAGCTCCTTGATCGCGCGCTCGGCCATGTCGGGAGGCAGGGCCTTGCCGTGCCAGCCGTCCTTGTTCTCGATCTCCGAAAAGCCTTTGCCCTTGATCGTCTTGGCGAGGATCACGGTCGGCTTGCCCGTCGACGAGAGCGCGTTGCCGTAAGCGCGGTCGATGGCAGTCACGTCGTGGCCGTCGATGACGATCGGGAAGCAGCCGAACGCCTCGATCCGCCGGCGGTAGGTGTCCATGCTCCAGCCGTATTCGGTCTCGCCACGCTGCCCGAGCCGGTTGATGTCGAGGATGGCCGTGAGGTTCGCCAGCCCATAGAAACCGGCTTTGTCGAAGGCCTCCCAGATCGAGCCCTCGGCGAGCTCGGAGTCGCCGCACAGGCACCAGACGTGGAACGGGAGCTGGTCCAGCTTTTGTCCCGCCAATGCGACCCCGACCGCTATCGGCAGCCCCTGGCCGAGGGATCCGGTGGCGACGTCCACCCACGGGATGGCCGGCGTCGGGTGGCCCTGAAGCCGAGACCCGAACTTGCGGAAGGTCATCATCTCGGTGTCGGTGATGGCGCCGACCGCCTTGAACATTGCGTAAACGAGCGGCGAGGCGTGGCCCTTCGAGAAGATCAGGTGGTCGTTGTTGGGGTCCTTGGGCTTGTTCCAGTCGTACTGCAGGTAGCGCGAGATCAGGACCCCGATCAGGTCGGCGGCGGACATCGAGGAGGTCGGGTGCCCGGAGCCGGCGGCGGTGCTGCAGCGGATGGAATCGACGCGCAGCTGCTGCCCCAATTGACGCGCGAACTCGAGATCGGTGGTGGCCAGCGCCTCGGTGGTGACCGTCATATCACTCCCCTACCACTTACGAGTGGCTCGACCCTCCCGCGACTCGACGAATCGCGGGACCCCAGCGTGTGTTGAGTTAAGTCTATCGGTCTCTAAGAATCCCCTCTTCCCACCCGGGAAGCGATTCCGCATGTTCGGAGCCAAACAGCCCCAAAGCGATCGCGCATTTCGCACGTGTGGATCCACACGTGCGAGAGCAGGAACCTCCATCAATCCTGGCTATCGATCGATAATTCTGGTACGGTTCCTGGCCAAGCTCACGCCTAAGCGATTTAGCAGATTGACGCAGCAACCATTAGTGATCCTAGGGCCTCTGCCGGGTCATTGACGCAAGGGACTCAGCCGTCGCTTGCGCAGCCCGTGCGGGGTCCGAAGAGATGGCCCAGCGGCCTCGGCCTTCTCGACCTTCTGATCGGCGTTTTGGTGATCGCCGCAGCGATCATCGCTGTGCTCCCCTTTGTTGCGCTCGGGCGCGGGCTCATCGAGGCCCTGGGCCAGGGAACCCGGGGCCCAACTACGCTCGGCGTCGCGACCTCACTGTTGGCGCTCTTTTTCGGTGGCATCTTCTTCGCGTACTCGGTGAAGTACTACCTCGCCACGGTGGCGATGCTGGTCTCGTCAATGCTCCTCTCGCGTGGCAACGGCCACGTCAATGGCAATGGACTCCCCAGCGGACAAGGCCACCCGCATGGCCGCATGCGATTCCTGCGCCGCCGAAACGGCAACGGTCATCACAATGGAAATGGAAACGGGAACGGCGACGGGAGTTTCGATCTCGGCTATGAGCCGTTTGTATCTATCCACATCGCCGCTTACAACGAAAAGCGCGTCATCGGCCGCCTCCTAGAGAGCTGCGCCGCCCTCGAGTACAAGAGCTACGAGGTCATCGTCGTCGACGATTCGACAGACGAGACGACCCAGATCCTTGACGCCTGGAGGTCCCGACCCGGCTTCAAAGTCATCCATCGGTCTAACCGCGATGGTTTCAAGGGCGGCGCTCTCGCCGTGGCTCTCCAGCACACCGATCCGCGAGCCGAGTTCGCGATCGTCTGGGACGCCGACGTGGTGGCTTTCCCAGACTCGATCCAGACCTACCTGCCCCACTTTTTCAAGGTCAACGGCGCCGGTCCTGAGCCTCGTCCCGAAGTGGCCGCCGTGCAGAGCTACCAGTGGCACGTCCTCAACAAGAGCGAGAGCTGGCTCACGGAGGCTGTGCGTGCGGAGTACGCCGGGAGCTACATGGTCGAGAGACCGTTCCAGGAATTCATGGGCTCGCTGAAGATGGTCGCGGGCACCTCTTACATGATTCGCGCACAGCTCCTTCGTGACATCGGCTGGGGCCGCAGCCTTACCGAGGACTGGGAGCTAACGCTGCGGCTCTACGCGCGCGGCTACAAGGTCGTCTACACGCCGTATGCGGAATCACCCGCCGAATGTGTGGCGACCTTCGGGCGGCTCGCCCGCCAGCGCATGCGATGGGCGGAAGGCCACAGCTACAACGTCCGCCGCTCGTTCACCGAGATCATCGGCTCGCGGCAACTCGGCGTTCTCGAGAAGTTGGGGTTCCTCTTTTATGCGACGTATTACCTGCAGGCGGCGTTCTTTATTGTCGGGAGCGCGGCTTGGCTCGTCGCTGAGGTCGGTTTCCACGCCCACGTGCCCGAATGGACCGCGACGTTGGGTTGGTCTCTCCTTCTTACCAACCTGCTGTCTCTGCCATTGATGAATTTTGCCGGCCTGCTCATCGAAGGTGCGCCCGCCAAGGACTTCATAGGAGTCCTCGGCGCCGTCGCGACGTCCTTCCTCCTGGTGCCGTTTCAGGCTTACGCAGCTCTCAAAGGCCTATTGGAGGACAACGAAGGACCCTGGTACCGAACGCCGAAGACAGGTCACATCACAGACCCGATCCAGCACCTACGCCGCCTCAAATGGCTGCGCCGCTGGCTGGTCGGTCCGATTCCGCGCTCGAGGCGCAAGGCGCAGAGCCTGCGCGCCGCGCCGCCGCCCCGTCGCCCTAGAAGCCGCCGCTCACGCCGGGCTGGCTGGACGGTATCGGCGGTCCTGGCACTGACGCTCGGCGGGCTCGTCGTCGGCGCCGTCCACGCCCCGATCACTCAAGCCGCCGGAACCAGCCTGTTTCTTCACGGCGCCGGTCCGTTCACGCTCGACGCGACCTCGCCCGGCGCTGTCCTGCCGCAGACGATGCTCCTGACCACAGGAAACAACCGCACGTGGGCCGCGACGTCCACCACGGCGGCCGCGCAAACGATCTCTTCGACGACCTCATTCAGCTTCAACTACTGGACGCTGGGCGTTGGCGGGAGCGCCAACGTCACGCTGACATTCGCGTTCAGCTCCTCCAACACGTGCTCATCGCCGACCACCATCGCCCAGACGGCCACTACGCTCGCCAGCGGCGCGAACCAGACCACAGGGTCGTTTTCACCGTCGTCGAACATCACCGTGCCGGCAGGGTCGTTTTTCTGCTTCATGCTGACGGTCAACTCCATAGGTCTAATCACGCTCACGCTCGATTACGACGCTTCCAGCTCTCCCACCAATCTCATCAGCACCCAGACGATCTTCATCCCCGAGCTTGTGCTGCCTTTCCTGGCCCTGGTTCTGCTCGCACCGA
>VBFD01000003.1:0-4686 GCA_005883585.1 Chloroflexota bacterium
CTTGACGCACCGATCCGGCGCCTGGGCGGCGCTCAGGTGCCGATGCCGTACAGCCTGCCGCTCGAGAAGGCGTCGATCCCCACAAGCGAGGACATCAAGCGGCTGGCACGCGAAGTGGTCGGCAGGAAAAAGTTCGATGGCTGACATAAACATGCCCAAGCTCTCCGACACGATGGAGGAGGGCACGGTCGTCGAGTGGAAGAAGAAGAGCGGCGACCCCGTCAAGAAGGGCGAGGTGATCGCCGAGGTCGAGTCGGACAAAGCGACATTCGACCTCGAGTCCGAAGCGGACGGTGTGTTGAACATCCTGGTCGAGCAGGGCGTGCCGGCCAAGATCGGTGCACCTATCGCCCGCATCGGTGACACCTCCCCCGCTGCGAAACCGGTGTCGAAAGAAGCCGCGAAGGCTGAGAAGGCGCCACCTCCCCCGCCCCCAGCCCCGAAGCCCGCCGCCTCGGAGCCTGCCCGAGCGACCAACGGCAGCGACGGTGCGGCAACGGCCGAAATCAAGGCATCGCCCCTCGCCAGGCGACTTGCTTCAGAGCTCGGCGTCAACCTGGCCGGCATCCAGGGCAGCGGCCCCGAGGGCCGCATCGTCAAGGAAGACGTGGAGGCCGCCGCAGCAGGGAAATCTGCTCCCGCGCGGGCGCCCTCCCCCACTCCACCTCGCGCCACCGGTCCAGAAGTTGAAGTCGTCGAGCCAAATCGGATGCAGGCGACGATCGCCCGCCGCATGGCCGAGGCGAAGTCCACCATCCCGGAGTTCACTGTTACGGTCGAAGCCCGAGTCGACCTCGCGGTCGCCATGCGCCAGCAGCTAAAGGACTCGGTGCCTGGCGCCGAGAAGGTGACCATGACGGACTTCCTCGTGCGCGCGAGCGCCCTCGCGCTGCGGAAATTTCCCGAGGTCAACTCCTCGTGGGTCGACGGCAAGTTTCAGCGCAAGCGGCGCATCAGCATCGGGCTCGCGGTGGCTCCGTCCCAGGGCATGGGCCTTCTCGTCCCTGTCGTGCACGACGCGGACTTGAAGGATCTGATTCAGATCTCCATCGAGTCGCGCCAGGTCATCGAGCGCGCGCGTTCAGGCCGGCCGGCAGAGGGTGACCTCAGCGGCGCGACGTTCTCGATCTCGAACCTCGGCATGTACGGTGTCGACGAGTTCACGGCCATCATCAATCCGCCCGAAGCGGCGATCCTTGCCGTCGGAGCGATCAAGGATGTTGCCGTTGTCGATGCGGGTCGCATCGTGCCCGGAAAGGTCATGCGCATGACCCTCTCTGTCGACCATCGAGTCTTCTACGGCGCGACCGCCGCCCAGTTCATGGCCGAAGTCAAGCGCCTGATCGAGAACCCCGTGACGCTGGTCGTCCCCGCCACGCAGTGAGCCCCGGCGAGGTCGCGGACCTGCTGGAGTCCTCGGGCCAGGCTTTCGCTTCCACGCTGAACGCGCTCACGCCGAACGTCGCCTCGTGGCATCCCGCGCCTGGTGAGTGGTGCGTCAACGAGGTCGTCGGGCACGTGATCGTCACCGAGAAAAACGGATTCGCGGGCAGGATCCACGTCATGCTCGGCGCCGACGAGCCAGACCTACCCATATACGATCGAGACAGCATCCAGAAGAAGCGAAATAACTGCGCACGCGACCCGAAAGATTTGGCACAGGAGATGCTGGACGTGCGCGGTAAGAGCCTCCAGCTGGTCCGGGCGCTGCGCCCGGAGCAGATCCAGCGCGGAGGCACGCATCCCGAGGTCGGCCGCCTCACGGTCGAGGACCTGCTTCACGAGTGGGTGCATCACGACGGCAACCACTTGCGGCAGGCGCTGGCGAACGTGCAGGCGTACGTGTGGCCGAACATGGGCAACGCCCGGCGCTTCTCCCGCCCCGATATGTAGATCGTCGGGGACGGTTCTCGCACCGTCCCCGACCGCACAGCCGAGACTCTTACGGGAGTTTCGTGACCTGGATGTTCAACTCTGCCCCAGTGGTTGGATGGAACGAGTAGTGCCCTGGGACCGCGGGGATGCCGCTGTCACAAATGAAGGATGGGCACCCATTGATGGGAGGCCCAAACGGGAACGGAATCGGGACATGGGCCGGAAATGGCGTGGTGGCTACACCCGGGCCTGACAGCGTAATCGTGCCCGTTGTGAAGAGAAAGTCTGGAAGGTTGAACGAGAACGGTTCTGCCGGCTGAATTACCCAGCCGGTGACGTCGTAGCTGACGTGAAGGCTGGTTCCGTGGCCAAAGTACGTTTCGAGCTGACAGTCTGCCGTGGTCCCGGTCGTACCTACGGTCGAGTCTCCGTTGCTGCCTCCGAATGCACACCAGCCCCAGAAACCGGCACTCAGCCCACCGGGGCACAAGAAGCTCGTAGGAGCTTGAGGGCTGCAGGTGCCTGAGAAGCCGACCTGCCATTGGTCTGCACTTCCATAAGCCAACGCTGAAGGAGCGTTGGCGAGGACTCCAAGAGTGGCGAGGGCGACGGTGACCACGAACAATCGAGCGAGCCTTCGAGACATGGCCCTCCCTCCCTGACGCGTAATCGCTACTTAAGTCAGGCTGAAATTAATCACTCCATAAGCGATCTGTCAACCAACATTTATTAGCCGTTGATTACTACGCTGCGGTGGCCGGCTGAGGCTTCGCCTCGAGACCCTTTGCGGCCGGCAGCGCGAGATGGACCCGGAGGTCGCCGGAGGCGTCGATGTCGGCCCACAGCTTGCCTCCCATGGCCGTCGCCAGCTCGCGCGAGATCGCTAGCCCCAGCCCCACACCACCGGCCGCAGCCGAGCGCGCTGGGTCCGCTCGATAGAAGCGCTCGAAAAGGCGGTCGGGGTCAGGCCTGTGCGGTCCCGCCGGGTTGGAGACCACTGCCTCGACCGAGCCGCCGGCAAAACGCGCGCTGGCAATGACCTTGGAACCCGAGGGGGCGTACTTCACTGCGTTGTCCATCAGGTTGTCGAGGATCTGGTGCAGGCGCTCGGGGTCAGCTGCAACAGGCGGGATGTCGGGTGGAACCGCCAGCTCCAGCGCGAGGTCACGCGCATCGGCGCGAGGCCGAACGATCGCCATCTCCTGTTCCAGCTGGCTGCGCAGATCGACCGCGGTGATGTGGATCGATATCGATCCCGCCTCGACGCGAGCCAGGTCGAGGAGCTCCTGGGCCATGCGCAGCACGCGCTCCGACTCCTCGTGCACCACGGTCGCGGCCCGCGAGCGTTCGAGGTCGGTCGCGAGGCTCCCGTCGACAAGCGCCTGGCTGAACCCGATGAGGCTCGTCAACGGGGTCTTCAACTCGTGCGACACGTTGGCCAGGAACTCGCGCTGAACCTTGCGCGCCCGCTCCACCGCTTCCGCCATGCGATCGAACGCTGTTCCCAGCGTGCCGATTTCGTCCGTCCCGCGGATCCCGACGCGCCGTGAGTAGTGCCCAGCTGCGATGTCCTCGGCGGCGCCCGCGAGCTGGCCGAGAGGTGTCAAAGGATCTCGTGCGGGAGTTATAGCGGTGGCGGCGACGAGGTACGTCTGGCCTCCGAGATTGATTCGCGCTTCTGCCACACCCGCGACCCGCTTCGACGCCGACACCGATATGACCTGCCCGGCCGTGTCCTGGCTGCCGCTGTCGAACACGACGCGGAACTGGCTGTTGAGCAGCAGCAGCCGGTTAGTACCCAGCTGAGAGGCGAGAATCGAAAGTCGCTGCGTGTAATCCAGCGGCTCGTCCAACCGGCACGTCGCGGCGCCCGCATTGGTCACCGCGCCGGTGCGGACGAGGCACTGATCGTGCAGGACGAGAGCGCGATCGTTGACGATCGACCGGTCGAGCTGCTGCTGCGCGCTCTGCAGCTCCAGGTCGCGCACCAGCACCCAGGTCAGTGCTCCGCTCAGCAGCAGGCTGACGGCCACGATGCCGGCCGCTGCGGCGAGTAGCCGGAGTCGGAGGCTCAGCTCGCCGCCAGCTCCAGCCGGTAGCCGACGCCCCACACCGTCTGGATGCTCGGGTCCCAGATCTTCGCGGCGGCGAGCTTCTCGCGGACCTGCTGGACGTGAACGTCGACCGTCCGCGTGTACCCCGGGAAGTCGTAGCCCCATACCAGGTCCAGGAGCTCGCTGCGCTGGAATACACGCCCGGGGTGGCGCGCCAGCAGCGCGAGCAGGTCGAACTCCTTCGGCCTGAGCTGCACCCGCGCGACGCCCTGGCGCACCTCGTGGCGCTCGAGGTCGACCTCGAGCTTGCCCGCCCGGATCAGCTTCGGCTGGTCGGGCTCGAGCCGCGCCCTCCGCAGAAGCGCCTTGGCTCGCGCCACCAGCTCCTGCGGATGAAACGGCTTGGTGAGGTAATCGTCGGCGCCGACCTCGAGACCGACGACCTTGTCGGTCACCTCGTCGCGCGCGGTCAGCATGATGATCGGCACCTGACTCTGCTTGCGGATCTCCTTGCAGATGGTCAGGCCATCAGTCCCGGGCAGCATGATGTCGAGAATCACGAGGTCGGGCTTGACCTGGCCGAACCGGGCCAGGGCCTGTGTCCCATCCCCCACTCCCTCCACGTCATAACCCTCGCGCGAGAGATACAGGCGAGTCAGTTCCAGGATGTGCGCCTCGTCATCGACGACCAGGACCTTGAAGCTCAAACCGGCCATACCATCAATACATCACCATCCCGTCATCCGGATGTCCGGGT
>VBFD01000003.1:4879-30348 GCA_005883585.1 Chloroflexota bacterium
TGCGGCGGTGGCCGACCACCTCGAGGGCCGCCGGAATCAGCGACTGGATGCCTTCCTTCGTTTTTGCCGAAAGGGTCACGATGGGCGCAAACGGCGCGAACTTGAACCTCCCCGTGAGCACGGTGCGCCAGTAAGCGGCCTTGCGCATAGCCGGTTCGACGAGATCGATCTTGTTGACCACGATCACCAGCCCTTTGCCGGCTTCGAGCGCGTAGCCGGCCACATGCTGGTCCTGCGCCAGCACGCCGGCGGATGCGTCGAGCACCAGCAGCACGACGTCGGCTCGCTCCATCGCATGGATGCCGCGCAGAAGGCTGTACCGCTCGAGCTGGTCGCGGGCCGTCGATTTTCTCCGGATGCCGGCCGTGTCGATGAGCACCACCGGCACGCCGTCGAAGACCAGCTCGGTGTCGATCGGATCACGTGTGGTCCCAGGCAGAGGGCTCACCAGCGCGCGCTCGTCGCCCAACAAAGCATTCAGCAGTGATGACTTGCCGACGTTCGGTCGGCCCATGATCGCGAGCCGGTCCGCTTTCGAGTCGGGCGCCGGCTCTTCCGATGGTTCCGGCAGCTGCCCGATGACCCGATCCAGGAAATCGCCGATGCCCAGCCCATGCTGGGCCGAGATCAGGCTCGGCTCGTCGAAGCCGAGCTCATGGATCTCGTGGGCGAAGTGCCGGTCGTTGGGCGAGTCGGCTTTGTTCGCGGCGACGAGGACGCGGCGCCCCGAACGGCGCAGCAGGCCCACGATCTCTCGATCGATCGCCGTGAGGCCTTCACGGACGTCGAGGAGGAGCACGATCACATCGGCCTGATCGATCGCGACCCTGGTCTGGGCCTCGATCGCCGCGCGCGATTCGTCCTTGGCCGAGTCCATGTCGAGGCCCGCGGTGTCGACGATCGTGAACTCTCGCCCGCTCCATTCCGCGACGCCGTACAGCCGGTCGCGCGTCAGCCCCGACTGGGAGTCGACGATCGCCTTGCGCCAGCCCAGGATGCGATTGAACAGGGTCGATTTGCCCACGTTGGGACGACCCACGATGGCGACGATCGGCCTCGACATACCTTCAATTAGGCCAGCTTTCAATCAACAGCGTTGTGGAGTACCGTTAGCCCGGGTCGTTTGCATGCCAACCAATCCGGTCGGTTTGTGGTCTCGTCTGAACCGTGAGGTATACCGTCTGGGGACTTCACCGTTCGCCCCTGCCCCCTGCGCGTTGTGCGGGCGCGGATATGCATCGATCGGATGGGCCGTTGACCCGCTCGGACGGATGCACGGTCGCTGTCCGGGCTGCCTCGATGAAGTAGGCACGGGCAAGTCGACCGCGGCGTCTACGACCCCACACACGGGTTGACGCCTTAACCACCCGGCGCTTCACCGTCGAGGAACGTCGCGCGCGGCTGGCACGGCGCCATCGCCTGGCACCTGGAAGCCGCGTCAACACCGCCACCGAGGTGGCGCGCGACATCGTCGGCCTGCACAGCACCGACCCAGCCACGGTGTTCGTCGCGGCGTGGGCGCGCATGAAGAACGCGGACGTTGCAAGCATCGAACGCGAGCTCTACGACGACCGCTCGCTGGTCCGCGTGCTGGTCATGCGCCGGACGGCGTTCGTCTTGCCACCAGACCTCGCAGCCATCGCGTTGGCCGCGTGCGCACGTTCCGTGGGCCAAGTGCAGCGAAAGCAGCTCGTGCAGCGGATCGAGAAGTCCGGTGTCGCGAAAGACGGCGCCACCTGGCTGCACAAGCAAGAGGAGTTGGCGTTCAATGCCGTGGCGGCGCGTACCAGCGCTACTGCGGTTCAGGTGTCCCATGACGTGCCGCTCCTCAAGCATCACCTGCTGCTGGCCGAAGGGACGAGGAACGAGGCTCGAGTCAGCCTCACCCCATTCATCCTTCGCCTGCTGGCTGTTGACGGGCGCTTGATGCGCGGCCGTCCCCGGGGAGGCTGGCTCAGCACGCAATGGTCCTGGTCGACGACCGAGTCGTGGTTGGGCGAGGCCCTGACGGAATGGACCATCCATGCGGCCCAGGCCGAGCTCGTCCGCCGGTGGCTCAAAGCCTTCGGGCCCGCGACGGTCGACGACGTGCGCTGGTGGACCGGCTGGACCCTCGGCGAAGTCCGGCGGGCCCTCACCGAGGTCGCTCCGGTCGAGGTCGAGCTCGACGGTGTGACCGGGATCGCCCTCTCGGACGACCTCGGCCCCACCCGGCGTCCGGAGCCGTTCGCCTCCCTGCTGGCGGGCCTCGATCCAACCGTCATGGGTTGGGCCGGGCGCGACTGGTACCTGGGCGCTTACCGTTCCGCCTTGTTCGATCGCTCTGGCAACGCGGGACCGACGATCTGGTGGGACGGCCGCGTCGTCGGCGGTTGGGCTCAGCGACCGGACGGCGAGATCGTCCTGCGCCTGCTCGAAGACATCGGCCGCGATGCCCGGACCGCCGTGGATTCCGAGGCGGAGCGACTGCGAGTCTGGCTTGGAGAACGCAGGGTTCTGCCTCGTTTCAGCACGCCGCTCGTCAAGGAACTGGTCGCGGCGGACGAAGCACGAGAACCGAGGCCGCGCCTGCGCACAACGCCGCGCCGAAGCCAAAAGCAGCGGCCGGGCTGACCAGCGTCCACAACACGCCCGCCACCAGGCTCGAAGCGAGGTCGCCCACGCCGTTGACCGCGTTGAGCACTCCGAACGCCGTGCCGAGGCGTCGCTCCTCCACGATCGAGCTGCTGAGCGAGCCCTCCACCGAGCTGACGACCGGGTTCTGGGCGCCCACGAGCAGTGCCAGAAACATCACCGCGAGCCAGCCATGGCCGAGCATCCCGACCACACAAGCGGCGGCGAAGGTCAGGTAGGCCGAGGCCAAGACCGGCGCCTTGCCGATGCGGTCGGCCAGCCACCCGGCGGGGAAAGACACCGCCGCCCCCACCGCGTTGTGCGCGAGGTAAAAACCGACGGCGGCCGACAACGCCGCTGGGCGGCTCAGCTCAGGCTGGAGCATCTGGGCGGCGCGGAGCGTGAAGAATGCGGTTGCAAAGTTGCCGACCCCGAACACGGCCACGGCCGCGATCAACCGCCAGAAGGCCTCCGGCATCGGCACTCGCAGCGAGACGGGCTCAGAGCGTTCGTGTCGCGGATCTCGTGTGAGGATGCCGAACAGCGTCACAGCCACGACACCCGGGATCAACGCGACCGCGAACACGGTACGGAACCCGTGGCCGGCTGAGAGCAGGACGAGGGCGATTGCCGGACCGAGCAACGCGCCGGCGGTGTCGAGCGCCTCGTGGAACCCGAACGCCTTGCCCAGGTCCGCTTTGCCGACCGACCCCGCGAGCATCGCCGAGCGGATCGGCTGCCGCAGCCCGCGGCCCATCCACGCCAGCGCGCGGGCGATGATCACCTGAGGCCAGCTGTCGACCGCGATCAGCAGGCCGAGCCCGACGACCGTCGTTCCATAACCGCCGACCGCGAGGCGCTTGCGCCACGCGATGCGGTCGCTGTACCAGCCGCTCCAGAGCTTGACGACCGCCGACGAGCCGTCGGCCACGCCCTCGACGATCCCGACGGCGAGCGCCGGAGCGCCGAGGCCGGCGGTTATGAATAGCGGAAGGACCGCGAACACCATCTCGTAGTTGGCATCGGCGGCCAGATCGGCGATCCCGATGCCGAGGACGTTGCGGTTGAGCCAGGACGGCGAGGTCAGCTGATTTCTAGCGGCTCGGCGTGGAAGGGACCGCCATCCTCGTCGGTGACGAACGCGTTCGCATCGACCGGCTTGCCCTTCTCAATGGAGACGATGACGTAGACGTAGCCCGCCCACGCACGTTCGGTGTCGAACCGAGAGGCCTGGGCCGGGTGGTCGGGATGGCTGTGGTAATAGCCGATGACGTCGAGGCCCGCCGCGTCCGCCTCGCGCTGTATCCGGATCTGGTCGAGTGGATCGATCTCGTAACGGTCGCGCGATCGATCGACGATGATGTTGCGGGCACGCCGAACATCGGTGACGACGTGATCGCTGCCGAGCATGAGGCCGCAGATCTCATCGGGGTAACCCTCGGCGCCATGCGCCTGGATCGCCTCGAACGCCTTCCGGTCGATTTTCATTTGCGCCCGTAGAGGCCGGTTGACAGATAGCGGTCGCCCGAGTCGGGGAAGACGGTGACGACCACGCCCTCGCGGACGGTCTCGGCCAGGCGCCGCACGGCCCAAAGCGCCGCGCCGCTCGAGTGTCCGACCAGCAGACCTTCGGTGCTGGCGACCGCGCGCGCCAGGTCGTAAGCGGGCTCGGTCGGGCTGCCCCAGATCTCGTCTGCGACGCTCGCATCCCAGATCTTCGGGACGATGGCGGTGGGAATGTGCTTGAGGCCCTCGAGCCCATGGAAGGAGTCTTCGGGTTGGACGGCGATCGTGCGGATGGATGCGTCGTGCTCTTTCAGCCGTCGCGACGTTCCTACGAAGGTCCCAGTGGTCCCGAGTCCGGCGATGAAATGCGTGATTCGTCCGGGGGTCTGCGCAAGGATCTCGACCGCCGTCCCCTCGTAATGGGCTCGGGGGTTGGCGGGATTCGAATACTGGTCGGGATAGAAGTATTTGTCGGGGTCCATCCCGACGAGCTCACGGACCATCAGGATCGCGCCGTCGGATCCCTCGCCTGCCTCGCTGTAAACGATCTCAGCTCCATAGGCGGTGACCAGCGCTTTGCGCTCGGCGCTCACGTTGCCAGGCATCACGAGCCTCACGCGATAGCCTTTGGCCGCGCCGACCAGCGCGTATGCGATACCGGTGTTGCCTGAGGTGGAGTCGATGATCGTCTTGCGGTGCGTGAGGGCCCCGGTCCGCTCGCCGTCCTCGATCATTGAAAGCGCGGCGCGATCTTTCACCGATCCGCCCGGGTTGAACCATTCGGCCTTCGCGTAGACCTCGACTCTCGGAAAGTCACGCTCAAAAAGCTTCACCCGCAGCAGCGGCGTGTTGCCGATCAGCCTGACGATGTCCGGGCTCACGGTCCGCTGCATGTAAACAGGATAGGAACCATGGTCTGGGTCGCGCCGATTCCAGTAGATAGGGGCGAATGAAAGGTCAGCAGGTCACTTCTTAGTGCGTCTCGAGGCTGCCGAGGAAATCGCCCTCTGTTTTATGAGTTCGGACGCGACCCAGACGGACATCCTCTGATGCCTCGCGCTCCCGTCTCTGCCACGAATGGGTCCAAAACCATCGCTGCGCCCGGTTTATCATTCGGCCCTTGTGCCGGGAAGTCGGCGCGGATGGCCTTGGCCTACTCATTGCAATTCGAATTTAAGAACATTGCCCTCGCCGGCATATCGCGGGCGTCGGTTTAGGTCAGGAAGTGGGCGGCGATGATTCCGATCAGGGCATAGAGGCCTCCGAGCGCGTAGCCGATCACCGAACGCCGGTAAACCGTGCCGCCCTCCGGCGCCAGGATGTTGAGGACCGCCTTGCCGATCAGAAAGCCCCCGCCGAGTAGGGCGATGGACGGGGAGCGGACCAGGACGCCGAACAGGAGCACCGCGCCGAAGACGAGGACCTCGACCAGCTGCACCAGCGTGTAGGCGGCCACCTAAACAGATAGGGCTTGGGCGAAGTCGGCGACGATGTCCTCGGCCGCCTCGATGCCGGCCGACACCCGCACCGTCCCCGGTCCCACTCCGAGCTCGGCGCGCTCTTCTGGGCTCAAGGCTCGGTGCGAGGTTATCTCCGGGTACGAAATCGTGGTCTCGAGGCCCCCAAGGCTGGCGGCGAACCTGACCAGCTCGAAGCGGGACAGCATCCGCTGCACCGCCTCGCGCCCGCCGTCGAGGTCGAACGCGAACATTCCGCCGGCGCCGTCCGGCAGCAGCCGCTTGGCGACGTCGTAGGACGGCGAGCCGTCCAGCAAGGGGTGATGGACGCGCGCGACGCCCGGCATCTTGCGCATGGCTCGCGCCAGCGCCAGGCCGTTGTCGCTGTGCCTGCGCATGCGCACGTCCAGGGTTCGCAGCCCGCGCAATGCCAGCCACGCATCGAACGGCCCGAGCGTGCTTCCAGTGCGCACCGAGCGCGCCCGCGCCGCGGCGATTGTGGCGGCGTCACCGACGACGACACCGGCGACGAGGTCGGAGTGACCGCCGATGTACTTCGTGGCGCTGTGCATGACTGCGGTCGCGCCTACCTCGAGAGGTCGGAACAGGATGGGAGTCGCGAAGGTGTTGTCGACGAGCAGCGGCACGCCGTGGTCGCGAGCAACGCTTGCGATGACCTCGACGTCCGGCATCCGGCACAGCGGGTTGGTGATCGTCTCCACCAGCACCAGCCCGGCGCCGCTGATCGAGCGACGCACCGTCTCGAGGTCCGTCATGTCGATGAAGTTGGCCTCATACCCGGCGGGTTCGAGGTCCTGGCGGATCAGCGCGAGGGTGCCTCCGTACAACTCGCGCGTGGCCAGGATCGTGACCGGCTTCGGCGCCAGCGCGAGGATCGCAACATGCAGCGCCGCCATCCCGGAAGCGGTGGCGATGCCGGCCTCCGCGCCCTCCAGCTCGGCCACCGCCTGCTCCAGCATCGTGCGGTTGCTGTTGGAGTTTCGGCCGTAGTAATGCCCGGGGCGGTCTCCGCGGGCGACGGCGTCGTAGTCATCGAGGTCGGTGTACACGTGCACCGCCGCCGGGCTCAGGTCAGGCGCGAGCGGACTCCGGGCAACCAGTTCGCGGCCGGCGTGTACCGCCCGCGATGCCTCTTTCACGGCAGGCTCGAGCCCTGCGCGTAATACGCACCCGACCCCAACTCGCGCTCGATCGCCAGCAGCCGGTTGTACTTGGCGACGCGCTCGCCGCGAGCGCAAGCACCGGTTTTGATCATGCCCACACCGGTCGCCACCGCCAGGTCCGCGATCGTGGTGTCCTCGGTCTCCCCCGACCGATGTGAGATCACCGCCGAGTAACCCGCCGTGCGCGCGGTGTCGATGGCATGCAGCGTTTCCGTCAACGTCCCGATCTGGTTGACCTTGACCAGGATCGAGTTGGCGATCCCGCTTTCGATCCCTTTCTCGAGGCGTCCGACGTTGGTGACGAAGATGTCGTCACCGACGAGCTGTACCTTGCTCCCCAGCCGGTCGGTGAGCAGCTTCCATCCCTCCCAATCGTCCTCGGCCATTCCGTCCTCGATGCTGATGATCGGGTAGCTGGTGATCCATCTCTCGTACAGGTCTACGAATTGGAGCGCGGTGAATGCCACGCCCTCGCCGGCGAGCTTGTAGGCGCCGTCGGCGTAGAGCTCGCTGGCGGCCACGTCGATTGCCAGCGCGACCTCCTCACCAGGCTTGTAACCGGCCTGCCTGATCGCCTCGACGATGAGCTTCAAGGCGTCTTCGTTCGATGCCAGGTCGGGCGCGAAGCCTCCTTCATCCCCGACTGCGGTCGAGAGGCCCTGCGATTTCAGAATGCGCTTCAGCTCGTGGTACACCTCGGAAACGGCTCGCAGCGCCTCCGCGAACGACGGCGCCCCGACGGGACACACCATGAACTCCTGCAGGTCGACCGACGTGTCCGCGTGCACGCCCCCATTGAGGATGTTGGCCATCGGGAGCGGCAGCAGGTGGGACTGGGCGCCGCCCAGGTAGCGGTAGAGAGGCGTCTCGCTCGCCTGTGCGGCCGCGCGCGCCGCCGCCAGCGAAACGCCGAGAATCGCGTTCGCCCCCAGGCGCGACTTGTCGACAGTTCCGTCGAGGCCGATCAGTGCGGCATCGAAGGCGGCCTGGTCGGAGATGTCCATGCCGACGACGTGCACGGCGATCGTCTTCTCGACGTTGCTGACCGCCTTGAGGACTCCCTTGCCCCCATAGCGGTTCGCGTCTCCGTCGCGCAGCTCTAGCGCCTCGTGCTTTCCCGTGGACGCTCCAGACGGGACGATCGCGGTGGCGCTGCCCGACTCCGTGGTGGCAGTGACCGATACGGTCGGATTGCCGCGCGAGTCGAGCACTTCTTGCGCGCTCAGGCCCACAAGCCGAATCACGTCCGGGAAGTCTAAGCGCTCCCTGTCGCCGGGGATGGTTGCGGCCATGGTGGCAACGGAAGTCGCGTCTGCGTGCTGAAGCCGTAGTTGAGCAGCAAGGTCGCGTCATCCGCCGAGTGGTGGGTGGCGTTGAGGACGACGGCGATCAGATGCCGGTTGCCGCGCGTCGCCGTGGCGATCATGCAGCCGCCGGCGGCGTCGGTCAGCCCGGTCTTGAGGCCGGTGGCTCCGGGATAGCTCCAGAGCATCGGGTTCAGGTTGTGCGGGTAGAAGGCTTTGTGCTGCGAGGTGGCGGCGATGGCGACGTCCTTGGTGTTGGCGATCGCGGCCAGCGCCGGGTAGTACTGGTCCAGGTAAGCCGCGGCGTGCGCGAGGTCGTGCGCCGACATTCCATGTCCCGGGGCGTCGAGGCCGCTGGGATTGACGAAGTGGCTGGCCGTCAGGCCGATGCTCTTCGCCTTCTGGTTCATCTGGCGGATGAAACGGTCACGTGGAACGATCCCGCTCGCGAGGGCTTCGGCGGCGTCGTTGCCGGAGTCGAGGAAGAGACCGTCGATGAGCTCATGCACGCTCAAGCGCTCACCTGGAGAGAGGCCCATGACGCTGGGAACCACCTGCGTCACCTCTTTGCCGATGACGACCAGGTGGTCCAGCGAGCCTGCATCGTCGACAGCCACCATGGCCGTGATCAGCTTGGTCAGGCTTGCGGGTGCCCGCGAGGTTTCAGCGTCGCGCGACCACATCACCTGTCGCGTGTCGAGGTCGATCAGATACGCGGCCTGGCCGTGGATCGCAAGCGCCGGCTGCGGGTTGACCGCGAGCCAGAGGCTGGAGAAATCGAAATGATCGAAGTTCGTCGGCCGCTGCACCGTCGCCAGGGTGTTCGACTCAACGCTCGTGTGCTGGGCCGTGAAGATGATGCCGGCCGGGCGCTTGACCAGCGCGAATCCGCTGGTGACGCCTCCCACCACGAGCAGGGCGATCGTGGCGAAGAAAACGATCCGGTCGCGACTGCGCCGTCGGCGCCCGCGGATTCGGTTGAGCTCGCTTGCTGGGACGTAGGGTGAGACGGGTAGAACCCCCTGGTTAGGTTGCTGAGATTCTATTAGGTAGGTGCGTGCTCCGGGGCGTACGGCGGCGGCGGAGGCAGAGCAGGCACAGGTTTGGTGGTCGGTTCGCCGAGTCGGGAAGCCAGCTGGTCACTCGCGGCCTCCATGGTCGTGAGTGCCGTCGTGTTGTCGGTTGCGTTCATGAACACCGGCTGGCCGTAGTCGTAGCTCCGGACCGCCTTCCACGACGCGGCGACGAGCTGTGTCCCATAGAAGGTGTACGTCCCGATGACTCCCTCGCGCGTCTCCTCCGACCACATCTGGTCGAAGATGAAGTTCCCGTGCGCGTAGGTGATCAGCTTGCCGTGATACACCTCGATGCCCTGGTACCAGTGCGGGTGATTGCCGATCACGATGTCTGCGCCCCAATCGATCGCGCGGTGCCCGATGCCCACCGGATCGTCGGGCGTGGGCACGCCCCGGTCGGCCATCGGCTGGCGCTCGTACTCCTTGCCCCAGTGGAACTGCACGACGACGACATCGGCTAGCTGGCGCGCGCGTGCGATCCCCTGCTGCAACGCGTTCTGGTCGATCGCGCGACCCACGCCGTTGAAGCCGATGAACCCGAACTTGATGCCCCGAACGTCGATGACCGCCACGGGGCCCAGCCCGCTCGTAAGAATTCCGTGCTGGTTCAGCAGCTGGTCGGTGGCGGTGACGCCGGCCGCGCCGTAATTGGTGAGATGGTTGTTGGCCAGGTTGGCGACCTTGGCCCCCATCAGCGTCAGCCCGTCGACGAATCGGGGATCACCGCAGAAGGTGAAGCTCGAGGCTGGGCTGACCGGGCACCCTGCGAACAGCGGCGCCTCGAGGTTCACGTATGTGATGTCGGCGTTCTTCGTGTAGTCGGCCGTGGGCCGGAACGGCCAAAGGTAGTCATGCTTCACGGCCGCGAAGTACGCGACGCCGCGGGCTGGGATGATGTCGCCCGTCACCAGGAGCGTGCGCACCATCGACGGATCTGCGGGCACGTTGTAGGTCGGGTGGAACAGCTCCTGCAGGCTGAGCGCGGGCGGCCGCCCGGATCGATATGCGAACGAGGGCTGATCGGCACGATCTAGCGACGGGCCGATGACCGGCGCGGCCGCGACCGGGGTCGTCTTGACCGCAGTCGCCGGGCCGGTCGAGCACGCAGCGGCCAGCACAGCCGCCACCAGTACCGCAGCTGCCCTACGCACCTGCTTTGAGCTGCGCCACGACGGCGTCAGCCACCTGGCTCGTGCCCACTGACGTGGGGTCGTCCCGCTTCTCCTTGAGGTCGTAGGTGACATTCTTGCCCAGTGCGATCACATCTGCGATCGCTGTTTCGAGCGCGTCGGCTGCAGCTTTCTCCTCGAGGTGGCGAAGCATGAGCACGCCCGACAGCATCACGGCCATCGGGTTCACCTTGTTGAGTCCGGCGTACTTGGGCGCGCTGCCGTGGGTCGCCTCGAACACAGCGCCGTTCGTCCCTATGTTCGCGCCCGGCGCCAGGCCAAGCCCGCCGATCATGCCCGCGCCGAGGTCGGAGATGATGTCGCCGTAGAGGTTGGGGCAGCAGAGGATGTCGTACTCGCGCGGCCGCAAGACCAGCTGCATGCACATGTTGTCGACGATCCGGTCCTCGAACTCGATGTCCTGATTGCGCTCGGCCACCTTGCGCGCGACGGAGAGGAACAGGCCGTCGGTGTGTTTCATGATGTTCGCCTTGTGCACCGCGGTCACCTTGCGCCGCTTGTTCTTGCGCGCGTAGTCGAACGCGAACTGCACGATCCGCTCTGAGCCGCTGATCGAGATCGGCTTGATGGACAGCCCGCTGTCGGGCCGGATCTTCTTCTTCGCCAGCGTCGAGATCTCTTCGATCAGATGCGAAGCGTCGGTCGTGCCCTGCTCGAACTCGATGCCCGCGTAGATGTCTTCCGTGTTCTCGCGCACGATGACGAAGTCGAGGTCGTCGCGCAGATTGCGCGCGCCCTTGTAGGCCTTGACCGGGCGCACGAGCGCATACAGGTCGAGCTCCTGGCGCAAAGCAACGTTGACACTTCTAAAACCGGATCCAATTGGTGTGGTGATCGGCCCTTTGAGCGCGACCTTGTTCTTGCGGATGGAGGCGAGCACAGGTTCTGGCAGCGGCGTCCCGAACTCTTTGATGGCGGCCTCGCCGGCTTGCTGCACGTCCCAGTCGAACTGGACGCCCGTGGCCTCGAGCACGCGCACGGCCGCGTCGCATATCTCGGGGCCGACCCCGTCCCCAGGGACCAGGGTGACTGAGTGCCTCGCCAAGCCTTAGGACTGCGCCAGGAGCTTACTTAGGATTCTTGAAATAGTCCGCGTTGATCTTGATGTATTCGCGCCACTGCTCCGGAACTTCGTCCTCGGGGAAGATGGCGTCGACGGGGCAGGGATCAACGCAAGCGCCGCAGTCGATGCACTCGTCGGGATCGATGAAATACATCGTTGCCGCGTCGTCAGTGTGAATACAGTCCACGGGGCAGACCTCTACGCAAGAGGCATCTTTTACCCCGACGCACGGCTGAACGATGACATAAGCCATGTGCCGCAAGGTTACCATGCACCCGATATGCCCGAGAGCGAGACCAAACCGAAGCTGATCGAGCTCGTCGCGCCTGGCGCGGGCCAGGGCTGGAAGGCGGTGCTCAAGAGCGGAAAGGCGGTCGTGATCCACGAGATTCCGGCGCCCGCAGCTGAAGCCGCGGCCGCGGTTCCCCGCCTGCAGAGGCTGGCCGACCACCGGCACCCGGCGCTGGCTCCGGTGCTTGCATGGGGCACGGATCCCAACGGTATCTGGGTCGCGGTGGAGCCGAACGAAGGCACGCCATTGGGCACGATCCTCTCTCGCGGGCCGCTCACGCCGCCCGCGGCTGCCGCGCTCGGCGCCGCGGTCCTGTCGGGCGTCGCGGCACTGCACGAGGCCGGCATCGCGATGGGCGGTTTCGGCGCCGCCGCGATTCGCGTGACCGGAAACGGTGAGGTGCGGCTCAGCGGTCATCCCGCGGCCGCGGTGCGTGGCGCTCCATCGCAAAGCGATCTGCGTGCGGACGTGCGCTCATGTGGCATGGCGATATGCGCGGCATTCGGCGTGGACCCGGCCGGCGCGCCGGCCCCGCCGAGCATCCCGCCCGGATTGGTGGTCACGATGCGCTCGATGGCAAGCGGCGCGATGGGCCCGGCCGCGGACAGAGCCCAGGGAGCGCTGCGCGAAATGGCAGCCGCCCTGCTCGCGCCTGACCGCATGACCGCCGCGCAGTCGGAGCTCGCGTTGCGTGCAGGCGGTCGCGAGATGCCATCGATCACTCCGTTCCTGCCCAAGGAGACGTTCCCGCCCGCACCGTCGACATCGCATACGCAAACGCCATCAGGACCGCTGCCCTGGGGCGCGCCCGCGCCCGCGCCGGCCCCCGCCCCGGCTCCGCAACAGCAGCCTCCTGCGCCCACGAGCACCTTCACTCCGAGCCCCGCGCCCGACGAGACGCCCGCGCGCGCTCCGGTGTCTTATGACGCCCCTTCGCGTTCGCTTGAAACTTATCCGCCCCCTCCAGCGCCTCCGGTCCCGCCGCCCTATGTACCACCGCCTCGACCTCCCGACGAGGAGGTGCGCCCACCGGCCTCCTACGAGCCCGCGCCCCGGGCGCCCGAAACGTTCCCAACCGTCCCGCCGAAGCCGGCCGAGCCGCCTTCGCCGCCCTCAGCGGTCCCAACGTGGGATGAGAAACCGGTCTCCCCGCAAGCTACCTGGGGCGGCGTGCCGATCGCGCCCCCGCCGGAGGCCCCCGCAGCGCCCCCCAAGCCTGCCGAGCCCACGCCAAAGCCAATCGAAACGTGGGAACCCGCTCCCCTTCCGCCCAAGCCTGCCACCGAGGCGCCGGCAGAGCCCGCGGCCCCGGCCCCGGAGAAGGCGCCGGAGCCCGCCCCGGCCGAGTCGAAGCCCAGCTGGACCTCGATTCCGACCCCGGCTTGGACGCCGGCCGGGGAGATCGCCCCCAAGGAAGTGGAGAAGGCCCCACCCGAACCGACGCCTGCCGCCCCGGCGTACGTGGCGCCCGCGCCTTCACCGACGACCACCCGCGCACCGGTTTCGACGCCGGCTCCGGTCCCGGTGCCGTCGGCGCCCGCGCGAAAGCCCCCCGCCCCCCGCCGCCCGGTCCGCGACCAGCCGACCGAGCGGCCGCCATGGCTGGTGCCGGCGATCGCGGCCATCGTGCTGCTGCTTCTGATCGGCGTGGGCGGCGGCATTTTCGCGGCCACTCGAGGTGGATCCTCAAACAACGTCGGCACAACGCAGTCACCCGGCACGAAGACCTCACCGAAGACCTCACCGAAGACCTCACCGAAGGCTTCGCCTTCATCTGGAACCGCGCTGCAGCCGGTGCCGGCCTACGCGCCCGAGAGCAGCAGCCCGATCACCAAAGTCCAATTCTGCCTGCCACAGGCGCCTTGCCAGGGGGCCACGTCGGCGGACACCAGCTGCACGCTGAACGGAACCTGCCACGTCGACATCGGGATCTACTACGACGCAGCCGTCGGCCAGCTGACCTACTCGGTGAACTTCTTCGACCGCTGTACGGGCACGACCACGACTGTCTTCAAGCGGACTGACACGCCCAATCCCACATTCCGGATCTTCCTGCCCGCACCGAAGGGCGGCTTCGCGATAACGCTGCCCTCCGCCAAGGCCGGTGCCATCGTCGTGCTCGCGCAAGCCGGCACCGCCGTGGCCGCTTCTGGCGCCTACTTCCTCCCGGGCAGCGCCGAATCCTGCTGATCGGAACGGCCTAAAGTCAAGTTCATAACCACTCGAAACAATCTCACCCGTGAGGAAGCCCGGTCGCGCGCCGCGCTCCTGTCGGAACCGCGATACGAGGTCCACCTGGACCTCACCGGCAGCGACGAGACGTTCGCAACGGACACCACCGTCGAATTCACCTGCCGCCAGCCCGGCGCCGGCACCTTCGTCGAATTCATCGGCCCGGCGGTCGAGCGCATCGAGCTGAACGGCAAGGCGCTCCCGTCCGGCGCGTTCGACGGCGGGCGGATCGCCCTCCCCCACCTCGAAGAGAACAACGTGCTGCACGTCACGGGCACGGCGAAGTACATGCACGACGGGACCGGGTTGAGTCGCTTCCAGGATCCGCTCGACGGCCGCTCGTACCTCCACACCTCCTTCGAAAGCAACGACGCCCACCGAGTGTTCGCGTGCTTCGACCAGCCCGACATCAAAGGCACATTCACGTTCCAGGTCAAAGCGCCCAAAGAGTGGACTGTCGTCTCCAACAGCGACGGCGCCACCAACGACGGCGGCGTGTGGCGCTTCCCCACCACCAAGGTCATCTCCACCTACCTCTCGGCGCTTGTGGCCGGCGAGTACCACTCGGTTCACAGGCAGCACGGCGACATCGGGGTCGGCTTGTACTGCCGCCAATCGCTCGCGCAATACCTCGACACCAATGAGACAGCGGAGATCGTCGAGATCACCAGCTCGGGTCTCGACTATTTCGCGTCGAAGTACGGGATCCCCTACATGTTCGGCAAGTACGACCAGCTCTTCGTGCCCGAGTTCTCTGCCGGCGCGATGGAGAACCCGGGATGCGTGACTTTCAGCGAGCGGTACATCTTTCGCTCGCGCGTCACTCAAGCTGCGCGCCAGAGACGAGCGAACACGATCCTCCATGAGATGGCGCATATGTGGTTCGGCGACCTGGTGACGATGAAATGGTTCGACGACCTCTGGCTCAACGAGAGCTTCGCCACCTACATGGGCAGCCTCGCGAGCGCTGAGGCGACGCGGTTCAAGGACGCCTGGACGTTTTTCGCGGCCGACACCAAGGTCGAGGCGAGGATCCAGGATGAGATGCCGACGACCCACCCCATCGTGGCCGACATCCCCGATGTCGATTCAGTGCATCTCAACTTCGACAAGATCACTTACAACAAGGGCGGGGCGGTCCTCAAGCAGCTTGCCGCGTGGTTGGGCGAAGACACCTTCTTCGACGGCGTGCACCTCTACCTCGAGCGCCACTCATACGCCAATGCCACCCTCGCGGACTTTCTCGCGGCGCTCGAAGAAGCATCCGGACGCGACTTGAAAGAGTGGGCGCACGTCTGGCTCGAGGAAGCAGGGTTGAACAAGCTGGCCGTGGAGCAGGAAATCGAGGACGGCAAAATCAAGTCGGCCGCGGTGTTGCAGACGGCGCCCGCGTCGAATCCCATCCTGCGCCCGCACCACCTGCGGATCGGTCTGTTCGACGTCAGCGCCGACGCCGACTGGGCGTTCGAGCGGCGAGGCACCGTCGACCTCGACGTTGCCGGCGCGCTAACTCCTATACCTCAGCTCGCCGGCCAGGTCGCGAGTGACTTCGTGCTCGTCAACGACGGCGACCTCGCATACGCGAGAGTTGCGATCGATACGAAGTCCCTCGATGTGCTCCTCCAGGGTCACTTGCGGCTCGACGACGACCTGGCGCGCGCGGTCGTGTGGGGCAGCCTGTGGGACATGGTGCGCAACGCTGAACTGCCCTCCGGCGACTACGTCGACATCTCGCTCCGATGCATCGGCGTCGAGGACGATCCGGCCGTTTTCCAGTCGCTGATCTTCCGCGCTTTCACCGCATTCGAGGAGTTCGCCGATCCCGCAAAGCGTGGCGCGCTGCGCGAGGCGGTCGCACGAGGCGCCTTCGACTGGCTGCAGCGGATCCCGCCGGGCAGCGACCTCCAGCTGCACTGGACGCTCACCTTCATCGATGCGGCCCGCCGGCCTGAGGACCTCGACTGGGTGGCGGGACTCCTCGACGGTAGGACCCGGCCCGATGGCCTGGCCGTGGACTTCACCGTCCGCTGGGCCGCGGTGATCGCGCTCGCTACGGTTGGCGCTGCGGGGCCCGAGGTCATCGCCGACGAGCTCGAGCGAGACCCCACCGACATCGGAAGCCGCGCCGCCGCCGCTGCCCGGGCGGCGCGTCCGGTGCCGGCGGCCAAGGCAGAGGCGTGGGAGGCCGTCACCAACGGGCGCGTTTCTCTCGCCACCAAGAAGGCGATCGCCGACGGTTTCCACCGGCCCGACCAGGAATCCATCCTGGCCGAATACGTGCAGCCCTACTTCGACACTCTCCTGCCGTTCTGGGAGTCGCATGACATAGACGAGGCGCTCGTGTTCACGAAGCTGTACTACCCGGTGACGATCGTCACACCAGAGGTGGTTGCGCTCGTGGACCGGTTGCTCGAGCGGGACCTGCCGGGGCCGGTGCGGCGCTCTCTGCTCGAGTCGCAGGACGGCACGAAGCGCGCGCTGCGGACGCGCGCTCTCGACTCAGCTCAGGGACGCGGCAAGGCGTAGCGCAGAAATAAGTAGTCGCCGTGGCGCCGGGCGCTGAGGAGGCGGCTCCAGACCGGAAGCTTCGGCAGGAGCTCGGCGCCTTCGACCATTCCCAGGCGGAGCTCCTTGTCTCGTCCCGCAAGCACGGGTGAAAGCGTCAGGAACATCTCGTCCAGGAGCTGAGCTTTGATCAGCTCGCCCATGAGATGCGGCCCGCCCTCGGTGAGCACGACGTCCATGCCCATCCTGGTCAACTCACCGAAGGCATGCTTGATGTTGAGCGTCTTGCCCTCGCCCAGGGCGATCACCTCACAGGCAGGCGGCAACCGGCTGCCGATCTGGTCGGCCACGGCCCTGGTCGTCAGCACGACGGCTCCCTTCACAAGCGCGGGATGCTTCAAGTCCAGGTCACCGGTGGCGGTCAGCAACACCAGCCGCGGCTCCAGACCGAGGCCGAGTGTTTGCCTCAACGAGGCGAACTCGGACGCGAGGTCGGGATAGACATGAGCGGGAGTCCACAGGTGGCCCGGGGTCGCGCGCAGCGTGCCGGCGCCGATGACCACCGCGTCGGCGCAGGCGCGCAGGAGCGCCATCAGGAACCGGTCCGCCTGGTTCTTGCCGCTGATCACCGAGCCGGCCGAGATCCCGGAGCCGACCGTCACCACGCCGTCCAGCGACGAGACGAAGTTCGAGTACAGGACCCGATCCGCGAAACCAAGCCGCCCGTAGATCTGGCTCAGCGCCTCGGGCAAATCGTAAGAAGGGCGATGCGTTTCATCTGCCAAAACGCTGAACGGCGCGAGCACGGGTGCTGCTGTCAGTGGTCGCTGAGACCCCTCGCAGCCTGGAGGAACTCGGTCCTGAGCTGGGGATCCGTTTCGTAGTTGCCGCGCCAGTTCGAGGTCAAGGTCCGCGAGTGAGCCTCGCGCACCCCTCGCATCTGCGTGCAAAGGTGCATCGCATTCAGGTGCACGGCGACCCCGTGCGGCTCCAGCAGGCGCACCAGCTCGTCGGCGATCTCGACCCCGACGCGCTCCTGAACCGTGAAGCGCCGCGCGAAGACGCGCACGAGCCTGGTCAGCTTGGAGATGCCGATGATTTCCTCGTGCGCGATGTAACCGATGTACGCATGGCCGTGGAACGGAAGCGCGTGGTGCTCGCACAGCGAAAAGAATTCGATGGGTCCCTCGATCGTCTGCGCAATGTTGCAGTCGGAGCCGCCACGGCATTCGGTCGGGAAGGCCGTGAGCAGCTTGGGGTCACCCTCGTACCCGTTGGTGGCGTCGAAGAGCGCGTGCACGAAGCGGAATGGCGTGGTCTTGGTACCCGGCGTGTCGAGGTCCATTCCGAAAGCGGAGAACATCTCGGCGGCATAACCCTCGAACTTGGTCCACTGCTCAGGTGCGATCGAGCGAGGGTGTGACTGCTCCCAATGGGTGGTCTCTTCGGGATCGAAGGCGAGGGTCGACATCGCGATCTCCTTGATCAGTTGTGGTGGCTTACGAACGCGAGCCGGCCATGACCTGCTGGTACCAGCGGATGGTGTCGCGCAGCCCGTCGCGGAACGCCGTCGACGAGCGGAATCCGAACTCTTTCCATGCGCGGTCGACGTTGAGCTTGCGCCGAGGCTGGCCGTCGGGCTTGGTGTGATCCCAAACGACCTGGCCCTCGAACCCGGTCAGGTCGACGACCAGCTCGACCAGGTCTTTGATGGAGATCTCCTGGGAGCTGCCGATGTTGACCGGCTCCGGTTTGTCGTAGCGCTCGGTCGCCAGCGCGATCGCTTGAGCCGCGTCATCGACATAGAGGAACTCGCGCGTCGGCGAGCCCGTGCCCCACACCTCGACGGATGCCGCCTTCGCGTCGCGAGCCTCGAGGCATTTGCGGATGAGCGCCGGGATCACGTGCGAGTTGTGCAGGTCGATGTTGTCGCCCGGACCGTAGAGGTTGACGGGCAGCAGGTAGATGCCGTTGAAGCCGTACTGCTCGCGATAGGCCTGGGCTTGCACGAGCAGCATCTTCTTGGCCAGGCCGTATGGGGCGTTCGTCTCCTCCGGGTACCCGTTCCACAGGTCGTCCTCCGAGAAAGGGATCGGAGCGAACTTCGGGTAGGCGCAGACCGTCCCGACCTGCACGAACTTGCTCACGTCGTTGTGCCGCGCCTGCTCCATGAGCTCGATGCCCATGATCGCGTTCTCGTAAAAGAACGAGCCCGGGTTGTCGCGGTTGGCGCCGATGCCGCCCACCTTCGCGGCGAGGTGGATGACGATCTCGGGCCGCTGGTCCTCGTACATGCGGGCGATGTCCGCCTGCTTGGTGAGGTTGTACTCGCTGCTGCCGAAGGTCGTGACGTTCGCGCCCAGCGATTCGATAAGGCTCACGACTCGCCGGCCTAGAAAACCGTGGCCGCCCGTGATGGTCACGCGCTTGCCGGTCCAGAAGCCGCGATCGCCACGACTGTCGGAAGTGTTCTTGGCCATCTTGCCGGGGACTTTACCGCAGCCCGGTTTTCAGCGTCTTCTGGCCGGCGGCGGCCAGCCCCGCAAGAGCCCAGAACAAGAGGCTGAGATCGTTTTTGAAGTAGGGCACGTCGACCAGACCGTGGACGACGATCGCGACCATCGCCAGCAGAACGCCGAGGAATATCGGGCGCCACTCGGAATCGGACTGCTTCCAGCCCTCCCAGGAAATGCGAAGCACGACCACCAGCAGCCATACGAACGCGAACAGGCCGAGCAGCCCTGTCTCGACCCAGAAGTTGAGGACGATGTTGTGCGGGTCGATGAAGCGCTCTGGATGGTTGGCGTTCCAGTACGGGCCGATGCGCTCGGCAAAACCCGACAGGCCGACGCCGAAGATCGGGTAGTGGCTGAGCATTCGCAACGTCGCCGACCAGAGCTCGAGGCGGCCCGCGCGGCCGAAGAACGTGGTCCCGCCGACGTTCTGAAACTCGATCGAGATCCGATGAAAGATCGGCGGTATGGCGGAGACCAAACCGCCCGCGATCACCAGGCCGGCCAGCAACAACCAGCGGCGCCGGTGCGAAAGAGCCAGCCCAATCGCGACCGCGGCCATCGCCAGGTAGCCGCCACGCGAGAAGCTGAGGAGCATTGACGGCACGGCGACGATCAGGAAGGCGCCGCTGCCGATGCGCGTCACGCGATCCGTCCCGTGCAGGAACAAACTCGCCGCGACGGCGATCAGCGGGCCCAGGAACAGCGCCAGCGCGTTGGCCGTGGTGAAGATGACGACCGGCGGCGTCTGCGTGACGTCGTACGTGTGCGCGCGCAATGCCTCGATGACGACGACCGAGTTGGCGATGCCGACCACAACGCCGGCAACGGCGAAGCCTGAAAGCACGACGACTGCGCGCCTCCACGTGGTGACCGCGTGCATCAGCACGAACGCGAAGGCGATCGGTTCGATGATGTAGGCGCGGAACAAGCCGAGCCCCGCGGTTCTGTTCGGGGCGACCAGCACCGATATCGCACCGGCGAGAATGAAGATCAGCGCCGGAACCGTGAACGCTGTTCGCCACTGCAGTGCAAGGTGACCGCGCCACGTTTCCAATGCGAAGACGAGCACCGTCACCACGATCGCCGTCTCCAGCAGGGTGGTCGGATAAAAACCGTACCGCCAGCGAATGACGTAGGCGGGCGCCAGCGCGCAGGTGAAACGTCGTAGAGCGTGCGGTCGCCGATGGGGGCCGCGCCGCGAAGGTCGTTGACCTCCGCCCAACCCGTCAGGCCCGGCCGCACCTGCTGTCGCTCTAAGTAGCGCGGCACGTCGACGCTGTAGCGCTCGTCGAAAAACGTTGGCTGCGGGCGCGGCCCGACCAGGCTCATGTCGCCTCGCAGGATGTTGTAGAGCTGCGGCAGCTCGTCGAGGCTGATCCGCCGCAAGATCCGGCCCAACATCGTCGTGCGCGGATCGCCAGGCTTGGCGACCATCGGTCCGCTCGCCGCCTCCGCGTCCGGGATCATCGTCCGGAACTTGAACACCATGAACGGCCGCCTGTACATGCCGATGCGCTCTTGCCGGAAGATGACCGGCCCCTTGGGCGAGGTGACCTTGATGAACACCGCGATGATCAGCAGGATCGGGCTCAGCACCAGCAGCAGGACGGCGCTGACCGCGACGTCGATGGCGCGCTTGATCGCGGCATTGGCGCCGCGCAGCCGGTTGCACCGGATGCCGACCAGCGGCACGCCGTCGATGGCATTCACGTCGACGCGCGTGCTCATGACGTCGAGCAGGTCGGGGACGATCTTGAACTCGAGGTTCTGATCCTCGCAGAGCTTGATCAGCTTCATGAGCTCGGTGCGGCTGCCGCTCGTCAGGGCCAGGAAGACCTGGTCGACGCGCAGGTCCTGCGCCAGGCTGTGCAGCTCGTCGATCTTGCCGACCACCGGCGCCCCGGCGAAGGTCGAGCCGGGCGCGCGATCGTCGTCGGCGACGCCGATGACCTGGAACCCGTACTGCGGAAACATGTTCATCCGCTGGATCAGCATCTCGCTTCCGGCCCCGGTGCCGACCATCAGCACGCGCTCCGTGCCGATCCCCTGCCTTCGCAAGCGGGTCTCGTACTGGCGCAGGAAGTAGCGCTCGACGGTCATGAGGACCGCGCTGAGGACTATGGCGTAGGTGATCGTCAGCCTGGAGTAGTGAGATCCCAGGTTGGTGATCGAGATCACCGCCAGAATCAATATGGCCGCCAGACCGATACCGCTGTAGAGCTGCAGCAGGAGGTCCACGAGGGTGCGCCCGCGCCAGGACTGGTACTGGTGATTGGCGGTCAGCGCGGCGACGTAGATGAGGACCACGAACGGGATCGCGGCCAGGTACGGCCCGAGCGGCAGCTCGCCCGGGGTGAGGGTGTGGATCGGGTCGAATCTGTGGTGGAACCAGTACGCGAGCAGCACCGACGCCGCCGCGATGACGATGTCACCGGCGATGAGCGCTTTGGGCAGCCAGTCGGGTGGAAGGAAGACAAGACGACCCGCCGGCGGCGTGATCGGCAGCGGAATGGTGATGGCCGGCGGCGTGGCCTGTTCGACTCGGGCCTGACCGCCGGGTGACCGGCGAGCCATGCCGGACAGGGTAACGCTCGCAACCAGCCCTCAGGGGCACCGACTATCTTGAGCGCCGTGCCCAACTCCGTGATCGGCGCGGGTCTCGCCGTCCTCCTGCTCTGTCTCGTCGCCGCGGGACTGTGGCTCGTGTGGCGCCGGCCGTTCGTCGGGCTGGGCGTCCTGGTCGGGGGAATGGCGATTCACAACTTCGCGTTGATGGTCCTGCTTGCCCTGCACACTCCTCCCGCGCTGATCCGCGTCGTGCAGAGCTGGAAGGAGCTGGTCCTGATCCTCCTCAGCCTGCTGGCGCTCCGCCGGCTGCTGCAGGCACGCGAGAGAGGGCAGGTGCGGCGATTGCTTCCACAACTGATTCCAACTGACTGGATCGTGCTCGCGTTCGCTTTGGTCTTGATCGTGTACCTGCTGCTGCCCTCGAGCGTGCTGCCCGGCAGCGCGAACTTCCTGCAGAGGCTGGCCGCCTTCCGCACCGCGGCGCTCATCCCGCTGCTTTACGCGCTGGGCCGGGTCTTCTCGAGCCCGTCTGAGCTCGACCTGAGAGATGCGTACTGGCTCATCGTCGGCGCGGGTGCCGTCGTCGGCGCCTTCGGCCTCTACGAGCTCTGGCTCGTGCCCACGGCGACCTGGCTCGATTGGGGCGTCAACCTCTTCTCGAGCTGGCTGGGCTTCAAATACAACGGCCCCGCCGGCTTGCCCGCCAACTTCTTTCAGAGCCTGCCCGACGGCCTGCTGCTCAGGCGCATGGTGTCCACGTACATCAGCCCGCTGGGCATCGCATACACCGGGCTGCTCGCATGGCCGATCGCGGTCGTGATGATGGATCGACCCAACCTGAGCCGGCGCACAAGGGCGCTCGCAGCCGTGGCGGCGGCGTTCCTACTCCTCGGAATTCTCTTCGCCGTCACAAGGCTGGCGCTGTTGATGCTGGCGGGCGAGGTCGTCTTGCTCGCGGTGCTTTTGAGGACGCGGCTTGCCCTGGCGCTGGCTCCGGTGGTCATCGCATGCGTGGCCGCCGTCCTGTTCCTGTACCCGCAGGTCGGGCCTGTCGTGGACCCGTACTTGCTGCCCGGCGAATCGCACCGGCACACGATCCTGTACATCGGCGACCCCTCGTTTGCCGAACACGTGCGCGCCCTCGCCGCCGACATGAAGGTGGTCAGCCATCACCCGCTTGGCAGCGGGTTGGGCGGATCGGTCCATCGCTTTGTGCAGACAACCGTCGACACTGCGGGGACCGGCGAGAGCGCGGTGCTCGGCTTCTTCGGCGATGTCGGCCTCGTGGGTGGCGTGCTCTATGTCGCGCTGTATGTCCTCGGCATGTACTTCGGCCTGCGCGCCTTCCTCATCGCTCCACGCCGGTCGCTCGCGCAGGCTCTGCCCCTTGTCGCAGCTGTGGGCGGAGTGGGGCTGATCCTGATCACGCTGACCAGCGACGTGTGGTCCGACTTCTCGGTCACCTTCCTGTTCTGGTGGGCAGTCGGGTATTCAGTGACCATTGCGGGCCGGAGGCAGAAAACGGAACCCATTGGTAGGCTAGTCGCCGCATGAAAGTCGTGATCCTGGCCGGTGGCCTCGGCACCCGGCTCTCCGAGGAGACGGAGCTGCGTCCAAAACCGATGGTCGACATCGGAGAGCGCCCGATCCTGTGGCACATCATGAAGTCGTACGCGACCCAGGGATTCAAGGAGTTCTTCGTCGCCCTCGGTTACAAGGGCGAGGTCATCAAGCGCTACTTCCTCGACTACCACGGCATGAGCAAGAGCGTGACCATCGACGTCGCCACCGGCCGCGCGAGCTTTCACGAGTCGGAGGTCGACGATTGGAAGGTCCATCTGATGGACACCGGCCTCAAGACCTCGACCGGCGGGCGCGTCAAGAGGCTGCAGCCGTGGCTCGAGGATGAGACGTTCATGCTGACCTACGGCGACGGCGTGTCGGACGTCGACATGAGCAAGCTGCTCGAGTTCCATCGCAAGCATGGGAAGATCGCCACCCTCACCGCGGTCAGGCCTCCCGCGCGTTTCGGCGCCCTGAACTTCGACGGCGACCTGGTCACCGAATTCATGGAGAAACCGCAGATCGGCGAGGGCTGGATCAACGGCGGCTTCATGTGCCTCGAGCCTCGAATCTTCACGTACATGAAGGACGACGACGACAGCCTCGAGGCGGACGTCCTGACGCGGCTCGCCGCCGATCGCGAGCTGGTCGCGTATCGCCACGACCGCTTCTGGCAGTCGATGGACACTCTTCGCGACGTGAGGCTGCTCGAATCGCTGTGGCAGAGCGGGCGCGCACCGTGGAGGAACTGGGAGTGACCTTCTGGCGAGACCGGCCGACGCTGGTCACCGGGGCCACAGGCCTGGTCGGGGGCTGGCTCGTCCGCCGGCTGCTCGACGCCGATGCCGATGTTGTGTGCATCGTCCGCGACTGGATACCCCAGAGCGAGCTGAACAGCTCGGGCATGCTCGAGCGCGTCAAGGTAGTTCGAGGCGACATTCGCGACCAGCGCCTCATCGAGCGAACGCTTGGCGAGCACGAGATCGACACGGTCATCCACCTCGCCGCCCAGACGATCGTGCCCATCGCCAACCGCAACCCCGTTTCCACTTTCGAGACCAACGTCGAGGGCACGTGGGCGCTGCTGGAAGCCTCACGCCGGAGCCCGATGGTGAAGCAGATCGTCCTGGCTTCCTCCGACAAGGCTTATGGAGAGCAGGCGAAGCTTCCGTACGACGAGACCATGCCGCTCCACGGCCGGCACCCCTACGACGTCAGCAAGTCCGCGGCCGACCTCATCGCGCAGGCGTACGCGGTCACGTATGGCGTGCCGCTCGCGATCACGCGCTGCGGGAACTTCTACGGCGGCGGCGACCTGAACTGGAGCCGGATCGTGCCGGGCACCATTCGCTCGGTGCTGCGCGGCCAGCGCCCGGTCATCCGCTCCGATGGGCAATTCGTGCGCGACTACTTCTACGTCGAGGATGGCGCCGCCGCGTACATGTTCCTGGCCGAGCACCTCGCCGAAAATCGTGAGCTCGCCGGAGAAGCGTTCAACTTCTCGAACGAGCAGCCGATCACCGTGCTGGACCTCACCCAGCGGATCCTGCATCTGATGGGGTCGAAAGCCGAACCGGACGTCCGCAACGAAGCCATCAACGAAATCCAGTGCCAGTACTTGAGCGCCGAGAAGGCACGCACGAAGCTGGGATGGGCGCCGCTATTCGAGCTCGACCAGGGACTCGAGCTCACGATCGCGTGGTACCGCAAGCTGCTGGGCGCGACCACGTGACAGGCGTCGCCTGCCGCTCCTGCGGAAGCAAGCATCTCGAGCTGGTCCTGTCGCTTGGAGAAACGCCGCTCGCCAACGCCCTCCTGACCGAAGAGCAGCTGAGCCGGCCCGAGGCCCGCTACCCGCTCGACCTCGCGTTCTGTCCTGAATGCGCGCTGGTGCAGATCACGGAGACCGTGCCGCCGGAGCAGCTGTTCAGCCACTACCTCTACTTCACGTCGTTTGCCGAGACCATGCTCCGCCATGCGGAGCAGCTGGCGAGCCGCGTCATCGAGACGCGCGGTCTCGGACCCGACAGCCTGGTCATCGAGCTGGCAAGCAACGACGGCTACCTGCTGCAGTTCTACCGCGACGCCGGAGTACCGGTGCTGGGGATCGAGCCCGCCGCCAACGTCGCGGAGGCGGCACGCGAGCGCGGAATCAACACCCTCACCAGGTTCTTCGGCACCGAGGTTGCCGATGAGCTGCATCGCGAAGGCACGCTGGCGGACGTCGTTCACGCCAACAACGTGCTCGCGCATGTCAGCGACCTCAACGGTTTCGTCGCCGCCATCGCAAGAGTGTTGAAGCCCGGCGGCGTGGCCATCATCGAGGTCCCGCACGTCAAACCCATGGTGGAGTCGCTGGAGTTCGACACCATTTATCACGAGCACCTCTGCTACTTCTCG
>VBFD01000004.1:0-50660 GCA_005883585.1 Chloroflexota bacterium
CGCTTCCAGCTGGCTCTCCGATCCGCGCACCCGCGCGTACCACCGGGCAATCGGTCCTTCCATCTCTGGACCCTTGAGTCGCCATCTCCGCGTTTCCATGGTCTGCATCTCCATTTCTCCTTTATCTAACGCCGTTAGGGGCGGTGTTCGAACATAATACCCCTAACGATGTTAGATATACAAGCCCCACTAAGAGAAATAGAGGAGAATCAACGAATTGGCCCCTGAGGAAGAGCGGCAGCCAGGACTCACCAGGGAGCGCCTGGTCGGCGCGGCCCTCGAGCTGATCGGAGAGGACGGCCTGGAGGGCCTGTCGATGCGGGCGCTGGCCGACAGGCTCGAGGTCAAGGCGGCGTCGCTGTACTGGCACGTTCGGGACCGCCGCGAGCTCATGGAGCTCCTTGCGGAGTCCATCCTGGAGACCGTTCGGCCCCCGCGCGGCCCTTCCGATTGGCGGTCGGCGGTGGTCGACATGGCGGCCGCACTCCGCGAGCGTGTGGACGCCCAGAAGGACGCCAACCGGATCCTGCTCGAGGTCCCGGAATCCCTGACCGGCAGTGCCGCCTACACGGGGCTGAAGAAGCAGCTCCAGACGGCGGGTCTGCAGCCGGCCGAGGCTACAGATGTCGCGCTGATGGTGATGGTCAACGTCGTGGCCTCGCCCTCGCCGGCCGCAAAGCTCGAGGTCGAAGCCGGTTCAGTCGCCTCGATCGCGATCGACTCAGGATCGCGTGGCGTGCGTGTGCGACCCGGCACCGATATGCAAGGGCTCATCAGGACTGCCCATGACCGGGCCTCGGCAGCGCCCGCCATCGTCAGCGGTGAGCGTGTGGTGGTCCGGCGCCTACGTGGCGTGGGCTATGGCGAGATCGAGTTGAACCCCCGCCACCCCTGGCGTTTCCAGATCCAGGGCGCGACGTGGAACACGGTGCTCGAGGTCGCGGGTCTGGACGTTCGCGGGATCAAGCTCGACAGCGGAGCCGCGAAAGTGGAGTGCTTTCTGCCGCGGCCGCGAGGCGTGATCCCAATTGAGGTTTCTGGCGGTGTGGTCGGTCTGACCCTTCACCGGCCGCGCGGGGTCGCGGTGGCCGCGGACATCAGCACTGGGGCAGTGCGCATCAAGCTCGACGACTATGCGGTCAAAGCAGCCGTGACGGACTCGCAGTGGGAAAGCGAAGAAGGCGCAGCCGTTGCCACAGATCGATATCAGCTGCGGATCAACGGCGGCGCCGTCCAGGTGAATCTCGATTCGGAGGCGAAAGCAATCGAGCCTGTGAAAGTTGAGGTTCCTGCAGCGGCGGATGGCGAGTCGGCAGCCGCACTCGAGATCCTCCTCGACGGAGTCGAAAACCGCGTGCGCGGCCGCCATTCTGGATAGGCGCGTGTTCTCCGCCCCCACGTCCACCGACCTGCCGTACGTCATCGCTGCTGCGCTGATCGGAGTCGTCCTCATCGCCGCGGCGATCGCTCAGCTGCGAGCTGACAAGTCAAATCGGTCGGCCGAGGAGCTTAGCAACCGACGCCGGAACTACTTCCCCTTTGCGTTGGTGCTCGGCATTGCCATCTTTCTGATTCCCGACGTGGTCGACGAGACCATTCCGTCGCACCACATCGACGAATACATCGACTACACGCTTGGCGCACTGGCGGCGATCTGGCTGTTCTGGCCAGGGCTGCGATTTCGGCCGATCAACATCTGGCCCCTGATCGCGGGCATTGCCCTCATCACCAACCTGTCGGCGATCGTCATCGAACGCGCGGAGATCGACGATGTTGGGGGCGACATCCTGACCTCGAGCCTAATGCTGATCGGAATCGCCATCCAGCTCTATCGATTGCGCCGCGTCGACCGCTTGGCTTGAGCTTCAGAGACGGCCTGGTCCCTTGAGCCGGCCTTAACAGCCAGGGTTTCGCTGATCGATCCCTGCTCCTAGCCTCCGACTAAAACCCGCTGGAGGCACTGCATGACATTTCTGGCCGCCGACCCTGACATCACGCCGATCACGAACCTGATCACGACCTGGATCCATATCGGCCAGGCTCTCGTGGCGTCCATCGGCGCCCTCGCGTTCATCTTCGCGTTCCTGTGGAAGATCACAGCGGCCGAATCGAAGTCGGCGCTCGCGGCCAAGCAGTGGATCCAGCGCATCGTCGTCGGAACCATCGGCGTGGAGATCGCCGGGTCGCTGGTCGACATCCTCACCAAATCGGTGCCCGGCAGCCACTGATGGATCCGGGGCAGGTGCTGGGTGAGCTCCAGAATCTCGTCATTCAGTTGACCGGAATCGCCACCGTCCTGTTTCCGTTCGCGCACCCGAATCTCATCGTCAAGTCGATGCTCCACGACAGCGTGGGGCTGGTCCTCAACGTTTGGTTTCGGTTCATCCTGCAAACGACCGACTTCGAATCGACCCGCGATTTCACCGCTAACGCGACCATCCAGGCCTTCGAGCCCAAGGTGCAGCTCGTCGCCAACGCTGCGCTCGTGGTCGTGGCCGTGTGGGCGTCCTACCGGATCATGTGGGGGCACGGCCTGCGCAGCCTGTACACGGCGCGGATTCTGCTGCCGCGGCTGCTCATGTCCGTGGTTCTCGTCAACTTCGCGCTGCCGCTCATGCAGGCTGTCGTCGACGCCAGCAACGTGGCGAGCGACACCATCTACAAGTTCGGGACCATCCCCGACATGGGGGTCTGGTGGAACGGGATCGGGCTCGAGTCGATAGCGGATCTGCCGCAGATCCTCACGACTGCTGCGCTGGTCAGCGGTTACGACGTGCTCGCCGTCGTATACGTCATTCGGTACACGATCCTCGTCGTCCTCGCCATCACGGCTCCGCTCGCGGGCCTCTTGTTCACGCTGCCCGAGACGCATCACATGGCCAAGCAATGGAGCTCACTGTTCATGACCAACCTGTTGATGCAGCCCGCGCAGCTGTTTGTGCTCGCGATCGGCTTCGCGATCGAAAACAACGGGTTGACGCCGGTCCACCACCTCTTCGCGTTGGCGACGTTGCTCGTGTTGTTCAAGGTGCCGGGAGCGCTGGGCGGATCTGAGAAGGTCGCGCACAAGCTGGAAACAACGGTCAAGGCCGGATTCAAAATGGCCGAGCACGCAATCGTTCACGCGTGATGGCGCTGCGGATTGCGGCCATCGGCGTCGCTGCTCTGCTGGTGTGGACGGTGGCGGCGTCGCGTGTCGCGGGCCAGCAGCGGCTTCCGCTTCACGCCATCGTGCCTGGCGCGGTCGAGACGCTTCCGTTCGGGTGCACATCGTTCGCCCTGGAGCCGTTCGATCCCTTCTGCCCCGGCCTTCACATCCACACCGGCGTCGACCTGGCTGCCCCGGCCGGCACACCGGTGCTGGCGGCCACAACGGGGATCGCAAACGCGGGGTTCGATCCGGGGCGAGCCGGCATCTACGTGGCCGTGTCGGTCGACAGCCACGTCCGGCTGCTCTACTGCCATCTCTGGCGCGTGCATGTGGCGCCCGGGCAGTTGGTCACACCTGGACAGGTCATTGGCGAAGTGGGGGCGACTGGGATGACGACTGGCGCTCATCTGCATCTCGAGGTCCAGATGGATGGCCGTGCGGTCGACCCGGCGACGTGGCTCGCGTCTTAACAGGCGGGGTTGGCGAGGGGACGTTGGGCTTCTACGCTCGATTCAAATTCATGGAGGTTTCGGAATGATCAACAAAGTGATACTCGTCGGCAACCTGACAGCGGACCCCGATGTCCGCGCCACGCCAAAGGGCGTCTACGTCGCCAACCTGCGCCTGGCGACGAACACGTACATGGGCAAGGACGACAACGGCAACGCCAAACAGTCGACGGAGTTCCATCACCTGGTGCTCTTCGGGAGGCCGGCCGAGGTGGCGGGCGAGTTCCTCCGCAAGGGCCGGCAGATCTACGTCGAAGGCCGACTGCAGACCAGCTCCTGGGACGACGCCACCACGGGTGTGAAGAAGTACCGCACTGAGGTGATCGTCGACACGATGCAGATGCTTGGCGCCAAGCCACAGGAGGCCGCGGCCTAGCTGCCCACTGCCAGTGACAGCACTAGCAGGGCCTGGCCCGCCTGGTACATCACGATGTTGACCGGCTGACCCCAGCGCACCGGCTTGACGAACCGATACCACGCGAAGATCACGTCCGAGAAGAAAAAGAGCAATCCGCCCGCGGCCGCGACCAGGTTGCCGCTGGCGGTGGCGCTCACGGTCATCAGCGAGATCACGACGGCGTAAGCGATGACCGGGTTGCGGAGGTGGGCTCGTCCTCCGCTCTCAACAGCGGTCAGCACCCGGCGTAAGTAGAGGCCGGCCGTGACCGCGACGATGATCAAGCCGGCGACCAGACCGACCACGGCAAAACCTGCGAACCGAAAGCCAGCAGCGTAGGCAAGGTGGCCGGCCAGAAAAGCCGCGATGCCTGGAATCAGAAAGTCGTCGGGGAGCATGAGAAAGACGTCGCCGGCAAGGCCAAGCACGAGCGCGACCACGAACAGGGCTCGCTCGCCTTGACTCGCCGGGCGCAGCAGCAGCGCCGCTGCGATCAACAGCACCATGACGGCCGGCTTGGTGGCGTATTCGAGGCGCTTGTCGTGTCGCAGGATCGCAGCCACGTCCCCTGCCGAGGCGATAGCAGCGACCGCGAAGGCACCCAAGGCCGGCGTGTTCATGGCGTGAGCATCATCACCCGCCTTGCAGACAGGGGTACGTGGGCGTAATGATGTAATCCATGACTGAGGACATCGGCGCCTGGTTCGCCGGGCGCCTGCCCAAGACCTGGTTCGCCCGCCCGCCCGAGGTCACCTCCGACAGCGAGGAGATCCTGGTCGTGGGCGAGCTGCCCGACGTCGAGCTGGCGGCCGGCACCGCGCCCGAGGCCCGCGAGGCGGCGCGGGTGGCCAGGATCGACCGCTTCCGCGAGGAGACTCGGGAAGAGCGAGTCAAGATCGCCCGCGAAGCCGAGCGCCGGTTCCGGCGTAAGGTCGCGTGGGGCGCCCGCTGCGGGGATGAGACCAGAGTGTTCACCACCCTCAGCCTCCCCGTGATGACGAGGCTGCGGATGCCCGAGCGGGCGGTCCTCGACACCCTGGTGGCAGGCGGAGTCGCCCGCAGCCGAAGCGATGCACTGGCCTGGTGCGTTCGCCTGGTCGGGATGCACCAGTCCGATTGGATCAGCGGCTTGCGGGAGGCGCTGGTCAAGGTCGACGAGGTGCGCAACAAGGGCCCCCTGAACTAGCCCGATCAGCCTGATCGCAATTTCCGAACTGAAGCGGCGTCGGGACCGTTGATACTGTGCGCGACTTGGGTGCCAGGAACGGACATCAGCACGCTGTGATCATCGGCGCCGGCCCGGCCGGGCTGACGGCTTCGTACGAGCTGATGAAGCACGGCATTCCCAGCACCGTGATCGAGAAGGACCCGACCTACGTGGGCGGCCTTGCGCGCACGGTCGAGCACAAGGGCTACCGATTCGACATCGGCGGGCATCGCTTCTTTTCTAAGAACCAGGAGGTCGAGGACCTGTGGACCGAGATCCTCGGCCCGGAAATGCTGACTCGCGGCCGGTTGTCGCGGATCTACTACCGCGGCCGCTACTTCGCCTATCCAATCAAGGCGGCCAACGCGCTGTGGAACCTGGGACCAATCGAGGCGGTCCGCTGCATGGCCAGCTACGCGAAGGCGCGGATCACGCCGGTCAAGGACCCGCGGAGCTTCGAGGACTGGACCCGAAACCAGTTCGGCTGGCGGCTCTACAACATCTTCTTCAAGACGTACACAGAGAAGGTATGGGGGATCAGCACCAAAGAGCTGTCCGCGGACTGGGCGGCCCAGCGCATCAAAAGCCTCGGTGACAAGGGCCAGCCGGTGTTGATGGGCCGGACCGTCGACCGCATCATGCACGACCATGGTCGCGTCACCTCGGTGATCACGAAAACAGTCTCAGGCGAAGTCGAGGAGCACAGGGGCAGCGACTTCGTCTCGAGCATGCCCATTCGCGAGCTGGTGTCGCGCCTGGACCCGCCCCCGCCGGACACCGTGCGCAAGGCAGCCGACAGTCTTGGCTATCGCGACTTCATCAGCGTGGCCGTAATGATCGACCGCGCCGATGTGTTTCCAGACAACTGGATCTACGTCCATGATCCGACCGTCAAGGTCGGGCGCATCCAGAACTTCAAGAACTGGAGTCCCGACATGGTGCCCGACCAGAGCAAGACGTGTCTGGGCCTCGAGTATTTCTGCTTCGAGGGCGATGGGCTGTGGACTTCCAGCGACGACGCGCTCATCGAGCGCGCGCGCAACGAGCTCGCCCAGCTGGGCATATGTCAGCCCGCCGAGGTTTTCGACGGCGTGGTGGTCAGGCAGCGCAAGGCGTACCCCGTGTACGACGACAGGTACGAGACCCATGTCGGCGTGGTGCGCGACTACATTCGCGCCCACCTGACGAACCTTCACCTGGCCGGGCGCAACGGCATGCACAAGTACAACAACCAGGACCACTCGATGATGACCGCGCTGCTGGTCGCCAGGAACATCGCGAATGGCGGCGGCCTCGACCCCTGGAAGGTCAACGCCGATGCTGTGTACCACGAGGAAGTTCGAGTGGGTGAAAAGGACCTGTCAGGGCGCCAGGTCCCCGAACGGGTCGCCGGGTCGGCGCGCTAGACGGCTTTCTCTCGCGCGAAGTTGGCGGCCACCAGGCTCGCAATCGCCAGGACGGAGAACAGGATTGCGTGCGTGGTGTGGTGTGCGGCATGCGTGTCGCTGACCGCGATCTGGAGCACGCCCAGGTAGTACAGGACGCCGACGACAAAGAAGACGACTGCCACGACCACAAGACCAAGTGCGAGTGAGTTCGACTTCACGCGTGCAACGTTAACAAAACAAGGCTGACCGCCCCGGCGGCGATGCAGTAGAGGCCATAAGGGTCGAGGCGGCCCGACCGAAAGTAGCGCAAGAGAAATCGCGCGCTCGCGTATGCAGCCACGCCCGATAGAACCGCAGCCGCGAGATATTCGCCGACCGGCACCCCGCTCGCGAAGAGCTGAGGCACTTCGACGGCGCCCGCGGCAAGAATCACCGGCGTCGCGAGGAGGAACGAGAAGCGGGCGGCCTCCTGGTGTCGCAGACCGGCCAGCAAGCCGCCGCCGATGGTCACACCCGAGCGCGAGATTCCCGGCAGAAACGCCAGCGCCTGGCATGCTCCGATGATTGCCGCCGCGCGAAAGCTGATGCGCTCAGCCTGAGCGAAGCTCTGCTCCTGCTCGACTCGTGTTTTGGTGTGCAGCGCCGCGCGCCGCTCCGCCCGCCGCCTCAGCGTCTCGAACCCCAAGAGGAGAATGCCGTTGACGATAAGAAACCCGGCCGCCACGTACGGACTGGCGAAAAGGGACTTGATGCGGGTCTCGAAATAGACCCCGAGGATTCCCGCTGGGATCGTGCCCGTCAGCAGCAGCATCGCGAGTCGCTCCGGCTCGGTGGTGATGCGGCCGCGAACTGCCGCGGTGAAGAACCCACGGATGATGGCGACCCACTCGACCCGATACAGCACGAGCAGCGCGCCGGCCGTGCCCAGGTGAAGCAGCACCAGGAAGGGGACGAACGTCGGGTCGGACTGTTTGAAGCTCCAGTGGAGCAGGCTCGGGATGATCACCGAGTGGCCGAGCGACGAAACCGGGAACAGCTCGGTCGCGCCCTGGAGCAGGCCTATGAACAGCGCCTGCGGAAACGACACTTAAGCGGGCAGTTTCTCGAGCGCCTCGGCAAGCAGCCGGCGCGACTCCTCGAACTCGCGGTGGACGGCCAGGTCTTCAGCGCGCTCGAGGACCGGGACGATGTCCTCCCAGCGTTCCGGGTCGCGTTCCTGGAGGGCGGCCCGCACCTGCCCAATCGTCTGCGTCGCGAACAGGAGCCCTCCGCCCGGGTTGTCCAGGATCTCGCGAGCCAGCTCGAGCTGGCGTCGAGCCCACAGCACGACCTGGTCGCCGGGGTGCGTCTCCAGGGGCTTCGGGCGAAGAACCTCCATGTGGGACCTATTGTCCAGCAAGCGTGGTGAGTGCCTCGCCGGTGAGGCGGAACACGGTCCAGTCGGAGTTCGGGCGCGCTCCGAGGCGCTCATAGAAAGCGATCGCGTCGCGGTTCCAATCGAGCACCGCCCACTCGAGACGGCCGCAACCGCGGTTCACCGCAAGCCGAGCGAGGTGCTCCAGCAGGGCTCGGCCGACGCCGCTGCCCCGCTCCTCGGGGACCACGAACAGGTCCTCTAAGTAGATTCCCGGCCTGCCGAGAAACGTCGAGAAGTTGTGGAAGAACAACGCGAAGCCCACCGGTCGGTGCTCGTCCACCGCAAGCACGACCTCCGCATACGGCCGCTCACCGAATAGGCCTGCCGCGAGAAGGTCCTCCGTCATCACCACCTCGTGCTCGAGCTTCTCGTAGCGCGCGAGCCCGCGAATCAACTCGGCGACGATCGGAACGTCATCTTTGGTTGCGGAGCGAATGTGGATGGTCATCTCGGACGGTCGCGAAGCCGGAAGACGAAGCGCATGGCGCCGTGGGTATCGGAGAAGCTCGCGATCTTGTTGTCCACGAGGCCCGCGGCAAGGCCGGCGTCGATGACGTCGGTGTCGCGCAGCGCGCTTCGGCCACCCTTGGGGCGCACCACCCAGATGGCCCCATTGGGCTCGATCCAGGTCTTTAGCTCGACGAGCGTTCTCAGGCCGGCTGCATCTTCGGCCCCTACGAAGACGAGGTCGACTTTCGATCGCGGCTTGCCGGTGACGACGTCCGAGGTCCGCCCCTTCAGCTGCTTGATGAAACCCGCATCCTCGAGGTTGACGATCGCGACCTTCGAGCCGGGCTTCACGCCGAGCTTGTCGAGCAGCGGTCGGGTCGAGTACTGCTCAGCGCTCGCGCGCTTCGTGACCATCACTTCCCCCGCGGATTGCGCCAAAGACGATCACCCCGACGAGCCATGCCGCGTACGCGCCGGCGATCGCGAGCACGATTACGGGGACCGCGTTGTCGACGCGGCTGGTCAGTAAAAGCCCGAGGCCGATGAACCCAGCCAGCACCACGGCGCCGGCGACGATACCGACCACAGCCCCGGCGACTTTGATGGAGCTCAGACTTCGACCACCTGGAGGTCGGTCGCCGCGTCTTCGACGGTGCCGGAATACAGGTGGTTGAACATGAATCTCGTTTTCGGGTGACGGCGCTTCAGCTCGGCAGCGGACTCCCAGCTCATGTGGCTGAACACATCGCCAGGACCGGTCGCCTCGACGATGGCGACGTCGGCTCCGTCGACGAGGGCTTCCAGCGGAGCGGTCATCTCCGTGTCGCCCGAATAGGCGAGGATGCGACCGTTGATGTGGATTCGATAACCGTTGCTGCCGCTGGTGCCGTGGTCGAGCTTGATGGTTTCGTACTTGTAGCCCGCCGCGGTTCCTGACGGTTGCGCCGTCAGGTAATGGACCTTGAACTTGGGCTGCATCACTCGCTTCCAGTCGGGCCCCCAGCTCACCTCCCACAGCGCCTCGAGCCTTTCCTCGACGCCTTCAGGTCCCACGAAGGTCAGCGGCCGGGTGTCGACGAACACCCGATAGAGCACAAAGGTCGGGAGGCCGAGCGTGTGATCGCCATGGAAGTGAGTCAGGAAGACGGCGTCGATCTCTCCCGGATCGACGCCGACGCGCTTCATGTGCGGAAGGAGCGGCGCGCCTCCATCGAGCAGCAGGCGGCCGTTCACGACCACCGCACCGTTATAGCGATCGGTGGAAAAGGCCGCCCCTGTGCCGAGAAAGGCGAGCCTTAGGCGATGGTTACCGTCGGGTCCAGGTACACGTCCTGGATTGCGTGCAGTAACTCGACTCCCTCCTTCATCGGGCGCTGGAACGACTTACGACCGGCGATGAGTCCCGTGCCGCCCGCGCGCTTGTTGATCACGGCCGTACGGAGGGCGTCCTTGAGGTCGGCCGCCCCCTTTGACTCGCCGCCTGAGTTGATGAGGCTGGCCCGTCCCATGAAACAGTTGATCACCTGGTAGCGACACAGGTCGATGGGGTGGTCGGTAGCGAGCTTGTCGTACATACCTGGCGCGGTCTTGCCGAACCCGATGACCTCGAAGCCGCGGTTGGTGTCGGCGAGCTTCTGCTTGATGATGTCGGCTTCGATGGTCACTCCGAGATGGTTGGCCTGGCCGGTGAGGTCGGCGGCGGTCTCGTAGTTGATCCCGGCTTTCTTGAAATTAGGGTTGCGAAGGTAGCACCAAAGCACCGTGGCCATGCCAAGCTCATGTGCAGCGTGGAAAGCGACCGCAATCTCCTGCAGCTGGCGGTCGGACTCGGGAGAACCGAAGTAGATGGTCGCGCCCACCGCCACCGCGCCCATCTCGAACGCCTCTCTGACGGTGCCGAACACGACCTGGTCGTATTTTGTGGGGTATGTCAGAAGCTCGTTGTGGTTGAGCTTGCAGATGAACGGAATCCTGTGCGCGTAACGCCGCGCCACCGACCCCAGCACACCGAACGTCGACGCCACCGCATTGCAATTGCCCTCGATCGCCAGCTCGACGATCTTCTCGCCGTCGAAGTAGATCGGGTTGGCCGCGAACGAAGCGCCGGCGGTGTGCTCGATGCCCTGGTCCACGGGCAGGATGGACAGGTAGCCGGTCTTGCCGAGGCGGCCGTGGCCGAACATCGTCTGCAGGCTCCGCAGCACCCGCGTCGGGCGGTCGGAGTCCTTCCATACCCTGTCGACGAAATCCGGCCCCGGCAGGTGCAGCTGCGAGGCCGGCACGGTTGCGCTCTTGTGGGTGAGGAGGTCGGTCGCCTCGGCGCCCAGGATCTCCTCCAGCTTCAACGACCCCTTGGTGACAGTAGCCATCAGTCCCTCTTACACATTTCGTTAGTGTGGTTGACTCTTATCGCAGGATCGCGGTCCCGCTTGCGTCACTCTATAGTGCACCGACATGACCGAGCGGGCTAGCGACCTCCTCGGCGAGCTTGCGGACCGGCTTTCCGCCGACTCGCGCGACAGTGGCCAGGTGGTGGCTGAGTCCGTGCGGACGCTCGAGCCTGAGCTGCTCAAGATGCAGAAGGACGGCGGGTCGATCGACGACCTCGTCCGGACGTCGGTCGGTTTCCTGGAGATCCTCTTCCGCTCGCTCCGAGCCGACTCCAGGGTCCCCTGGCAGCAGTACTACACCCTTGCCCGGGAGGCGTCGCGGAGGTACGCGGAAAAAGGCATCCCCCTCGAGTCGGTGATGGAAGGCCTCGCCGTCTTCCGCCGCTCGGTCATGGCCCGGGTCACAGAGGAGGTGGCCGGTCAGGAGCACTCCGACGAGGTGCTGCTGCTCGCCCAGAGCCGCCTTGGCGACGTCGTCGAGCACCTCAACTCGAGCTTCATCCGCGGCTACCTCGACTACACCGAAGCACGGCACCGCGCCCGGCAGAGCGAGCTGCACGGTCTGTATCACATCGCCAGCGCGCTCGGCCGCTCACTCGACGTGGCCGAGATTGCCGAGGTCGGCCTCCGAGAGACGCTGAAGGTCCTGCGCCTCCAGGCGGGCGCGGTGTGGACGCGCGAAGGGGCTCGGCTGATGCTGGCCAAAACGCTGGGCCTGCAGCCTGGCGAGGAGGAGGAGTTCGAGTCCGGACGTTCGGGCGCGCGCGTGCGCGTGGTCGAGATCGCCTCCGGACCGGCAGAGTCGCGGGTCGACCGCGTCACCGGCGAGTGGAGCGCGATCCGCGCCGAGCTGAGGACGAAAGGGGTGCTGCTCGGTGCGATGACCGTGGCGACGCGCTTGCCGCGAACGTTCGAGCCCAGCGACCTGGAGTTTGTCGCGGCGGTCGCCGACCAGATCGCGGTCGCGCTAGACCGGGCGCGTCAGCACACCAAAGAGGCCAGGACCGACTACCTCACCGGGCTTGCGAACCGGCCCGAGTTCGAGCGCGCCATCGACAGAGCGGTCGCCGCCTCGCAGCGCCACAAGCGCCGCCTTGCGTTGATGATGATCGACCTCGACAACCTGAAGGAGATCAACGACACGCACGGCCATCACATCGGCGACGAGGCCATCCGCGTGCTTGCGCACGAGCTGCAGCGAGCCGTCCGCGCCACCGACACATGCGGTCGGTTGGGAGGCGACGAGTTCGGGGTCGCGATGCCGGACGCCGACGAGCGCCACGCCAATGAGGTCGGCGCCCGCGTGCGTGCATCGCTCGAAGAGCTCAACCGGCACGACAAGTCACCCGTGCCGGTGGAGTTCAGCATCGGGGTGGTGGCCTGGAGGCCGGGGATGGACTGGCAGGCGATGTACCAGGTCGCGGACAAGGCGCTCTACGTGGACAAGCGCCGCCGTCATGCGCAACGAAAGAAGGTTGGCGCAGCGAACGCCTAGGGACCCGGTCGTCCTCGGCCCGGAGTTCTTCGATCGCGACACCGTCACCGTCGCGCGCGACCTGCTGGGCAAGATCCTCGTACGCGAGATCGATGGAACGCGCTTATTGGGCAGGCTGATCGAAGTCGAGGCATACCTGGGCCCGGACGACCTTGCCGCCCATTCACGCGGCGGGCGGCGGACGCCTCGCACGGAGGTGATGTTCGGTGCCCCGGGCCACGCGTACGTCTACTTCACCTACGGCATGCACTGGATGCTGAACTTCGTCACCCGCGAGGAGGGGATGCCACAAGCCGTCCTGGTCCGCGCCCTGGAGCCGGGCATCGGCGTCGGGAGGTGCGGCGGACCAGGATTGGTGGCGCGCGCGCTGAGCATCGACCGCGCCCTGAACGGCGCCAGGCTGCAGCCGCCCGACCTCTATGTGATCGATGACGGCGCGCCGCGGCGCCGCGTCTTCGTCACACCAAGGATCGGCGTCCAGGGCACAGGAGTCTGGGAGAAGCGCCTGTTGCGCTTCTGCGTCGATTCGCCGTACCTGTCCAGGCCGATCCCTCGAGCTTTAAGGCCAACGGCCTGGCGTGGGCTCTAGACGCTCCAGCTTTTCCCAGTCCGCGCGCACAGGCGCGAAGATGTCCAGCACCGTGGCGCCCTCGGCGCCCGCGACGGCTTGGTGCGGGACATGGCTCGGGATGACATAGCTGTCGCCGGCATGCAGAACGCGCTTGTCGTCACCGACTCGGAATTCGATCGAGCCCTTGACCACAAAACCCAGCTGCTCATTCTCATGGTGGTGGTCGGGAGACTTGGAGTTGGGCTCGAGGTCGACGAGCGCCATCGTGATGCGTTCCCCGTTAACCGCCCGAGCGGTGAGCCCTTCAGCAAGCAAGATCGGGGACAGGTCGCTGAACGCCCTGAACGTTTTCATTCCACGACCCGGTCGATGATCGTGGCCGTGCCCAGCCCGCCGCCGCAGCACATCGTCTCGAGTCCGTAGCGCAAGTCGCGGCGCTCGAGCTCGTACAGGAGGCGATTCATAAGGATCGCGCCGGACGCGCCCAGAGGATGCCCGACGGCGATGGCGCCGCCATTGACATTGGTCTTGTCCATGTCCGCGCCGGTTTCTTTCTGCCAGGCGAGCACGACAGAGGCGAAGGCTTCGTTGACCTCGAAGAGGTCGATGCTGCTCAGCTCGAGGCCCGCACGCTTGAGCACGGCGGCGGTGCCAGGGATGGGCCCCTCGAGCATCAGCACCGGGTCGGTGCCCACGACCGCCTGGGCGCGGATGCGCGCGCGGGGCCGCAGCCCGAGCTGCTTCGCCTTCTCCAGCGACATCAAGAGCACAGCCGCGGCTCCGTCTGAGATCTGGCTCGAGTTGCCCGCGGTGATCGTGTGCTCGGGGTTGAACGCCGGCTGCAACGATGCCGCCGCCTCGTAGTTCGCATTGGCGCGGATGCCTTCGTCCTTCTTGAAGAGCTCGGTGTGACCGTTGCCTTCCACCGGCACGTCGACGGGCATGATCTGCGACGTGAAGTAGCCCTTCTCGGTGGCTTCGTGGGCGAGGTGGTGGCTGCGAACGCCGAACTCGTCCATCTGCCGACGCGAGATCCCGTACTTGCGAGCCATGAGCTCAGCCGAGATTCCCTGCGGCACCAGGTCGTAGAGCTCCATCAGCTCAGGGGGAAATGGCGTCCCGGGCGAAACCGCGTTCGATCCCATCGGCACCCTGCTCATCGACTCGACGCCGCCGGCGATGGTGATGTCGCAGACACCCGACTGGATGAGGTTCGCGGCGAAGTGAACAGCCTGCTGGCTCGAGCCGCACTGGCGGTCGACCGTGGTCGCCGGAGTCGTGACCGGGAAGCCGGCCGTCAGCCATGCGTTGCGCGCGACGTTCAAGGATTGCTCGCCGGCCTGGCTCACGCAGCCGAAGACAACGTCCTCGACCTGCTCGGGCTTGATGCCCGCGCGATTGACGACCTCCTTCAACACGAGCGAGCCAAGGACGACTGGATGAATCTCCTTGAGCTTGCCGTTGCGGCGTCCAATCGGCGTTCGCACGGCCTCGACGATCACTACTTCGCGCATATCAACGTCTCCTTACGGCCTTGGTGCTGCCGATTCTACGACCGCGCCTAATGCCCACGTGATGAGGTGTCAAGCCCCCAAAAATTTGCCTGGCATCCGGAATTTTTTATTTGTTGACGTGCTCTTAGGCCCCTGTTAACTTTCGCGTCGCCCCAAGCGGCTGAGTACGGTAAACCTGAGGATACCGAACGTCGAGTAGGTGGAAGGTGCGGCGCAAGCCGTGGCTGGAAACCGAAAAACGCATAGGGGACTTCAGGGTAAACAGGAAGGTCTCTTGGGGCATCTCTTTTTCCACAGGGCATGCACAGCCCGCTCCTCAATTCGGAAATCCCCGTTCGCGTGCTTTCGCGCACGCTTTGTCCACAGCTTCCGGGTTCACGCTTGTACGCTGGCGTATAAGCCTCCCCAGCCCCTCCGCGAGGCGGGCCACGGGCATCGAGTCTTCGTAACGAAGCCAGTGGTAGGCGACCGGCTCGGACCACGGTTTGCCCTGGGCCTCATAGAGCCGGCGGTGCCCGTCGATGACGATCAGCTCGACCTGACGCAGCAGGCTTGGGTCGCCGGCACTCAGCGCGCTGAAGTCCTGCAGCTCCATCCAGGCCAAAAGGCGCTGCAGCCGCTGTCCGGCTTCTACCTCGGCTCCTCGGCCCGCACGTGCGCGCCGGCGTCGAGCTCGATCACGCTCGGCTTGAGCGCACATATGAAAGGAAGGTTGCGGTACAGCTCCCGGTAGTCGAGCCCGTAGCCGACGACGTAGTCGTTGGGGATCTGGAAACCGACATAACGCACCGGCACGCCCACGAGCCGGCGCCCGGGACGATCCAGGAGCGTGACGACCTCGATGGATGCCGCGCCTCGCTCGCGCAGCTCAGAGAGCACGTAGTCGAGGGTGAGGCCGGTGTTGACGATGTCCTCCACCAGCAGCACATGCCGGCCCTCGATCGGGTAATCGATGTCGCGAGCTATGCGGACCCGGTCGTGAGGCTGCGCGCCCGCGAACCGCCTGAGGTCGAGGTAGTCGATCACGAACGGAACCTTGATCTGCCGCGCGAGGTCGGCGAGAAAGAACGTCACTCCTTTGAGGACGCCGACGAGCACGATGGTGCGCCCTCGATAGTCGCGGGATATCTTCCGCGCGAGAGCCCGCACTCGGGTCTCGAGCTCCACCGGCGAGATGAGGATGGTGCCGATGTCCTGCTTGCGCAGGTTCTGGACCTCGAGCGATCCGTACCCCGCTTTGGTCAGGAGCTGCTGGTAGTCCTTGCGATACAGGAGGCGGACGTTGACGTCGGGATAGATCTCGCGCAGCATCCGAAGCTTGCGGTTCTTCGGCGTCACCAAAGACTGCTTCATCGTCGTCAGCTCGATGTAGAGGTCATGCTCGGGCAGGTAGAAGTCGGGCGTGAACATCTCCGCCACTCGGGTGCCGTCCCACGCGATCGGGAAAGACACGGGCTCGTAGACCCAGCGGATCCGGTAGTAGTCGAGGAAGCGCGCGAACTCCTGCTCGGATGGGTGTGCGAATTCAATGCGTGAGTGCGCCGGGCCCGATCGCCTGACAAGACGCGACCGCTGCTTGACGGGGCGGCGCCACTTCTGCGGGACGGAGGGATTAACGGACGACGCCAAGGAAACGCGGAAATTGTACTCTCACCTCGAGGAGCGCCATGAGCACACCGGCGCAGCGGATGATCGCCGAGCAGCTGCTGCCCAACGGCGTCAGCGATCCGCGAGTGATCGAAGTGATGTCAGAGGTTCCGCGCGAGGAGTTCCTCTCGGGCCGGCTGCGCCGCCACGCGTATGAGAATCGCGCCCTCGCCATCGAGTGTGGGCAGACCATCTCCCAACCGCTGGTCGTGGCGCTCATGACGCAGGCGCTCGCGCCCAAGCCCGACGACAACGCCCTCGAGGTAGGAACCGGTTCGGGCTACCAGGCGGCGGTGCTGAGCCGCCTCGTGCGGCACCTCGTCACTCTCGAGCTGGAGCCGTCCCTCGCGGAGCATGCTTCGGAGACGCTGTCACGCCTCGGCTACTCCAATGTCGACGTGGCCGTCGCCGACGGCACGTTCGGGTGGCCGGCCCGCGCCCCCTACGACATCATCCTCGTCGCGGCCGCCGCGCCCGACCTGCCCACAGCACTCATCGATCAGCTGGCGGAGGGAGGCCGGCTCGTGATCCCCTTGGGGCGCGCATCCGACGAGCACCAGGATCTGCGCCTGTACGAACGCCGCGGCGACGTCTTCGCCTCGAGGTCGCTGTTCCCGGTGCGCTTCGTCCCCTTACGGTGAGTGCGACGGCGTCGGCGACGGGCGGCTTGGCGTGGGCGATGCCCCCGAGCCGGTCGCGGGCGACGTACCGGTGAGGGCCTGCAGCTGCTGGAGCAGCTGACCCACAGTCTTCATCTCGCTCCCGAAGGTCGTGAAGTCGCCCGCGGCGAGCGCCTGGTATGCCGCCCGGTAGTGGACGTTGGCCTGCGTCACGAGGTCCGTGATCTGCACGATCACAGCGGGCGTGATGGTCACGGGGGGCTGGCTGGTCGGCGCGGTCGCCTTTCCAACGAGCTGGTCGATCGCGTGCTGCAGCGTGTCCGTGTAGACGACCTGGTCCTGGTCCACAAGGATCACCTTCTTGAGCTCGGGCAGGCTGGACGACGTCGTCGCGCTCAGATAGATGGGCTCGAAGTAGAGGAACGAGTTGCCGATTGGCACCACCAGCAGGTTGCCCTGCACCACCTGCGATCCCGTGCTGTGGAAGAGGGTGAAGTCCTGCGAGATGACTGGATCCTGGTTGATCCTGTTGGCGACCTGCTGAGGCCCGAAGATGGCTTTGTCCTTGGGCAGCACGTAGGAGACGTACTCGCCGTAGTGCGCGCCGTCGTTGCGCGCCGCCATCCAAGAGACCATGTTGTTCTTGCCGCGAGGCGTGAACGGCATGATGAGCAGGAACTCGGCGTTCTGCTCGCCGGGCAGCCTGAACAAGACGTAGTAAGGCTGGACCGGTGTCGGTGCGCTGCCGGGTGACGTCTGCGCGGTCGGGATGTCCCAGACATCCTCTCTCGCGAAGAAGACCTTGGCGCCGGCCGCGTCCGCGGTCACGTGGTAGGTGGCGTAGGTGTTGACCTGGATGTTGAACAGGTCGACCGGTACTCGCAGATGGGCGCGAATGCCGGCGGGCATCGAGTCCATCGGCTTGAACAGCGACGGGAACGTCGCCGCGTACGCGTTGATCAGCGGGTCCTTCGGGTCGACGATGTAGAACGTGGGCGTCCCTTCGTAGGTGTCGACGACGATCTTCACCGAGTTCCGGATGTAGTTGATGTCGCTGTTCTGGAAGGTCTGGGTCTGCGAGTACGGGTAGGTCGAGCCGGTCGTGTACGCGTCGACGATCCAGTAGAGGCGCCCGTCGACGACAACGATGTATGGGTCGCCGTCGAAGCTCAAGAAGGGCGCAAGCTCGGACACGCGATCGGTGATGTTGCGCCGGAAGAGCATGAGTGTCTTGTCGGTGATCTGGCCCGAAACCAGCAAGTTGAAATCGCCCAGCTTCAGCGACCAGAGCGCGCGATTGAGGCTGGTCATCGGCACGCCGTGGGTTCCGGTGTAGTTCGTGAACACGTCCTGGCTGCCCTGCGGATAGTCGAACTCCCGAGTGTTGGAGGGCGCGAGCACGTAGTCGGCGCCGCTAGCAGGCTTGAGCTCGCCGAAATAAATCGCGGGCTGAGTGACCGCGAGCGGTCCGCTCGGCGGCAGGTTGCCCACGACGTAGTCGGGCAGGCCTTCGCCGATCACGGCATTCACGGGACTGGCCGCCACGCCGTAGCCGTGCGTGTAACCGAGATGCTGGTTGACCCAGTTTTGGGCCGACGCCGGCAGCCGCGTAAAGTCGAACTCGCGCGCGCTGATCTCGAGCTGTTGGTACTGGTTGTTGATGGTGTAGCGGTCGAGGTCGATGTCGTTGAACGTGTAGTAGGTGCGGATCGTCTGCTGCTGGTCGTACGTCTGCTTGAGGGGCGCGTAGTCCCAGAGCCGCAGGTTGTTGACGGTGACCTGGTCGTTCTGGACGTCCTTCAGCGTCAAGGGCTGGTCGCCGCTGAAATTGCTGACGGCCACATTCGAGAGTCCGTAAGCGGCTCGCGTGCCGGCGATCTCGCGCTCGATGTATGGGAGCTCGTAGGTCTGGGCGTTCGGAGTGACGAGGAACGACTGGACGACGGCCGGATACACCTGTCCGATCAGGAGGAGCGCCACCCATACACCCGCGGCCGTCACAGGAAGCCAGAGCCGGTGCAGCCAGACGTTGACCAGCAGGGCGCCACCCAGGACGACGGCGGCGCCGGACTGGAACGTGATGATGGGCAGGCGCGCGTTGACGTCCGTGTAGGCCGCGCCCCAGACGATGCTGCTGTTGTGGGCGTAGAGGAGGTCGTAGCGGCCGATCCACATCCACGCCGCCAGCACGAGGGCGAACACCGCCAGCAGCGCTGAGATGTGCGCGATCGCCGGCGGGCTGAAGTTGAAGTCGAACGTGTCGCCGCGCCACGCGTAGATGACACCGATCAAGAGCGGCGTCAGGAACCCGAGGCCGAGTGCCCAGTTCACGATCGAGTGCAGGAGCGGCAGCGTCAGCAGATAAAAGGAGATGTCCTGGCCGAGGACGGGGTCGGTGATGCCCGTCGGTCGGGCGTGCTGGAATAGAGCCAGGTTCTGCCACTGGGTGCCGGCCCCGCCAGAAAGCACGAGTGCCACCAGCGCGGCCGCGCCGAGGGCCGCGCCACCGGTGGCGCTGCGAATGCTCGAGCGCCTGATCCCGACGGCGCGCAGGCTTGGTCCCGCGCGCAGGCGGAGCGCGATGACGACGTTGGCGACGAGGTAGATGAACGCCAGCGCGAAGCTGCCTATGAACAGCGCAACCTGCAGCGACAGGCGCGTCGTGAAGACATCCTTGAACCCGAGCGAGTCGTACCACTGCATCTCCGTGAGCAACCAGACGATCGGGCTCGCGAAAAAGAAGATCAGGATGGCGAGGCCGAACAGGCCAGCGCCGATCCAGAAGCGGCGGGGTGGGCGAGGGATGCGCAGCTCGCGACCTTCTAACGGTCCGCCGCGCTCGAACGGATCAAACGGCCGATACCGGCGGGTCATCTGCCTCCGAAGCTTAGACCGTCTCCAGAGCGCGATCGTCGGCGGTGAAATCGGTCTCGCCGGCGGGCGGTGGATTGTCAAGATGCCAGCGCACCGTCATGCGCAGCGTCTCGGCGGGATCCGACGTCGTCCAGCCGAGCAACGTTCGGGCCCGCGTGGCGCTCGCGGCGATGTGCTGGGTCATGGTCCCAGTCGGCTTGAGGTCCTCAGGCAGTGCATCGTCCGATACCCTCACCAGCTCCGCGTTCGATCCGGCAGCGTCGAGGATCATCCGCGACCACATCCTCATCGAGAAGGTCCGGTCCTCGCAGAGGTTGAGCGCGAGACCCGCCGCCGCTGGTGACTCAAGCGCCAGCCGAGCGCCGCGCGCGACATCCCTGACGTAGGCGCGGCAGGCAAGCCACATGCCGGTGCCGAACGGGATGCGCGTGCGCCCTGCCCGAACCCGGCGAAGAATGAACTCCTCGCGCAGCTGGTAGTCGTGCGGTCCATAGACCATCGGGAGCCGCAGCGACGTCGCGCCTCGCGGCAGATATACGTCCTCGACGTCGAGCTTGTCGTAGTCGTCCATGCCTGGCGTCTTACCGCGATACGGATAGCGCTCGCTGCGGACGGGCGAGTCCTCGTCGATCGGGACGGGATCGGTCTCGCGTCCGTCGTTGAGGGCGGCGAACGCGCGGTAGACGTCGATGCTCGATACCACCAGCAGCCTGATGCCATCGGGAAGCGTGTCGATCGCCGTCTGTGCGTCGATTCGGGTGAGCGCCCGGCAGTCGATCGCCGCATCCGGATCAAACGCAGCGAGCTCGGAGCGATGAGCGGGCAGCTCGACGCGTTCGGCATGAAGGTGCCGCACAGCCGGCATGTCTACCGGCTCCAGCACCCCACGATGAACGATCAGCAGGTCGTGGCCCGTGGAGGTCAGCTCCTCGACGATCGCGCGCCCGATGAATCGGGTGCCGCCGAGGACGATGATCCTCACGCGACTGGCTTGGGTACCGCCGGGTTGCGCTCCACGATGAGGTCGATTAGGCCCCAATCCTTCGCCTCTTCCGGGTTCATGAAGAAGTCGCGCTCCATCGCGCGCTCGACGTCTTCCAGCGGCCGGCCCGTGTGCTTTGCGTAGATGCGCGCCATCGACTCGCGCTGCCGGAGGATCTCCTGCGCGTGCAGCTGGATGTCTGTGGCCTGACCCTGGATGCCCTGCGTGAAAGGCTGGTGGATGAGGATCTGCGCGTGGGGAAGTGACATCCGCATCCCCTTGTCCCCGCCGGCCAGCAGGATCGACGCGCCGCTCGCGGCGAGCCCCGTGCACAACGTGCCCACCTTCGGGCCGACGTACTGCATGGCGTCGTAGATCGACAGCGCCGCGGTGAGCGATCCGCCAGGGCTGTTGATGTAGAGCTGGATGTCGCGGTCGGGCGCCTCGTTCTCGAGGAAGAGCAGCTGCGCCGTGACGTTGCTCGCAAGCTCGTCGTCGATGACGCCGCGCACGAAGACGACGCCGTCTTTGAGCAGCCGCGAGTAGATGTCGTAGGCACGCTCGCCGCGCCCGTCGTTGGTGATCACGGTCGGGATGAGATGCATCGCTGGTTACCTCCTCGGTTCAAAACCGATGCGTGGTCGTGTTTTCGGTGGCGGGTTGGCCATCGCGAGATAGGCGCTGAAATCGGCGACGCTCCGCAGCGCCTCCAGGGGCAGACCCGCGGTCGCGAGGCGGAGCTTCGCGGGCGGGTCCTCAGGCCATGCCGGCCGCTCGGAGTCGGCGCCCAGAAGGCGAGCCAGCTCGCCGTAGAGATCCGCCGGCCTCACACCGAGGGCGTGCGCGACTGCCAGCAGCCTTTCCGTGGAGACCTCTTTGCGGCCGCGCTCGACCTCCGAAAGGTGCGCCGGCGACAGGCCGGCTTCGCCTGCCACCTCGGTCAGGGTCCGGTGGACAGCCTCCCGGCGGCGTCTGAGCACCGAGCCGAGGGCTTCGCGAACCAGTTGCGCAGATTCGCTGTAGGCGAATGGCATTCTTCTGTGGCGAAGTCTACCGGAAGGTTGGGCGGGGCGCCGCGGGTATAGCCGCGCGTTCCTCCTCGGTCTGGGCGCGCCGTCGGCGGAGCTCGAGGTTGAGGCTCTCCTCGCCGCGAGCCATCGCCCAGCGATGGTTGGCGCCGAAGATCGGCCTGAAGATGAACGACCCGTACCGGAGCAGGGGCTTGTCGGCCCGGATACGCCAGTCGTACATCACGTCGACGAACTCTCCCTTGGGCTCAAAGGTCCACACGCCGGTGCCGACGAAGTCGCCCTCGGCGACGAGCGTGAAGCCATCGACGCCACGCGACTCCGTGACCTTGAACCGCCACCGAAGGGTGTAAGGAAGCCAGCCCTTCGTGTAGAGGTCGATGACGCGACCGACGTGCGTGACCGGGTCGCCCGGGAAGAGCTCGCGCACGTCCAGGTAGACGGAAGGCCACCAGCGCTCGAGACCCAGCGGATCGCCCAGGACGTCAGCCACCTCGCGGGCCGTGCCCTTGATCTTCCAGTGGGTGATGAAGTGGTACTCAGCGGCCACTTTCTAGTCCTTGAGGTTGTTGGGGTCGAGCAGGTCCTGCTTCGGCCGCTCGATGACCTGGCGAGACCGCATTATCTCGATCAGCTTCTTGCGGCCCTTCGGCGGGCCGATCATGATCGCGCCCACCAGGCGGTCGTTCTTGAAGAAGAGCTTGCGATAGAACTTCTCGTCGAAGCTGAACGTGCGCACTGATTCGAGGTCTGGCTGTACGTCCGGGGTAACGCCCATGACGGCAAGCGTCGAGCCGAACATCGTGGTCGTGTAGGTGGGCACGTCGAAGAAGTCCTCGTCCGCGCCGGCCATGTTGCGTGCGGCCACCTTCCCGTGCGCCTCGGCGTTGTCCCACGTCCCCATCTGGTTGTGGCGCTCGACCATGAGGTCATAGAAGACCGCGATGTCGCCGGCGGCGTAAACGTCGGGGGCCGAAGTGCGCAGCTTGGCGTCGGTGACGACGCCTTTGTCGAGCTTGACCGAGCCGCCACCGACCGGCTCCGTGTAGTAGTCGAGCCCAACGCCGTAGGTGAGCAGGTCGAACTCCACTCGCTTTCCGTTCACCGTCTCGGCGAGGAAGCGACCGTTGAGGCGGCTGAACTTCTGCACCTCGTCTGAGGTGATGAACTCCACCTCCTGCGCCTCTCCGAGCTGACGGCAAAGCTGCCCGCCCTCTTCATCCAGGACGTAGCGGAGGAACCAGGGACCGCGCATGATCCAGGTCAGCTGCGCCTTCTTGCGAAAGCTGACTCCTTCTGCGAGCTCGTAGCCGATGAAGCTGCCGCCCATCACGAGCACGCGCTCGGATGCGTCCGCCTTTTCGATGATCGCATCCGTGTCGTCCAGGGTCTGGAATCCGAGCGTTTGCGAGACCTGGTCACAACCCGGCCATGGCGGTGGTTTGGGACGGCCGCCGGTCGCGACCAGCAGCGCGTCGTAGGGAAACTCCTGGCCTCGGTTCGTGCGCACCATCCTGGTCACCACGTCGACCTCGGTGGCCCAGGTCTCGAAGTGGATCTCGAGATTGTGCTTTGCATAATCCTCGACGGTGCGCATGAAGACTTTTTCCCTGCGCACCTGGCCGCGCAGGTATCGCGGCAGCGCCACGCGGTTGTAGAGAGGGTGACGTTCCGCCGCGATCATCACGATGGACGCATCGGCATCGAGCTTGCGCAGCTCTTCCGCGGCCGTCTGCCCGGCAATCCCGTTGCCGAGTATTACGTAACGACGACTCAACTAGAGAGTGAGGGCGTAGATGTAGCTGTGGTCGGCGTCATTCGCGAAATCGTATCCGGAAGCCTGCAGGTCATCGGCGGCCGGGTGGTCGCGGGGCAAGCTGACGACCACGTCGTCGAGCCCGTCCGCGTCGGCTTCGAAACGCAGCGCCACGAGCATCTCGCGCAGCGCGCCGCCTGTGCCCGCGATGAAAGCGACGGCGATGTTGTCTCCCCACGGCCGCCGCAGGCCGGCCACGGCGCGGCCTCCAGGACCGACCCGCAGCATGCCTGTCTCGGCGAGCCTGGCCAGCTCCGCGGCGCTGAGGTCTCGGGCGCCGTTGAAGTCGGCGATGACGCCGCCATACAGCTCGATGCCCGGGCTGGCGGCCACCATCGGCCACAGCTTCTCGGCCTCAGCCGGAGGAGGGATACGTGGTGACTCGCCGCCTTCCATTCGAGGTCCTCTCCACCAGCGGACGTCCAGCAACCGTCTGAAGCCGGCCGATTCGAAGAGGCGAACGGCATCGGGGTTGCCGGTTGCGAGGCGCATCTCGCCGTGGCCCTGCTCGCGCGCCTCGGCGATCGCCGAGAGCAGCATGGCTCGCGCCAGGCCCTGCCGGCGGTGGCTCGTCGCCACGCGCAGTCCCTCGTACCAGACGAGCCCCGGCGCGTAAGGCCGCAGCCGCTGCAGGCCGACCACAGTCCCGTCGACCTCCACCGCTTCGAAAGCCGACCCGGCGTCAGAGACCCAGTCGTCGAAAACCTCGGGCAGGTAGTCGTGGCCGCCCCATACGTCCCTGGTCACCTCGATGACGCGGTCGCGATCGCCCGGCCTCACGGGCCGAATGATTAAGTCGCGGGTTGCCAATGCGCGATCCCCGCCAGGGCCATGCCGCTGTCGATCACCAGGTCGTCACCATCTCTTGTCAGCATCTCCTCCAGCAAGGTACGAGCCCGCGCCTCGTCCCAGCCGTCCCCGATGAGCATGCGGCAGTCGGTCATGGCCTCGTCGACGTCCGCATAACGGTTGACGACCGGATAGCGGATGAATGTGACGTCGGGTGCGATGCCCATCTGCGTCAGCAACATGAACAGGTCGCTGAACTGCGGCACGGGGAGGTCCGGGGTGCCGAGCAACCGCCGGCGCAATTCAGTGGCGGGATGCGGAACAGGTCCCTGCCGCAGCATGATGAATACGCGGTCGCGCGCGGACGCCTGGAGCTTGGCGATGAAGGGGACGGGTTCGTCGATTCCATACAGCACGTGGCAGCAGATCACGATGTCCGCGGGAGCGACCTCGGCGTCCTGCCAGGTGCTGGCGATCACAGTCATGTTGTCGACGTGAGGAATCTCGGCGCGCATGCCCTCAGACGGCTCCACCGCGGTGACCCACTCGAGGCGCTCAGCCAGCGGCACCGCGTGCCGGCCGGCCCCCGCCCCGGCGTCGATGAGGGTCTTGCGCGGGGCCAGGTACGGCTCCATCACGCGCAGGAAATCGTCTGACCGGTGGCGGGTGATACGGGCGTACGAAGGCGCACGCCGGTCCCAATAGCCTGAGGGCGCCCGCTTGTCCGATCCTCCAGCTCGCAGCCGGACCATCGCGCGCCATCGTTCTGCCCAGTCGATCCCCTCCAGCCGGCCGGTTATCCCCACCCTCCTTTGACTCGAGGCTAACTTGTTAACACTCTTGGGGACAAAGGGGGGACAAGTTGCAGGCTCCTGGTCAAGATGATGGGGTCCCTCAGCTCAGAGACACAAGATCTAGGGTCGGGCCCCGCGAACACGCCCTACGATAAGGCGGCTGTGGCAGTCGAACCATCGTCGGAATTCAACCCGGCCGAGGCGAGAGTCCTTGCTCGCTACTTCACCAACCTGGACCGTCCCGTTTTCGCCCTTCGCAACCTTCCGGAGGTGGTGAAAGGCGCCCTCTTCTCCCGCTACTCCCGAACCGAGAAGAGCCTTCGCCGGGTGCTCCTGGACGAGTTCATCAACGAACCGGATTCGGGGTTCGAGCACCTGGCCGGCGGCGCGACCGAGGACGACATGGTGGCCGTGCGGCGAGCGGAAGAGTTTTACGAACGCGTCCTTGTCGGATACGGGGACGATTCGGTCGCGGAGCTGGCCGGCGCTCACGTCGCGGTCGAGCAGGTGTCGATGCAGACCCGCTCTACCAACGGACGATGGATTCGCTGTTCGAGACCTACAGCCGGCTCGTCGAGCCGGCGACCCTGGCTATCCGTGAGCGCTATCCGCAAGAGCCGGGGGAGACCGATCGCGCCTGGAAATCGGCCACCCGGGCGAAGGCCCTGGACCTGCTGCGGGGGCTGCTTCCCGCGGGCGCCCTCACCAACCTTGGCGTCTACGGCAACGGCCGAGCGTTCGAGTACCTGATCACCAAGCTGGCGGCGCACGAGCTGGCCGAGTGCCGTCGCCTGGCGACCGACCTTCATCACGAACTGTCGCTGGTCATTCCTTCCTTCGTGCGACGTGCGCTCGACGATAAGTACGGGCGGGCTGCCGCGGATCGGATGGCGAGGATCCGGGAAGGCGCGGCCAGGCTGGCGAGCCGCGACACCACTCCATCGGATTGGGATAGCGCGGAGGCGGTCCGACTCGTCGATTTCGACGTCGACGCCGAGCGCAAGGTGGTGACCGCGGCCCTTTTTCCGCACTCGAACCTGCGCCTAGAAGTGCAGAAAGCGGACCCCGAGGCCGTGCTCGAAGCCCTGCTTGGCGACCGGGCCAACCGCCGCCAGCGACCCCCTCGGGCCCTGGAGCACGCCGAGTACACCTTCGAGATCATCGGCAACTTCGCCGCCTACCGCGACCTGCACCGCCACCGGATGCTTACCCAGGACCGGCAGCTCCTCGGTATCGGCCTTGGGTTCGAGATGCCGCCGGCGGCGGTCGAGCTGGGCATGGAGGGGGACTTCACCCGCGCCATAGGGGAGGCGGCCTCGGCGCACAAAAAGCTCGAGGGAGACCTGGGTGCGGCGACCGCACAGTACGTGCTGCCCATGGGGTTCAGGGTGCGCTGGTACGTCCGCGCGAACCTGCGCGAGATCTACCACCTGTGCGAGCTGAGGACGGCGCCGCAGGGCCATCCGGACTACCGGTTGATCGCTCAGGAGATGTTCCGCCGCGTGTCGGAGGTCCACCCAAGGCTGGCGGGCTACGCCCGTTTTGTCGACCTCGGCCCGGGTGATGAGCTGGAGCGGCGCAAGTCGGAGCGCCGCCTGGACGAAAAGCTGCGCGCACTCAACGGTCCGGTGCTATAGCATCGACGCTCTGACCAAAAAGCGGGAGGGCGGGTATGGTGTCCAACGAAATTCGGATTGAGCGCGGCGTGGAAAGGCGTGCAGGGGTGAGGCGTTCTAACCCCGAGCGGCGGTTTGGCGAGCGGCGATCCCCCGACCGTGCCACGGTCGGCAGGCGCGTCATTTACGTGCCGGACAGGCGGACCGACGAACGCCGCATCGTGGATCGCCGGGCGTTCGAGCCCGCCTGAAGAGAAGCCCCTGGCCCCTCCCGCGCTCGTAGTCCATGGCGGCGCGGGACTCGTTCCGGCCGCCGAACGCCCTTTGCGCCAGGCCGCAGTCGAGCGCGCGCTCGAGCTCGGCTGGGTCCAGATCGGCGGAGGCGCCCTGGCTGCCGCGGTAGCCGCCGTTCGTCACATGGAGGACGAACCCCTGCTGAACGCCGGGATTGGCGCCTGCCTGAACGCCGACGGCGAGGCTGAGCTCGATGCGGGCGTGATGGAAGGGGCGGCGTTGCGCGCCGGCGGCGTCGCGTGCCTGAAGGACGTGCGCCACCCGATCGACCTGGCGGTGGAGGTGATGCGCGACGGGCGGCACGTCCTGCTGTCGGGGTCAGGAGCCTCGCGCTTTGCCCGCGACCACGGTGTCGAGATGTGCGACCCGTCGGTCTTCATCAACAACCGCAAGCGCCAGCAGCGCCTGGCCGGCGCGGACACCGTCGGCGCCGTCGCCCGGGATGCGGACGGCAGACTGGCGGTGGCGGTGTCGACCGGCGGCATCAGCGGCAAGCTGCCAGGTCGCATCGGCGATTCGCCGATACCCGGCGCCGGCATCTACGCCGACGATCTATTCGGCGCCGTGTGCGGGACGGGCCAGGGCGAGGCCTTCATCCGGCTTGGGCTGGCGCGCCTAATGGTCATCGAGCTCCAGCACGGGATGGATCCCGCCGCGGTGGCGAAGGGTGCGGTCGACTTTCTGGGCAAATCGCTGTCGGCGCAGGGCGGGGTCATCCTCGTCGGCCGCGAGGGCCACCCTCACGCGGCCTTCAACACCCCGGCGATGCCATGGGCCATGGCTCAATAAAGACTTGGGCGACTCCGCCAATGCCGGCGAGCTGATCGCCCTCGCGCTCAAGCGCGCGGGGGTCAGTCACCTGTTCACGCTCAACGGCGGGCACATCTGGTCGATCCTAGTCGGCGCCCACGAGCAGGGCCTGCGCATCATCGACGTCCGCCACGAGCAGTCGGCCGCGTTCGCCGCGGAGGGCTGGGCCAAAGTCACGCGACAGTGCGGTGTCGCCTCCGTCACGGCCGGCCCGGGGGTCACCAACTCGACATCGGCGCTTGCGCAGGCGCAGTCCGGCGACAGCCCAATGTTCGTCATCGGCGGTCGGGCGCCGGTCGCGCGATGGGGGATGGGCTCGCTGCAGGAGATGGATCACGTCCAGGTCGTCCAGAGCATCACGAAGAAGGCGCTCACGCTGGGCTCCGCGGAGGAGGCGTACAGCACGACGGCAGATTGCGTGCGCACCGCTTTGAGCCGCCGCACCGGCCCTGTTTTCATGGACGTTCCACTGGACGTCCTGTTCGGCGCCGCCGACCTGCCCGAAGCCACCGAGCATCTGACGCCCGATCCCGGCGCGCTCCCCGATCCCGACGAGGTCAAGAAGATTGCGCGCCTGCTGCGCGAGGCGGATCGGCCCGCCGTGATCGCCGGCGCCAGCGTGTGGTGGGCCCATGCCGAAGACGATGTGAAGCGGCTGATCGAAGGCGCGCGCCTCCCGCTGAACGTGAACGGCATGGCGCGGGGAGTCCTCCCCGGCGGTCATCCGCTCTTCTTTCCGCGCGCCCGCGGCAAGGCTCTGGGCGAGGCCGACCTGATCCTCGTCATCGGCGCCCAGCTCGATTTCCGCCTCAACTGGGGCCAGCCACCGGTTTTCGCGCAGGACGCAAAGCTCGTCTACCTCGACGTCGACAACTTCCGCAAGCACCGCCCCGCGGAGGGCGCGCTGTATGGCGACCTACGCGCCTCGGTGTCGGCGCTCGCGACCGCTGTGGCCGGCATCCCCGAACGCGCGCAGTGGCTCGCGCACCTGCGCGAATCCGAGGCGGCGGCTCGAGCGGCCGACGCGTCGATGACGCAGTCGGACTCCTCGCTCGTGCACCCGGCGCGCCTGATAGCCGAGGTCGATCGCTACGCCGACCACGACGCGATCTTCGTCGGCGACGGGGGCGATTTCGTCTCCTTTGCCGGCCGCCTCATCGAGCGGCCGAAGCCGGGGCTGTGGGTCGACCCAGGGCCGTTCGGCTGCCTCGGCTCCGGCCCCGCTTACGCGATGGCCGCCAAGCTCGCATTTCCACAGCGCCAGGTCATCCTTCTCGCCGGTGACGGCGCCCTGGGTTTCTCGGCGATGGAGTTCGACACCATGGTCCGGCATCACATCCCGGTGGTGTGTGTCGTCGGCAACAACGGGATCTGGGCCCTGGAGAAGCACCCGATGCTGAACCTGCTCGGCCTGAGCATTGCGGCCGACCTGGCGCCGCGGACTCGCTACGACAAGGTCGTCGAGGCGCTTGGCGGCTACGGCGAGATGGTCGACCGGCCGGATCAGATCCGGCCCGCCCTCGATCGCGCGTTCAAGTCCGGGCTGCCGGCCTGCATCAACGTAATTTGTGATCCCGAGGCGGAATATCCGCGATCATCGGTGTTGATGTGAGCGCGACAGAGCTGCACCCGGTCGTGGAAGCTGATGAATGCAGAGGGGTGCGGCAGGCGAGCTCTGCCCGACTGCCGCATGAGGGGGGAGTTCCCCCCTACATTCAGTGACGATGTGAGCACCGCAGAGCTACACCCGGTCATTGAGGCAGATGAGTGGAGGACCGCGCAGTCCCAGTTCGACACTGCGGCCGAGCTCATCGGGCTCGAGCAGTGGCTGCGCGAGGTGCTGCGCGAGGTCCAGCGCGAGTTCACATGCAACTTCCCGGTGGAGATGGACGACGGTTCGCACCGCATCTTCACCGGCTATCGCGTCCAGCACAACATCAACCGCGGGCCCGCGAAGGGCGGCATCCGCTACCACCCCGACGTCTCGCTGAACGAGGTCAAGGCCCTCGCGATGTGGATGACGTGGAAATGCGCCGTGGTCAACATTCCATTCGGCGGCGCGAAGGGCGGCATCATCGTCAACCCGAAGGAGCTTTCGGCGCGCGAGCTGGAGCACATGACGCGCCGGTTCGCAACCGAGATCTCGATCCTCATCGGCGCCGACCGCGACATCCCTGCTCCCGACGTCAACACCGACGGCCAGACGATGGCCTGGATCATGGACACGCTCTCGATGCACCTCGGTTACTCGGTTCCGGCTTCCGTTACTGGCAAGCCAATTGAGGTCGGCGGGTCCTTGGGTCGCGTCGAGGCCACGGGCCGCGGCGTGACCATCTGCTCGATGGCGGCGCTTGAACACCTTGGCCGGCATCCACACCAGACGAAGGTATCCGTGCAGGGATTCGGAAACGTCGGCAGCATCAGCGCGCGGCTGCTGGAAGAGGCGGGCTGCACGGTGGTTGCGGTGAGCGAGGACTACGGCGGCATCTACAACCCGCTCGGCCTGTCTATCAAGCGCGTTCTCGAATACCGCGCCCACGAGAAGACCCTTCGCGGGTTCCCTGGCGCACAGGAGATTGGCAACCAGGACGTCCTCACCGTCGACTGCGATTTGCTCGTCCCGGCGGCGATCGGAAACCAGCTGACGTCGCGGAATGCCCGCGACGTGAAGGCGACGATCATCGTCGAAGGCGCCAACGGACCCACAACTCCGGAGGCCGACGCGATCTTTCGAGAGCGCGGTATCTTCCTGGTCCCCGACATCCTCGCCAATGCGGGCGGCGTGACCGTTTCGTACTTCGAGTGGGTGCAGGACCTGCAGTCATTCTTCTGGTCCGAGCACGAGGTCAACCAGAAGCTGAAAGCGATCCTGTCGCGTGCCTTCGCTGAAGTACTGAAGACAAAGCTCGAGAAGAAGCTCGATATGCGGATGGCGGCATACTGCCGTGCGGTGTCACGAGTCGCGGGCGCGACTCGTGAACGAGGCCTGTACCCCTGACGATTCCGCGCTTTTGGGTCCAACCGTGCGTTTGAGAAGCACTCTTTCCGCCCGTTTTGGCGTCGACGCGCGTTATCCCTAGATCTCGCGGGTGCGGAAGCTCCAGACGCTGAAAGTCAGCATGAGCGCGAACCACACCACGACCCAGGCCAGGAATGCCGCCGGCGGTGGGTCGACCGCGCTGAACGGATTGGCGCGGCCCGCTGTTCCCGCGGCGCGCAGCGCGGCCAGGATGGCGTCCGGCTCCATCGCATAGACGGCGCCGCGCCACAAGCCGTCGGTCGGCAGCAGCAAATGGCTGATCGTGCCTACGTTCTCGAGGGCGGAATTCTGCAAGCCGGTGCCGATGTCGCCCACGACGCCCGCGATCCAGGCCATGAGCCACGCGACCAGCGCGATCACACCGCCGGTGATGCCTGACAACCGGGTCGAAAGCACGAGTCCGAGCGAGAGCAGCGCGAGGCCCTCGGCCGCGACGTACAGCGTCAGCTCGATCGGATGCGGAGGCAGGTAGCCGGTGGCCCAGTTCACGGCCGTCAGCTCGAGGAGGGCAGACCCGGCCGCATATACCGTCACCAGCACCGCCAGCCCGAGCCATTTGCCGATGACGACCTCGCTCCGCCGCACCGGGCGCGCGAGCATCGACAGCAGCAGGCCGCTCTCCACCTCGCTCGATATCAGCGGACCCGCCACCACTGCAGCACTCAGGGCCAGCACCCCGCTGTACATGAAGGTCACGACGATCAGCAGCTGCGACGAGATGAGCGTGACCTGTTCAGGTGGCAGCAATGTGCCGTCAGATCGTGTGACGGTCGTGATCTTGTTGAAGCCCCACGCGGAGAATCCGACCACCAGCAGCGTGAGGATCACCAGCGCCAGCAGCAAGCGCCGGCGTGAGGACTCTTGCACCGTGAGCCGCGCGAAGACGAGGACCGGAGGCATTACGTCTGTTCCTCGTTCAGCAATTGCAGGAATCGGTCCTCCAGCGTCTGATGGCGAGGCGCGACCTCGTAGACCCTGCCGCCCAGGCCGACGATCGTCGACACCAGCTCGGGGACGCGCTCGATGTCGAGCTTGGTAAACGTGAGCTGGTCGCCCTCGTCGTCGAGCGGACCGAAAGCAGACAGCTCGGCCCTCGCCGCTCCGTCAAGACCGCTCACCCGCACACGAACCGCTGTGCCGCTGAGCAGCTCATCCATCGTCCCAGATGCGATCACCCGTCCGTGGTCCACGACGGCGACGCGGTCGCAGACCTGCTCGACCTCGCTCAAAAGATGCGAGTTGAGGAACACCGCCGTGCCTCGTGCGGAGAGGCCGCGAATGATCTCGCGCACGTCGTGGCGGCCGACCGGGTCCAGCGCCGACGTTGGTTCGTCGAGGAACACGAGCTCGGGCTTGCCGACCAGCGCCGCCGCCAGCCCGAGGCGCTGCTGCATGCCTTTCGAGAACGTGCTCACACGATCGTCGGCCCGCTCCGATAGGCCGACGGTCTCCAGCGCCGCCGCGATCTCATCCTTCCATGTCGAGCGCGGAAGGGGTGCCAGCTCGCAGTGCAGCGCGAGGACCTCGCGCGCGTCGAGCCACCCCTGGTAGCGAAAGAGCTCTGGCAGGTAGCCGATGCGCCGGCGGGTTTTGAGGTCGCCGATCTTCTCGCCCAGCAGCCATGCCTCGCCGGAGGTCGGCCTGAGCAGGCCGAGCAGAAGCTTGACCGAGGTCGTCTTCCCGGCGCCGTTGGGTCCGAGGAATCCGAAGATCTCGCCGCGCGGCACCGTCATCGAGAGACCGGCAAGCGCGACCGTGCTGCCGAATCGCTTCGACAGGTCGACCGTGTGTATGGCCGGAGAGTCGGCGGCCGCCTGGGGTGCGGCCGCCTCGGAAACAGACGCCGGTTCAGCCACCAACGCAGGCTAGCGGAGTCAGCTCTTCAGGTTGTCGGCGACCTTGATGACCTCGGACTGCTTGAGCGGGCCGGCCACCACGAAGACGTTGCCCTTGATCCAGATCACGCCGGAGCCGAGTCCGGTGTTGTCGCCGACGGCAACGCCGTGGACGCCCTGGACTGTCACCGAGGTCGACGTCGCGTACTGGATCGGGATCGGGATGATGAGCGTGGTGCTTGGGTCACCGATGGCTTTGATCGCGGCGGTGAGGTCTTTCGACAGGCCTGGGATGGACAGGATGTAGTTCTCGAGCTGCTTGGCGGTCACCTGCGTCGATGTCACCACAGGCGCGGACGACTCGGCGATGACTAGCTGCGGCAGGTTGATGTCCTGCGAGCTCGAATTCGCATTCGCCTTGAGGTTTCCGTACAGCTCGACGATCGCGGGTCCGGCCGTCACGGTCAGCTTCGCCCCATCGACCCCCTTCGGGAGCGCGGGCAGCGGTTTTCCGGTCTTAGCCGCGGCCGCTGCCGCCTTGCTCGCGTCGAAGGTGAAGACGGCGACGGCCTTCGGCATCGCTGCGTAGGTGATGGTCGAAGACACGCTTGCGGGCACGTATTTCGCGACTGGGGTGTTGAAGCCCGCGATCGCCTTGGCGTCAGCCGCGGACAGCACCACTTGAGGCTGAGGCTGGGTCGACCAGGTGATGGTCCCGTAGTCGCCGAGCGCGGACAGGGCCTGTATGTCGGTGATCTGCACTGGAACCGCTTCGACCGTCTTCGGCTGGAAGAGCGGCAGTACGTTCGCGAACGCGGTGGCAACGACCACGACCAGCAGCGCCGCGGCGGCGAGGCCCGCGAACATCGTCCGCGATGCGGGCCGCAGGATCGGGAGGGTGAAGCCTAATCGCGGCTTGGCCGCCGGCGCGGCCTGGACTCGCTCGAACGCGGAGGCGGCGTCGACCTTCAGGTCGGGCGCGGCCAGCAGAGTCGCGACGGCGCGCGCGTCGTCAGCCATCCCGGCGTACCGGGCCTGGCAGTCGGTGCACTCGGCGTAGTGCCGGCGATCCGAGCTGGTGAGCGCGTCCGGATCGTCGAACATCCGGCGCAACGTTCCTTCAGATAGATGTGCCACGGGTGACCTCCTTGCGCAGCGCGGCTTCTGCACGCCTCAATAAAGTTCCGATCTGTCCGGTTCGCACTCCGAGCGCTTCCGCGACCTCGGCATAGCTGAGGCCGCTGGCGCGAAGGACGAGCACGGCCGCGGGTTTGGGCGACAACCGGGCGAGCGCGGCCCGTATGGCGCGCCGGTCCTCGTTGACCTCGAGCATCTGCTGAGGGTCCACCGTTCGCGACGCTTCCTCCGGGGCCTGGGCCTGCTCGCGCCGCTCGCGTCGCCTGCGGCCCCGAATCCGGTTCAGCGCCGTATGGGCGGCGGCCCGATGCAGCCACGCCGGCGCGAACTGCGCGCTGGCCGAGTGCAGCCGGTGGAAGTTGATGAAAACCTCCTGGGCGACGTCTTCGGCCTCGTGCGGGTCAGCCAGCACGCGGTTGGCTATACCGGCGACACGCGTGTATTCACTTTTGAACAGCGCTTCGAACGCCTCTTCGCGAGATTTCACGAGGTGCTTCGAGGCCTCAGCGAGATGTACACCCACTACAAACCAAGCCCCACCACAGTCGGGTTTGTGACACCTACGCCGGCTTTGTCCGGAAGACCTTGATCAGCTCACCTGCCACAGCCCGAAGAAACGGGTGCCCCCAGATCCCGACAGAGAGCAGCGAGGCGAAGATGACGACCGCGTCGACGCTCGCCCGGCCGGCCTCTTCCCAGTAGACGTCCCGCAGGTTGAGCCACAGCGCGAACTCGTCCAGCGTGAGGGCGGCCCCTACGCCAAAAGCGATGGCGGTGATGCTGGCCAACCAGCTCGAGCCCACCGCTTTTTCGATCAGCCACACATAGCCGACCACCAGCAGAATGAGGATTCCCCACACCAGGTGATGGATGTGGAAACCGCCGCTGCTGACGTTGTGAAATGGGCCGACGCCTGCCCGGATCGCATGCGTGATGAGGCGCACGATCCCGAACGTGACCAGGAATGCGACCGAGGCGAGGAACAGCCGCTCACGGGCTTCGTCTTTGAAATGGAAGCGATAAAGCTCGGTGAGGACCTTCAACACGGGCTAGCCCGCTAGCGATCTCTTCTGTCGCGCGCTCCGGGCGATCTCATCCTCGATGATCGCGAAATCGTTTCGCGGCAGGGCGTGGATGTGGCCCTGGAACGCAAGCGTCCAGTGTTCGGGTGGCCACTTGCGCACGTAGTCGAGGCGATACGCGAGCTCCTTCGCAGGAATCCAGATCGCGTCGTCGAGGACGATGTCCGGCCGGATGTGCACCCGCCATGGATAGTCTTCGTCGCGCCGCGCCGAGCGCCACGTCGGGGTGTGGTCCTCGTACATCGGTGAGGCGACCGTGACGGTGGCCGCGAAGGACATGCGGCCGGTGACGTAGTAGAGGAGCCGGTCGCCGACGCGCATCGTCTCCACGCGACGGCGGTGGCGGCTCTTCAAGCCCTGGATGGTGAAGCCGAGTTCGCGCGTCTTGCGGAAGTTGTCGGGCGAGCTGACCACCATCCAGTACTGGAGCGCGCGACCTTCCGAGCGACCTGACTTTCGCTTTCGGCGCGAGCGGCCGCTTTTTTGCGGCCGGTCTGTGGCCGCGGCCGGCTCCGGAGCTGTGGTTTCTTCGTCGGTCATGGGGTCACATCCTGTGGCTCCAGCGGGCCGAGGTCCTCGTGCTCTGGCAGCAGCACGGTCAGGTTGCGGATCTGGGCGATGTGGGCCATCTCGTGCCGGGTGACCATGCGGCAGACCTCGAGCAGCGTGAACGACCCGCCTCGCGGATCGCTCAGCGTCCGCTCCCATTCGTTCTTGCCCCAGCCGTGAAGCAGGTCGACGGTTCGCCGGCGTACGCGCGCGAAGTCTTCCAGCGCCTCCTGCAGCGGGCGGTCGAGCTCATGGTCGTAGGTGGGGTCGATCGTGCCCCGCACGTCGGCTGTGGCGATCCCGTCGAGGTGCGCATGCCGCAGCAGGCCGTCGACCTTCGATCCCGAGTCGAGGAGGTGACCGATCAGTCTGCCCAGCGTCGGGAAGGCGGGTCCGTGGCGGTAGCGCAGCCGAGCCTCGTCCAGGCCGTAGACGAGATCGGCGATCCGTTCGGGCACCGAGCTCATCAGCAGCACGGCGTCGGCCGGCGAGAGCTCCTCCTGCAGTTCCACATTCGAACTGTACATACTCAATTGGATGCAGCAGGTTCAGGCCGCGTGCGACACCTGCGGCGCGGAGCTGGTTCCGAACGCCGCCTACTGCGAGCGCTGCGGCGCGAGAACACGGCGGGCCCGGCGGCTGGTCCGGCTGGCGATCCGGGTCGAGCTCCTGTTCTTCCTGATGGTGGTCGGGCTCGTGATCGCCTTCACCTGGATATATTCCGTCCAGCGTTGAGAGCGGTCGCGCTCTCAGTAGGTCTTCGCGGCGGCTCGATCCTGGTCGTGGCGGCGATCGTATTCGGGATCGTCGGGCTGTCGAGCTCGTTCAGGTGGGTTCCTGAGGCGCCACTCCTCGCCGGCTTCCTGTTGGTTCAGGTCGCGACCCTGTATCTAACCGGCCGACGGGCCGGAAAGCGCGCGACGAGTCTGATGGCGGGTGCGCTCGCAGGCGCAATTGCCGGCGCGCTCGGCGGGTGCGCGGGAGGGCTGACGTACCTTGCGTTCGGCAAACCGGCGATCAACATCCCGGTCGGATTATTGGCCGGCGCTCTCGAGGGTGGAATCGTTGGTGGAGCCGGAGCGTGGCTCGCCTCCCGGCGAGCTCGCTGGCGCCTGTAGCGGGGGATCGGGTATGGCGCTCGAAAAACGCTCAGCCAATTTGCTCAGTCGCGAGAGCAGCTCGGGCGGTTCGGTCACGGTGAACTCGGCGTCAAGCATGCCCAGGTAGAGGGCGAGCATCTCGATCGTGTTCGCTGTCGCGTGGACGGCGCATGTTTCGTCGTCGATCGGCTCGACGACGATTCCGCGCGGCACGCGCTCGGTGATGACCGCCGCCGGAGCGCGCACCACCACTCGCGCCCGATGCGTCATAGGCGCCGAGCGCACGTTTCGCATCACATACTCCCCAATGTCTTCAGCGGGTGGCTCTCGAGGTGTGAAACGAGGGCCGTTCGGGCTGCGGACCTGAAGGCGGTCGACGCGGAACGTGCGCCAGGCCCGCCGGTCCCTGTCCCAGGCCACCAGGTACCAGCGACGGCCCAGATGGACCAACCTGTAGGGCTCGACTGACCGAGTGCTTTCGGTGCCGTCGTGTTTGCGATAGTCCATGCGCAGCACCTCGGCATCGCGACACGCCGCCGCGATCGTGGACAGAAGTTGCGGCTCGACGGTGGGCCCTGAGAAGACAACCGGCACCGTGTAAGCCGACAGCGTGTTGACCCTGCGGCGAAGACGTGAAGGGAGGACCTGCTCCAGCTTCACCAGCGCGCGCACCGAAGTCTCCTCGATCCCCGCCAGGCCTCCGGTCGATGATCGCAGCGCCACCGCAACCGCAACCGCCTCGTCGTCGTCGAGCAGAAGCGGCGGCAATGCCGATCCGGCGCCCAGCCGGTAGCCGCCCGCCACCCCGGACGCCGCACCTACCGGATAGCCCAGCGTGCGCAGGCGAACCATGTCGTTGCGGATGGTCCGTGTGCTGACCTCCAGCCGCTCCGCCAGGTCGGCGCCGGACCAATCGCGGCGGGACTCGAGAAGGGTCAGAACGCGCAGCAGCCGCTCTGAGGTGCTCAGCATCCTGGTGTCGACATTGAATCCTATTTAGGAACCAAACGTTCCGCAATAGCCAATAGCCTGAACCATGCAAAGCAAACCCGATAAAGGAGAAAAGGAATGACCCAAGGCACGTCTCGTTCCCAGGTGATTCTGGCCACGCTCGGCGTGGCCATGGCGCTGCTGCTCGCGGCGCTCGATCAGACCGTGGTGGGCGTCGCGATGCCCCGCATCGTGTCCGACCTGCATGGCATCGAGCTATATGCGTGGGTCACCACCGCGTACCTGATCACCTCGACCGCGCTGGTGCCGGTGGCCGGCAAGCTCGGTGACATGTTCGGGCGCAAGCCTTTCATGCTCGCCGGCATGGTTGGGTTCATCGCCGCTTCGGCGCTTTGCGGCGTGTCTCAAAACATGATCGAGCTCGTCCTCTTCCGAGGCGTGCAGGGCATCTTCGGCGGCGTCCTGTTTGCCTCGACGTTCGCGGTCATGACCGACATCTTTCCGCCGGAGCAGCGAGCGCGCATGAGCGGGGTGTTCGGCGCGATCTTCGGTCTCTCGTCGGTCGTCGGACCGTCGCTTGGTGGATTCCTGACCGACGGGCCCGGCTGGCGCTCGGTCTTCTACGTCAACATTCCACTCGGGGTCGTGGCCACGATCTTGGTCGCGACGCAGCTCCCCCGCGTGCGTTCCCAAGCCAGGCTTCGGGACATCGACTTTGCCGGCACGGCTCTGCTTCTCGCCGGTCTCACGCCGCTTCTCATCTCGCTTTCGATGCTGCGTGACCACTCCTGGCTTTCCGTTCAGGTGCTGGGGTTGCTCGGGTTGGCTGTTGTCATCCTGGTTGCCTTCTTCATCACAGAGCGCCGCGTCGAGCACCCGATCGTGCCTTTTGGACTGTTCCGGCTCAACGTCTTCGCGGTTCCCGCGCTGATCGCATTCTTCAGCGCGATCGGAATGTTCGGTGCGATCGTCTTCGTTCCGCTCGTCTATCAAGGCGTGCTCGGCGTGAGCGCGTCCAACGCCGGCCAGCTTTTGCATTCGAGCCCGTGGGAAGTCGCCCGCGACATCGTCATCATCGGTGCCGGGCTGGGCGTGACCTTCCCGCTCACTCTCGTCGTGGTCCAGGCCGGCCTGCCGCACCAGCTGGTTGGCGTCGCCACGAGCCAGATCACGTTCTGGCGAAGCCTCGGCGGCACGATCGGTACGGCCGTGCTGGGGGCGGTCCTCACCAACCACCTCTCGAATCAACACACCCGTCTCGCGCTTGCCGGCACATTGCACGACCTCTTCCTGCTGGCCGCGCTGGTCGCTGTGGTGTCACTGGTCGTCAGCGTCTTTCTGCGCGAGGTGCCGCTGACGAAGGAGTCGCAAGCCACGCCCGATGCAATCGAAGTTGCGGCCTGATTACGTCGACGCGTTCCGGTTATCCGGAACGGCTCAGCGGCGGTAGATCGCGCGCCCTTCGACTTCGTCCTTGTTGAGGCGCTTGTTCAGGTGCAGGCCTTCGAGCAGGAACTCGATGACCGACGCGCGCACCTCCGGGCGATCCGGCAGTGTGAGCTTCTTGAGCGCGGTCGCCACCTCGGGCAGCTCGCCGATCGCGCGCGTGTAGGTGCGGGCGGGAATGCCTTCGCCTACCTCCAGCATCGCCCCGTCCTCGAACCGGGCGACGATGCCATCGAACTGCGCCGCCGAGAAATGCCGGCTGAACACGGCGCTGATCGCGCCACGCTCCAGCCGCGACAGAACCTGCTCTTCCTTGCCCTCATCGAGCGCCTCGATCTCCAAGCGGCCTGCGGTCGACGACGTGAGGAAGGCGAGGTCGGTGATGCGCGGCACCGCCAGCGACTCGCCCAAACGCGCCGCGCGACGGACGGCGTTGCTCGCGAGGTTCTCGAAGTTGGCGATCGACATGCGCACCGACACGCCCGACGACTGCGAGATGTGCGGGCTGCGGCGCGCGAGGTGTGTCAGCTCCGCGACGATCTCTTTCATGAAGCTCGGAAAGATCAGCTCGAAGTCCTCCGGAATCGCATGCCGCTCGGCCTCCATGATCTGCATCTCTTCGCCGATGCTGAGCGGGTAGTGGGTGCGGACCTGTGAGCCGAACCTGTCTTTCAGCGGCGTGATGATGCGACCGCGTGACGTGTAGTCCTCGGGGTTGGCGCTTGCGATCACGAACAGGTCGAGGGGTAGACGCACGCGATACCCGCGGATCTGTACGTCCTTCTCTTCCATGATGTTGAGCAGGCCGACCTGGATGCGCTCAGCAAGGTCAGGCAGCTCGTTGATGCCGAAGATGCCGCGATTGGTTCGCGGCAGCAACCCGTAATGAATGGTCAGCTCGTCCGCGAGGTAGCGGCCTTCGGCGACCTTGATCGGGTCGACCTCGCCGATGAGGTCCGCGATCGAGATGTCCGGAGTCGCGAGCTTCTCACCGTACCGCTGGTCACGATCGATCCATGTGATCTCAACCTTGTCGCCTTCTTTGGCGACGAGGTCGAGGCACCGCCGGCAGATCGGAGCATAAGGATGGTCATTGACCTCGCAGCCCGCGATGACAGGGACCTGCGGGTCGAGGAAGTTGATGAGCGAGCGCATGATGCGGCTCTTCGCCTGGCCTCGCTCGCCGAGCATGATGATGTCGTGGCCCGAGATGACCGCGTTGGCGAGCTGAGGCAGCACCGTTTCGTCGTAGCCGACGATTCCGGGGAGCAGAGTCTCGCCGCTGCGCAGTCGCGCCAGCAGGTTGCGGCGCATCTCTTGCTTGACGGTTTCGCGCGAGTGGCCGGAAGATCTGAGCTCAGCGATGGTTCGAGCGGCGGCGGAGGTCATCCTCAGCACTATAGAGAAGCGGAACACCAGAAACCTGTGGCCACGCGGTTAGACTTTCCGGCGCCTTGACCCAATCAATCCGGGCCCGTTACGAGGCCGCCCACGACGACGGCCGCGCCCTCCTGGGCGGACATCGCGGCAACCCCGCGCAGCATCCGGAAAACACCATGCGGTCATTCCGATCCGCGATCGCCGCCGGTTGCGACCTGATCGAATGTGACGTGCACCTTTCGTCGGACGGCAGGTTGATGGTCATCCACGACCACTCGCTCGAGCGCACCACCAATGGAACCGGCCTGGTGCGCGATCACTCCGCCGCCGAGCTGCGGCGCCTCGATGCCGGCGAGGGCGAGCACATCCCCCTCTTGCAGGAGGTGGTCGAGCTCGCGATCGGCAAGGTCGGCCTGGTGATCGAGATCAAGCAGGTGCCGATCCAGTACCCGGGCCTGGAGGACAAGCTGGTCGCGATGCTCCGCCAGCTTGGAGCGATCTCGGAATGCGCGGTGGTTTCGTTCCATCACCCATCGATCCGCCAGCTCAGAGAGATGGAACCCAAGTTGCAGCTCGGCATTCTCGAGGGGGCGCGGCCAATCGACCCGGCGCGGATAATGCGCGAGGCCGGCGCCGACGTGTATTCGCCGCACTGGGGGGCGACTGACCCGCAGCTGGTCAAGGAGATCCACTCCGCGGGCGGAGCGGTGGGCGTGTGGACCGTGGACGACGATGCGGCCGTCGCCTGGTGCCAGATCTGCCGCCCGGATTCGATCTTCACGAACCGCCCGGTCGAGATCGGCCCGGCGATTCGCTCCTACGCCACCGCCTAGCGTTACCCCACCGTCCAGCGGGCGTTGGCTCAATTGGGCATGAGTACCAATACGATTCGGCCGTGCTTGCCGACCGGCCGCAGTTCGAGGACCTCTACCGGGACTTCCTGGGCCGGATCTACGCCTACGTGCGGGCGCAGGTCACGAGCTCGGCCGACGCGGAGGACATCACCGCGCAGGTTTTCATGAACGCTTACCAGGCTTACGGCCGCTTCGAGGCCAGGAACACCACCCCGGCGGCGTGGCTGTTTCGGATTGCCCGCAACGCGACCCTCGACCACTTCCGCGCCCATGGCCGGCGAGAGCGCCTGCGCCGCACCATCGAGCACCAACCGGTCAGCGAGCATGACCCGGCCGGGATGGCGGAAGAGCGCATCCAGTACCGCGCTCTGCTGGCGCACGTGGCGCGACTGCCCGAGCGGCAGCGCGACGCCATCTCGCTCCGCCATTCCGGCCTCAGCTTCGAAGAGGTCGGCGTGCTCATGAGCTGCACCGAGGACGCGGCGAAGATGCTGTATCACCGGGCCTTGAAGGCCCTGCGCGAATCCGCCAAAGAAGAGATGGCATGAACGAAGACGAAGACCTCGAGCTTCAGGCTCTGCAGCGGCGGCTGGACGATGCATTCCAGACGACGCGGCCACGCGCCGGTTTCGAAGACGAGCTCTGGTCGAGGATGCAGGCGCGCCGCCCCGTCTGGCTCCAACTGCTGGACTTCTTCACGGGACTTGTCGGTTCGATTCGGGAAGCGCCCGCCGTGCCCGCGGCCGCAGTGGCGGTGGTGCTGGTGGTGGCGCTCGGCATCGGCATCATCGCCCGCAGCGGAGTCCACCTTGGGGGCGGCGGAGCCTCCACAGCATCGGGTCGATACAGCTCGACTGCGTTGGGTTCGCAGAACGCGGGCAGCTTCGGACACCTCCCGCTGCCGGCGGCGGCGAGTGTGCCACCGAAGGCGGTCAATCCGGCCAGTGACCAGGGCGTGGCATCGCAGGCGAACTCGTACGCCGGGCCCGTGAACCTCGTGTGGTCGGGCCAGGTCACTTTCAAGGTCACGAGCGCGCCGGTCTTCCGCTACACCGAGCCGTCGGCGGCCGATGCAGACCAGTTCGCGTCCACCCTGGGGGCGTCGCGCCAGGCAGGCGCCGGCGCGCTTGGCTCATATGCGGGCAGCGGTTTCGTGCTGGCAGTGTCTGGCACAAGTGTCTCGGTGGTGCGAGAGCCGTCCTACGCGATCACGCCCGATCGGTCCAAGCTGCCCGCTCCCGGCCCGACTCCGACCGACACCGCCAACGCGTTCCTGGCCGCCCACGGCCTGGTACCCGTCTGGGCTTACACCGTCACCACCGTGAACGTCGCCGATGTCGTGCGCGTCCTTTACTTGCGTGAGTTCGACGTCCCGGGTACCGGACAGGCATACGTCGTCGACGCGGCCGGCGAGCGTTACGGGATCGAGGTCGACCTGAGGGGTGGCCAGCCGCTGCAGGCGCTCGGTCCGATGCCGCTCTACCTCGACTCCGCCATGTATCCGGTCATCTCGGCGGACCAGGCGGTGAAGTCGGCCGTGGCGACGTCTCCGAACCGCACCGCATCCAACATTCCGACTGTCCTTCTGACCCGCGTCGACCTCGCATACGCCCTGGCGATCGCCGGCGACCACAGCTTTTACGAGCCGGTCTTCGTCTTCTCCGGCACCTTCACCCAAAACGGCGTCGCCTACGTCAAGCGCGTCGTCGTGCCCGCCGTGGGTCCGTAGCCAAGACCGATACACTCAGTCGAGTCGTGGGGAAAAAGCGCGCGCAGGTGCGGCAGGTTCGGCAGCAGATACGGAAGGTCCAGCCGAAGTCCGGAGCGCCGACGTCAGCCGGACAGACGCGGCGCCAGCGCGAGCAGTTCGTGCAGGCCGGCGGGATGCTGCAGGGCTATGCGCCAGACCTGGTCGTCCGGATCGGTTACTACGCCATCGGCATCGCCGTCGTCTGCCTTCTGATCATCGCGGCGATCCTCATCTTCGTGCCGCCCATTTACGGGTGGCCGGACGCCGTCGCTGCTTCCATCGCGTGGGTGCTTCCGATCGCGCTTTTGGCGAGCTTCATCGCTCCTGGCTTTCGGCTTGCGCTCAAGGATCGCAAGGCGGAGGGCCGGCTGGTGCAGGGCCAGCTCGTGGGGGCGAGCTCGGTGAGCACGTCCATGGGCCTGGGGATGCTCATGGTGCAGACGCGCGGCGGCGTCGAGCAGTTCCTGGTTCCCCCGGCGCGCTTGAAGCAGGTGCCGGGAAACCAGGTGAACGTCGTGCTGACCGTCACTCCCAACCTCCGCCACGTGCGGTCGGTCGGCGTCATGGGTCAGCGCGTGGTGGGCCGGGTGGAGCCGGCGGTCCCACCCGTGATGAAGCGGCTTCAGCAGCTGCCGGTGATCACTCCCGTAGCGCTGGCGCTCGCCGCCGTCATCGGTGACGACGCGGTGGCGCTGTCGCCCATACCCAACCAGCTGATCCACGCCTCGCTGGCAATCCTGGTTGGAGCCGCGCTCGGCGCGGCAGTGTACGGGATCTCGTTCTTCCTCCAACGCCGGATGATGACCGAGGTCCAGGCGATGGTCCCGAAGGGTTAGGTCCTAGGCTCCAGACTCGGTCGTCGTCGGCGCGGGCGCGGGCGGGGGCGGGGTCGTCGGCTCCTTGGGCGTCTTGGGCGCCATCATCGGCATGCTGGTGGTGGGAGGCACGAGCGACCTGCGCTCCGGATAGAGAGCCACAAGTAGGAGAGCGCACGCCAGGCCGAACACAACCGGTCCGATGTTGAACGGTGCGCCGAGCAGGAAGTGCGAACCGATCTCGAAACCGAAGACGACGATGCCGTAGAGGATGCCGGCCCGGACCCAGCCGATGTTGCCGGCGGGGTTGACGGCGGCAGCCATGAGGCCGATTCCCAGCACGGCCCCGGCGGCAGATGCGTGGGTGCCGACCTGCTGGTCCAGGGGCACAAGTGCGGTGCCGACGAGCGAAACCGCGGCGCCGCCGACCAGCGCCATACCCATCAGGAGCATCACGACGGTCAGAAACAGCCTTTTCATGGCCCGACTGTATATGACCGGCCCCGGTGTTCAGCCCCGGAAGCTTCCTTGCATCTTCGACGGCCCGGGCGGCCGGGCGCCGTCTCGCCCCGCGGAATCTGGCGATTCGGCGGGGGCCCCGAGACAGGCGCTGAAGCCGGCGTCAGGGGGCCCGGCGCTTCCTCGTCACGCATCTACAGATGCGCTCCTCGTCGCGCCACCCTTCCTTGGCTCCGGCCACCAGTGCCGCGAATATGCGGCGGACCTCCGGGTCCGAACACCTGGTTCAGCCACTCTTGGCGAGACTTCAGCCGAGCCGCCGACGATTAGACTCGAATCGATGACAAGTGACGTTCACATCACCCCAGAAGGCCTCGAGGCTGTCAAGGCCGAGCTGCACGAGCTGACCACGGTCAAGCGACCCGCCATCGTGGCCAAGATCAAGGCCGCGCGAGAGTTCGGCGACCTGTCGGAGAACTTCGAATACCACGCGGCCAAGAACGAGCAGGGAATGATGGAGGCGAGGGTCAACGAGCTCGAGGCGATCGTGAAAAACCACGTCCTCATCGAGTCGACCCAGAGCAACGGTGTCGTCGCGATGGGGAGCACCGTTCGCTTCCAGGAAGACGGCGAGGGCGAGGAGACCTACCGCATCGTTGGACCCGCCGAGGCCGACCCAAAGAGTGGACGCGTGAGCTACGAATCGGCGTTGGGCAAGGCCCTCATCGGCCACCGGGTCGGCGAGCAGGTCGAGATCAAGACGCCCAACGGGTCGTACAGGGTCCGGATCGTTGGCGTCGACTGAAACGACGGCGGCGACGCGGCTCGACGACCTGCGCGCATGGATGGCGAGCAGCGACGTCGAGGCCGCGTACGTAACCCGCCCGGTATCGATCGCATACCTGACCGGCGTCCAGGCCGAACCTTACGAGCGGCTCATGGCGCTCGCGGTCAGGGGCGACCGCGTGACGCTCATCGTCCCGGCGATCGAGGTCGAGAACGCGGAGAGGGCGAAGACCAGCGCCGACATCGTTTCGTGGCGGGATGGCGAGGATCCATACCGCCTCGTACATCGCGCTCTCCACGGCACGGCTCGCCTGGGTGTCGAGAAGGAGCACCTGAGCGTGGCTGCAGCCGAGGCGCTTCGCGAGCGATTGGGTGCTCACGACCTGGTCGACGTTGCGCGCGAGATTCGCCGTCTGCGCCGAACCAAGTCGCCCACTGAGCTGGAACAGCTGCAGCGGGCCGCGGCCATCACCGACGCCGCCACCGAAGAGATCCTGAGGTCGCTGCGCGCGGGTAAGACCGAGCTCGAGGTCGCCGTCGCGCTTGGGGCATCGATCGGCGCCGCCGGGGGCACGCTCGCTTTCGAAACCTTGGTGCTCTCAGGCCCAAACTCGGCTCTGCCCCACGGCCGGCCGTCCGGACGCCGGCTCGGAGCCGGCGACCTCGTGCTGCTCGACTTCGGCGCTGCGTACGAGGGCTACCGGGCGGACACGACGCGGGTGGCTGTCGTCGGCGAGCCGGATACTCGCCAGCGCGAGATCCACGAGCTCGTCCTGACTGCCCATGACGCCGCCATCCGCGCCGTACGCGCCGGCGCCACCACGGGCGACGTCGATTCAGCCGCCCGCGATGTCATCGAGGCGGCAGGTCTGGGCGACCAGTTCTTCCACCGCACCGGCCATGGGCTGGGCCTCGAAACACATGAAGAGCCTTCGCTCGACCCCGGCTCGCACACCGAGCTCGACGTGGGGATGGTGTTCACAATTGAGCCCGGCGTCTACATCCCTGGTTGGGGCGGCGTGCGGATCGAAGACGACGTCGTCGTCGAGGCGGACGGGTGCCGCCTGCTGACCACCGCAGTCAGATCTCTCCGCCAGGTCGCTCCTTGATGAGTGATTCCCCCCACCCGCCGGGGCCGCACAGCGGCCGCGCCGACCTCCCCGCGGGGCGGGGAGGAATGCTCGCGCCGGGTATGCGTCGCACCGCGCAGCGAACCATGGTCTACAACGCGATCGTCCGGCTCGGCGGGCACTGCACCGCCGACGAGATCACGGCCGAGCTGCACAACACGCAGCCGCGTTTTCCGCGCAGCACCGTCTATCGGTCGCTGGAAGCGCTGACGGCTTCGGGTTCGGTGTATGCGGCGCACCTTGGCGACGGTCCGACCCATTACGAGCTTGCGACCGGCGACCACCACCACGCCGTCTGCCAGCTTTGTGGAGGTGTTCTGCACATCGAGGAGGCGCTTGTGAGCGAGCTGGAAAGGCACCTCGAGGGCACCCACCGTTTTACGCCTGTGCACACTGAGGTCCTCGTCGTCGGGGTCTGCGAGACGTGCTCGCGGACGCCTGGCCGCAAGTCAGTTCGCCGACACACGCTGGAGCACGTCCACCACGCGGGAGACGCCTCAGGCTCCTGATAGAGTGGTCGCGCCCGCGGCCGCTTCCATTCATCAGGAGGCCAAATGGAGCCAAAGATCGTCGGAACCGTCATGCCGGTGCTCGAGCTGAGCATGCAGCCCAACGAGAAGGTCTTTGCGGAGTCGGGCCAGCTCGCGTGGATGTCGATGGCGATGCAGATGCAGACATCGACGTCGGCAGGTGGGCAGCAGGGTGGGTTCATGGGAGCGCTTGGACGTGCGGTCGCCGGCGGCACGCTTTTCATGACCGAGTACACGGCGGTCGGCGGCCCAGGGCTGCTCGCTTTTGCGGCCAAGCTGCCCGGGCAGATCCTGCCCATGGAGATCGCCCCTGGTCAGGGCTACATGGTCCACCGGCACGGTTTCATGTGCGCGACCATCGGCGTCCAGTTCTCGATCGGCTTCCAGCAGCGATTGGGCGCCGGCGTTTTCGGCGGCACCGGATTCCGCATGCAGCGCCTCCAGGGACAGGGCGCGGCCTGGGTCGAGCTGAACGGTGAGGTCGTGACCTACGACCTGCAGGCGGGCAACACATTGCGCGTGCACCCGGGCCACGTCGGCATGTACCAGGAATCGGTGCAGTTCAACATCACCACCGTGCCCGGAATCCAGAACGCGTTCTTTGGTGGCAGCGGCCTCTTCCTCGCCGCACTCACGGGGCCGGGCCGCGTCTGGCTGCAGTCGATGAGCATGCAGCACCTTGCGCACGCGATCCAGGAGTACCTGCCGAAAGCGGGGTGAGGGCGCGGCGCTTGTCCATTCGTTAGTTCGGAGGAGTTGCGCGATGGGGCGATATATGTTCCAGGCTTCGTACTCGGCCGAAGGCATCAAGGGCGTGCTCAAAGACGGAGGCACGGGCAGGAGGGCCGCAGTCGAGGCTGCGGTCAAGTCCTTGGGCGGCAAGCTCGAGTCGTTCTACTACGGGTTCGGCGAGACCGACGTCTACGTTGTTGTCGATGGCATCGACAACACCAGCGCAGCCGCGTTCTCGATGGGTGTCGCGTCGACCGGAGCACTGTCGTCACTCAAGACAACGGTGCTGCTGACGCCTGAAGAGGTGGACGCGGCCGGCAAGAAGGCGATGACGTATCGCGCGCCCGGGCGCTGAGCACTTAGTGGCAACCAGGTGGCTGACGTTCGACTGCTTCGGGACGCTCGTCGATTGGCGTCACGGCATCGGCACGACCGGGGAGCTGCTTTTCCCGGGCCGCGGTGCCGAGCTGCTTGGCGCCTACATCGAGATCGAGGCCGAGGTCGAGAAGGAGAAGCCGTTCCGCCGCTACCGCGTGGTGCTGGCGGAGACGCTGCGTCGCGCCGCGGCGTCACTCAAGCTCGACCTCAAGCACGACGACGCCACCGCGCTCACGTCGACCCTCCCGCACTGGCCAGTTTTTCCTGACGTCGGGCCGGCGCTGCGAACACTTCACGCCGACGGCTGGAAGCTGGCGCTCCTGACCAACTGCGATCGCGACCTCATCGCGCTCACCGAGCGCCGCCTGCCGGAACCGTTCGACGCCGTCGTGACGGCCGAGGACGTCTCCGCCTACAAGCCGGACCACGCGCATTTCCAGCGGTTCGCGTCGGTGTTCGGCGGCTCGGGAAACGCGTGGATTCACGTCGCGCAGAGCTACTACCACGACATCACACCCGCGGCCGAGCTGGGCATTCGGAGGATCTGGGTCAACCGCCAGGGCGAGAGGGACGATCCCACCCTTGCGGAAGCCGTGGTTTCCGGGCTGGTGGAGCTGCCAGAAGCTGTGAAAAGGCTGGCTGCCTCCCCGCATTAGTCGGCCCTGCTTATCGCTTCAATCAAGCACATAATCGCGCCGTGCCGGCGAGAGCGCGGCTCGCGGACGAAAACGTCGACTTCATGTCGCTGATGAGCGAGGCGAACCGGCGCCGGGTGCTGGGGAAGTCGACGCCAGTGGTATACCCGGCGGGCACGCTTCTCTTCCGTGAGGGTGACCCAGCTCGGGTGATCCTCATCGAAAGTGGGTTGGTCCGGGTCTTCCGAACCGTTCCTGACGGACGGCAGGCCACTGTGGCCTTCCTGCGCACCCGCGAGATCCTGGGAGCATCGCTGATCGTGAGCGACCCGCCATGGGTATGCGCGCAGATCGTCATCGACAGCACGATCACCGATCTGGACGTGAAGACGCTCCGGAATGTCGCCTCAACACACATCCAGGTCATGACGGCTGTGGCGACGCAGCTGGCGGCGCTGGTCCGAAATGCCCATAGGCTGGTTGCGCTGCGCTCCCTGGGCAACATCACCCAGCGACTGGCTTACGACCTGCTCGAGCGCGCGTGCCAATCCCAGCTCGAGATGGGGCGGTTGGACGCGATGGTGACCCAGGAAGGCCTGGCGGCCTCCATCGGTTCGTCGCGCGAAGTCGTGAGCCGGGCGATGAAGGGGCTGCGCGCTGCCGGGATCATCAAGACGACTCCAGGAGTGGTTCGCGTCGTCGACCCCGTCCGCCTCTCCGATACGGTGCGAGCCTTCCTGCGTCCTACCTGAAATCGTCGATGTCGATGTTCGCTCGGAAAACCCTGCGCGCCGGGCCGGACTGCACCAGGTTGCCCGACTTCTCTCTTCGAACCTCGAGGTTGCCGCCAGGCATCTGGACCCTGACCTGATCGTCGACCAATCCGGCTCGCATACATGCGGCTGCCACCGCACTTGCGCTCGTGCCTGAAGCCAGCGTGTAGCCGGCGCCGCGCTCCCAGATCTCGATGCGGACGCGACTCCTGTCGATGACCTCAAAAAGCTGGACGTTGGTGCGCTCGGGAAAGGCGCGCCGGAAGGTCGGCGGCGCGGAAAGAGGCGCGGCCGATGTCGAGCCGGCTCGTGACCTCCGCGCCGTTGCGCGCGAGGATGTGGACCGGGTTGGCGCGCCCGATGGTATGAAGCTCGAAGTCGTCTCCGGCATCGTGCTCCAGGACCGCATGCGCGGCGGCGATGCGCAGTCCATTGCCGCTCTTCTGCGCCTCCGAGCTGTCCGGGTTGAAAACGCGGACCGCCATCGCGGCCGGGTCGTACGAGAGCAGCCCGTCGGAGCCCAGGCCCCGGTGGCGGTCGCACAGCACGGGGAGCAAGGGGACCAAATCGTCGAGGGGCCCGGGCAGGTCGAGGACCAGGTAGTCGTTGCCCAGCGCCTGGTACTTGATGAGATCGATTCGCATTAGCGCGCCTATCATCGGGAATCTGGCTGCCTTGCCGTGGGTTGTCATAAGATGTTGTGACCATGCAGGATCTCGTCTGGCCTGCCCAACGTCTGGTTCACAACCCGGCCTGCTTCTGTAGTTAGGCCCCGGGCCTTAGTTCGCGCCCAGCTCCTTACCGGGTAGGGCGCGCCCTCTCCGCCCGATTTTTTCGTCAAGCCAATCTGTTTCGTCATTCGCATTTTTTGGAGGTTTTGGAATTGAGCTCATCGACTTCAACAAAGCCACTGGTCTCGACCGAGTGGGTCGCGGCCCATGGAAAGGACAACGGAGTCCGCGTGGTGGAAGTCGACGTGGACCCCAGCAACTACGAGAAGGGTCACGTCGAAGGCGCCGTCGGCTGGAACTGGAGAAAGGACCTCCAGCACCAGCTGGTGCGTGACGTTGCCAGCAAGGAAGAGCTGGCCGCGCTGCTCGGCAAGAGCGGCATCACGCCTGACACCAACATCGTGCTCTACGGCGACAACAACAACTGGTTTGCCGCATACGCCTACTGGGCCCTCAAGTACTACGGTCACGACAAGGTCCAGCTGGTCGACGGCGGCCGTGTCAAGTGGGAGAAGGAAGGACGCCCCTACACGACCGACGTCCCGAGCTTTCCCGCCACCTCGTATCAATTCCACGGCTCGACTCACGAAGACATCCGCGCCTACAAGGACCACGTGCAGTCCAAGCTCGGCAAGGCCGGGCTGGTTGACGTCCGCTCACCGAAGGAGTTCTCTGGCGAGCTGCTGGCGCCGGAGAACCTGCCCCAGGAGGGCGCGCAGCGAGGGGGTCACATCCCGACCGCCGTCAGCATCCCGTGGGGGACGGCCGTCAACACCGAGGACGGCACCTTCAAGAGCACCGAAGAGTT
>VBFD01000005.1:0-31073 GCA_005883585.1 Chloroflexota bacterium
AGGTCCGTGCAGCGGCGCGTATCTCCGATTTGGGCATGCCGGCTTCGAGGAGCGGGAAGCGGACGCCGCGGCGGACGGCCGAGGCGTGCCCGGGACGGTGGTCACCCGCGTCATCCGCGGTCGCCCCGTACGCAAGGTGCGCCAGCCCGAGCTCCTCCCGCACCGGCGTCAGCGTGTCGAAGAGCTCCTCTTTGCAGTGAAAGCAGCGGTCAGGGTTGTTGCGGGCGTAGGCCTCGAGCTCGACCTCGTTGGTGTTGACCTCGACCAGACGCGCGCCCATCGCGCGCGCGAGGGACCTCGCCTCCTCTTGTTCCGACTCCGGATAAGCGGGCGAGCTCGCGAGCACCGCGACCGCGCCCTCGCCCAGCTCGTCCATCGCAAGTTTCAAGAGCAGGGTCGAGTCGACTCCGCCCGAGTACGCGACCAGCACCGAACCGAGCTCGTGCACGATCTCACGCGCGGTTTTCAGTCGAGTCGCGTCGAAGGCGTCGAGCTGGATCACAGTGGACCGTACCGGCCAGAACGGCCAGCAGGTCGGGGCAGGCGACCGCTAGGTCGCCGATCCGGGCGCCGAGACGAAGGAAGGGGTGGCCCTAGGAGGAGCGCATCTGAGATGCGCGACAACGACGGGCCGGGCCCCCTGACGCACGTATCGGCGCCCGGAGCCCCGAGATGCGATCTGTCCCGGCCGCCGAGGTTCACTGGTATTTCTGGATGCGCCGGCCGAGCTCGTCTTCGGCCGCGACCACCTGGCGTTCCAGCTCCGGCGCGCTGATGACGGCGCCGCCCATGCCGCGGACGAGGTCGCTCTGAGAATGGTCAGACGTGGCGACTGTGACACCTTCCCCCGCAGCGGCGGCTGCATACGCGATGCGCTCGATCGCATGGTCCGCCGAATGTCCTTTACGCGTAAAAACCACACGCACGCCCTCCACCATCTGCTCCGCGCTCGAGGTCGCCGACGAGTGGTGGGCGTCGAAGACGACGGTCACCTCGTCGCCCGTGACCAGCCCGTACACGCTGAGGCGTTCGATCAGCTGGTCGCGCGCCGCCTCGAGCGACACCCCGAGCAGTCGCTTGAGCGACGGCCACGCATGGATGACGTTGTAGCCATCGACGATGAGCTTCAAGGACGCATGCTCAGCTGTCCCGCAACGATGAGTATGTAGTCGATGTGGAGAGCGCCGGTGATCTGCAGCGCCGCGCCGTAGAAAGCGTCACGGGCAGGCGCGACGTTCCACAACACGATGAAGAGGCCGATGATCGCGAGCTGCGAGTACCGGACCGAGAGCGCCTGCACCGAATAGGGGAGCCATGGGCGCAGGATGCCGAAGCCGTCGATGCCGGGAATCGGAAGTAGGTTGAGCAGCACGCTTACCACCAACATGAAGGCGAGGAATGCGAGCGCCGCAAAAAAGGCAACGTTCGAATATGTGACCCAACCGGCGTGGCCCGGGATCAGAAATGGAGCAGCGGCCAGCAATGCACAGAATGCCGTGCCGACCGGCCCCGCAAACGACACCAGCGAGTCCCAGAGGCGGCTGCGAAGCGCGGCGTGGTCGATGTACACCGCGCCGCCGGGTAGCGCGATTCCACCGAGCAGCAGAAAGATGACCGGAAAGATGATGCTCATCAGCAGGTTGGTGTAGCGGAGCGGATTCAGCGTCAGGTAGCCGGATGCTTTGACGGCGCGATCGCCGCCGAGGTACGCGACCACAGCGTGGCCGAACTCGTGGATGCACAGCGACGTGACCCACCCTGAGGTGACGAAGACGATCGTCAGCACCATGTTCGCCGCCGGCAAGAAGTTGAACCAGAGGGCGGCGCCGGTGATGGCAGTCATGACGATCAGGCCGACGAAGATCGGGCTGATGCCGAGCGCACCGCGCAGCGACACAAGCGGCTTACGGCGGAGCGCGCGATCCTGCATCGACTGCGTGCCGGCCGTGATCGGAATGTTGGGGCCGGCCCCGGTCTGGAGATGCCGCCTCAGGTCGTAAAGGGTCAGACCCGCCTTCTGCAGAGCCGCAGACGTCGCCCGCGAATCCGAGTACAGGAGCGCCAGGAGGAGGTGGATCGAGTCCACCTGGTAGTGGCCCAGGACCTGGGCTTCGCGGTTGGCGTTGACGAGGAGCTGCCGCAGAGGCAGGCTCGCGCCTCCGTCCTCGCGCGTCGCCTCTGCGTTGATGGCCTGAGGATCGCCAACCAGGGTCTTGATCGCGCCGTATCCAGACGAACTACGGTCGGCAAGGATCGCCTCGAGCACGTCAACCGGACCCGCTTGCGGCGCGCCGCGATCGGACGCAAGTGCCGTCGCGCGTTCGAGCACGTCGCGCGCATCGCGATTGATCGGAATGTCGGCGGCAGCCTTTTCGAGCTCCGCGGTCGCATCACTCATGACTTGGTTCTCTGTCGCTGCACTTCGTACAGCAGGGCCGCGGCTGCGGCCGATGCGTTGAAGCTCGAGACATGCCCGGCCACCGGCAGGCGAAGGCGCACATCACACCGTTCCCGGACCAGTCTGTGCACGCCCTCGCCTTCACTCCCGATGACGATGCAGACCGGCTGCGTGAGGTCGAAGTCCCAGGGCGGCATCTCGCCGCGCACGTCGAGGGCCGCGCACCAGATACCGGCCCGCTTCACCTCAGCGATCGCCGACGGGATGCCGGACACATTGGCGATGCGGAGCAGCTCGCTCGCCCCGGAGCTCGCCTTCACCGCCGCCGGTGACAGAGGAGCGCTGCGGTGCTCGGGGATGATGGCGCCGTCGGCGCCGGCCACCTCGGCGCTCCGGAGGATGGCGCCCAGGTTCTGCGGATCCATGATCCCGTCCAGCGCCACCAGCAACGTGGGGTTGGTGGACAAGAGCTCCTTCAAAGTCCACTCGCGCCGCGGCTTGAGCTCGGCCGCCACCCCCTGGTGCACGCCGGTGGCCATGGCCTCGAGGCGCTCTGGAGGAACCACCTCGATCGGGGCAAGCTTCGCCAGCTCGTCGAGGCGGGGATCGTGGCCTAGACCCGAGGCCTGGAACACCTTGAGGACCTTGCCCGCGCGAGCCGCCTCGAGCACCGCGTTGCGGCCGTGGATCAACGGCGCCGCTGCGGGCAGGGGACGCTGGTATCGACGCCGTCGTTCGCTCATCCCGGCGTCACACGGCGCCAGCGGACGCCTTCCCGCGAATCCTCCAGCGCAATGCCGCGATGCTTCAGCTCTTCGCGGATTCGATCCGCCCTCGCAAAGTCCTTGGCCTGTCGCGCGTCCTCACGCTCGGAGATCAATCGCTCCACCTCTTCGGCCAGCCCTGGCTCCTCCACGCCGATGACGTCGAGGTGCGCGTCTATCTCCTCGATCAGCGCGAGCAGCGCCGAACGGGCTTCCTCCCCCACCCTCTTCTCGTCCAGCGCCGTGTTCGCCTCGCGAATCAGCTCGAAGACGTGGCCGACACCCTGCGGAAGGTTGAGGTCGTCGTCCAGCGCCTCTCGGTAGGCTGTGCGCACCTCCGCGATGCGGCCCAGCAATGCGCGGTCGTCACCGAGCGGCTCGTCCGACCGCAGCACCCGGTCCGCGAAGTCCCGCAGGCGCCTCACCTGCTCGGCCGACGCGTGCAGTGCCTCGGCGCTCAACCGGATGCGCTGGCGGTAGTGCGCGTTGGCGATCAGGAAGAAGCGAACCGCTACCGGTTCGTGCCCGGCCGCCACGAGGTCGCGCAGCGTCGTGAACCCTCCGGCGCTCTTGGACATCTTCTCGCCGGTCGCGTCCGACAGAAACTCCGAGTGCAGCCACACACGTGCAAATTGCTTTCCGTTCGCGGCTTCCGACTGGGCGATCTCGTTCTCGTGATGCGGGAACAACAGGTCGATGCCGCCGCAGTGGATGTCGAAGGTGGCGCCGAGGAAGTGCTTGCTCATGGCAGAGCATTCGATGTGCCAGCCCGGGCGTCCAGGTCCGAACGGCGCATCCCAAGCCGCGCCCAGCTCGGCGTCGCCGGGTTGTGCCCTCTTCCACAGAGCGAAGTCGCTCGCCGACTCCTTTTCATATTTGTCTTGGCGAATGCGGGGCGACTCCCCCCCATGCGCGGGTCGGGCGGAGCCCTTCCCGTGCCCCCCCTGCGCAACCCGCGCGCCCGCGCGCAGGCCGCCGCGGTCGAGGTGCGAGAGGGCGCCATAGCGCGGGAAGCTTTCGATGCGGAAGTACACGTCGCCGTCGGCGGCGTATGCATTCCCGCGCTCGAGCAGCGTCGCGATCATCTTCACCATCTCGGGGATGTGCTCAGTCGCCTTCGGGTAGTGCTCGACCGGCTCCGCGCGCAGCGCGCGCATGTCCTCGAAGAAGGCGGCGATGAACGGCTTCGCGTACTCGGTGATGGTGGTCCCCGCATGCATCGCCTGGTCGAGGATGCGGTCGTCGATGTCGGTGAGATTCATGACGTGGTTCATGCGGTATCCACTCGCCTTCAGCTGGCGGCGAAGCAGGTCGTAGAAGAGAAAGGCGCGCAGGTTGCCGACGTGCGCGAAGTTCCACACCGTCGGACCGCACGTGTACATGCCGGCATGTCCGGGCTGGAGCGGCTCAAAGACTTCCTTGGCGCCGGTCAACGTGTTGTGAAGCCGCAGCGTCAGGTCAGTGCGCCCCCATCGATCAGCGCCACCGCTTGCGCCGCGATGCCGCTTCGGTGGCCGAGCGCGCCGAGGCCCTCGGGTGATGTTGCTTTCACGCTCACGACATCCTGCACGACGCCGAGGCGCTGGGCCAGATTCGACCGCATGGCGCGAAGGTGCGGCTGGAGGCGAGGCTCCTCGGCGATGACCGTGCTGTCGACGTTGATGACGCGGTACCCGGCCTTCTTGACGACGGCGGCGGCGGCCGTCAGCAGGTCGAGGCTCGACGCATCCTTGTACCTGGGGTCGTCAGCGGGAAAGTGCTCGCCGATGTTGCCGAGCGAGGCCGCGCCGAGCAGCGCATCGATGACCGCGTGCGTCAACACGTCGGCATCGGAATGGCCGTCGAGGCCGGCGGGGTGCTCGATCCTAACGCCACCGATGATCAAGTCGCGGCCGGCCTTCAGCGGGTGGATGTCATACCCCGCGCCTATCCTCAAGTGGCGGCGGCTTCCTGCTCTTTGATCAGAGCCTCGACGACCCCGAAGTCTTCCGGCGTCGTCAGCTTGATGTTCGCCGGCTCGCCTTCGACGACCGTCACCTCGTGACCCGTAGCGGCGACGAGCTGTGCGTCGTCATCGCCGACGAGGCCGGCGTCCGCCGCCTCTCGGTGGGCTCGCGCAAGCAGCTCGTAAGAGAAAGCTTGTGGCGTCTGCGCGAGCACGATGCGCGAGCGGTCGAGGCTCTCGACCAGCCGGTTGCCCTCCACGCGCTTGACCGCGTCGCGCGGCGCGATGGCCGGAAACGCGGCGCCCGACTCCATCGCCGCCGCCAGTACGCGCCGGACGAGGGTCGCAGTCGCCAGCGGACGCGCCGCATCGTGGACTAGGACGAAATCGCATTCGCCGAGCGCGGCCAGACCGGCGCGCACCGACTCCTGCCGGCTGTCGCCTCCGGCCTTCACCGTCACCGGCTTGCGAGGGGCAAGCGATGCCACCTCGTGCTCCGCGATCTCCAGCCGGCTCGGCGGCCCGACGACCACGATCCGATCGACCTCGTCGAGCGCCAGGAACAGCTCCAGCACGCGCGCCAACGTCGTCCGCCCATTGAGACGGACGAGCGCCTTGCTGCCACGCCCGAGGCGGGAGCCGGACCCTGCCGCGGCCACGATCGCGCCGATTGTCAACTCAACCGGCCTCCTCGTCGCGCTTGGGTCTGCTGTTGCGCCGGCCCTCGTGGCCAGCTGGTTCGGCGAAGATCATCCGCCCCGCCGAGGTCTGGATCACGGACGTCACGACCGCGGTGATGGTCTGGTTCATCAGGCGCCGCCCGTTCTGGACGACGACCATCGTACCGTCGTCCAGGCTGCCCACACCCTGGCCTGGCTCCTTGCCTTCGCGAGCGATCATCACGACGATCTCTTCGCCTGGGATGGCGACGGGCCTCATCGCCTGCGCAAGCTCATTGAGGTTGAGCACGGACACGCCTTCGAGCCGCGCGATGCGGTTGAGGTTGAAGTCATTGGTCATGATGGCCCAGCCTCTGCGCTTGGCGGTGCGCACGAGATGCGCGTCGATCTCGGTGCTCGGGGAGACGTCGTCGTCCACGACCTGCAGGTTGATGGAAGGATCCTTCTGCATCTCGGTCAGGACGTCGAGCCCTCTGCGGCCGCGGCGGCGCCGGGTCGCGTCTGCCGAATCGGCGACGAGCTGAAGCTCGCGCAGCACCGAGCTGAGGACCGTGAGCGGCATGTCGACGAAGCCCGTCTTAGCGATGTCGAGGATGCGGCCGTCGATGATCACAGACGTATCGAGAAGGACTGCGGTCAAGCGGTGGCTCGTGTCGTCCCGGGCGGCGCCACCGAACAAGAGGGCGGTCAGCTCTTCACGCCGCGTGATGCCCACCGACGCACCCAGCAGCGCGAGCAAGAGTGCGAGCACGAACGACAGGGGGATGCCGTAAGGCAGATCGCGAACGAACACGCCGATGAGCACGGCAATGACGAGGCCGACGATCATTCCCAGCAAGCCGCTGAGCAGGTCGGGCAGCGGAGTCGACACGAGGCGCTGGTTGAACCCTCGCCAGCCACCGAGCACGTATGGCGTGCCCAGGTACGCGAAGATCAGTCCCTCCATCGTGGTCAGGCTGATGAGCACCCAACCCTGGTGGCTGATCCCCGAGAGGCGGACGAGCGCGTAACCCAGAAAAAACCCGCCGACGACTCCGATCCCCACTCCGACGCCGCGGGCGAGGGTATCGGAACGCTTCACGATTACCTCCTCAGGTGACCGATGCCTCGGCCTCCCTTATGAATGCGCCGGACCTCATGGGTGAAGAAAATGCGGCGGAGATCGCCTCCGCCAATGACCGGACCTCGACAACCTCGAGGCCGGCGGGCCGCCCGGCTTTCGCGCCGGCCGGAATCAATGCGCGCGTCAGACCGTGTCGCGCCGCCTCCTGGAGGCGACGATCGAGCTGGCCCACGCGGCGCACCTCGCCTGCCAATCCCAGCTCCCCAATCACGACCAGGCCGTCCGGCAGGGGCCTGTCGCGCGTGTTGCTGTAGATGGACAGGGCAAGACCCAGGTCTGCGGCCGGCTCCGTGATGCGGATGCCGCCCGCCACGTTGACGAAGATGTCTGATTTTTCGAGCTTTGTCGAAGCGCGCTTCTCGAGCACCGCGACGATCATGTGCAAGCGGTTGATGTCCATGCCGCTGACGATCCGCCGCGGCGGGTAGTTGTTGTCGGTCGTGTTGACGAGGCTCTGGAGCTCGATCAAAAGCGGCCTGGTCCCCTCTAGCACGACGACCACGGCCGTGCCTGGCGCCGCGACGGCGGCATTGCCCAAGAGCGCCGCTGAGGGGTCGGGTACCTCCTCCAGCCCACCTTCGCCCATCGCGAAAACGCCGATCTCCTCGGCCGAGCCGAAGCGGTTTTTCATCGCGCGCAGGATACGGAGCTCCTGCCGACGGTCGCCTTCCAGGTAGAGCACGGTGTCAACGATATGCTCGAGGACCCTCGGTCCGGCGATCGCTCCCTCTTTCGTGACGTGACCGACGAGAAAGATCGGAACTCCTATCTCCTTCGCCAGCCTCATGAAGCGAGCCGCCGACTCGCGAACCTGGGTCACGCTGCCCGCGCCGCCTTCGAAGCCGGCGTCGGTGACCGTCTGGATGGAGTCGACGATCGCCAGCTGGGGCCCTTCGGCGCGAATCGCCTCGCAGATCGTGTCGAGATCAGTTTCGGCCAGCAGAAGGATTCCCGACGAAAGAGGCCCGAGACGGGCGGCGCGCATCCGCACCTGCTGCGGCGATTCCTCTCCCGACGCGTAGAGGACCCGGCCCCCCTTGGCGGCGACCTGCTGGGCGGCATGCATGAGCAGGGTCGACTTGCCCACCCCAGGCTCGCCCCCGACCAGGACCACGCTGCCGGGAACCACCCCGCCGCCGAGCACCCGGTTGAGCTCGCCCCAGGCCAGTGCTCGGCGGGGGGCGGCTTCGGACTCGATGTCGCTGAGGGGGACCGCCCGGCTGCCTGTCGATTGCGGCGCCGCCAGGGCTTGTTTTCGACCGGGCCCGGCTTTGCGGACCTGGAACTCCTGGAGCGTGTTCCACGCCTGGCAATGCGGGCACTGGCCGGCCCAGCGCAGGCTCTCGCCCCCGCACTCCGAGCACATGAAGGTCACCGTCGATTTGGGCACGTCAGCCACTCTCCAGGATTGATCGAGTTTTTACAACTCCGCACGTAGCCTTTTACCGGTTCAGCCGTTCTATTTAGTAGAGGAACAGGGTCCCCACCCCAGTCCTTTATCGATGAGGCGCCGCCCTGACTACCCCCGGGGCGGCCAGCCTCCCCACCCCGTGGGGAGGTCGGGCCCGCGCAAAGCGCGCGCCCGGGTGGGGAGAATCACTTCGCAGACTACACTCCCGAACAGATGGACGCCTCGATCTCAATCGCGGGTATCCAGGACGCGGCGAGCGTCATCGACCCGGTTTTTCGGCACACCCCGCAGTTCGTCTGCGAACCCTTGAGCGAACGCCTCGGCGTCACCACCGTCCTCAAGGTCGAGACCATCAATCCAATCCGTTCATTCAAAGGTCGCGGCACCGACTACTTGCTGCACCGCCTTGGCCCTCATCCCGACGGATTGGTGTGCGCGTCCGCCGGAAACTTCGGCCAGGGCATGGCGTACGCGGCGCGCAAGCGAGGCGTACGGATGACGGTTTTCGCAGCCCTCAGCGCCAATCCGCTCAAGGTCGATCGAATGCGCGCTCTGGGCGCGACGGTGGTGCTCGAAGGCAACGATTTCGACGAGGCGAAGGATGCTGCCGTGCAGCACGCCGCCCGCGCGGGCGCCTTCTATGTCGAGGACGGCCTCCTCGGGCCGATCGGCGAGGGCGCGGGCACCGTCGCGTATGAGCTTGAGGGCATGGACGAGCCGCTCGATGCATGCATCGTCCCGCTTGGCAACGGTGCCCTCGTCAACGGGATGGGCAGGTGGCTGAAGCGATCCATGCCGGCACCCACCGTCATCGCCGTCTGCCCGGCGGGAGCGCCGGCGATGGAGATGTCATGGCGCGCGAGAAGGCCGGTCAGCACACCGACCATGGACACCATTGCCGACGGCATCGCGGTGCGGGTGCCGGTGCCGGACTCGTTGGAGATCATGCGCACGACGGTCGACGACGTGATGCTCGTCACCGATGCGGAGATCGTCGACGCGATGCGAATGCTGCATCGCGATGCGGGTCTCGTCGTCGAGCCTGCCGGCGCCGCCGGGATCGCCGCGGTGGCCAAGCGACGGGACGAGCTTGCCGGCAAACGCGTCGCGGTGCCGCTGACCGGCGGCAACGTGACCGAAGAGCAGCTCCGAAAGTATCTCTACTGACTGTCGAGGTCGGCGAGGCGGTCGAGCGCGGCCAGCGGACCGCCCTGGGCGAAGACATCCGGCATCGCCGTGCGCAAGCTGGCCTGCACCGTGCCCGCAAGCTGGACCCGAAGGTCGAGCGGCAGCTGCTGCCGGCGGCGCGCGTACGAGGTGACGAATCGGCGCAGGTCGGGGTCGATGCGGCGGAGGATGAGCTCGGCCTGGGACGCGGGCGCGTAGGTTGTCGTCACCGGCGCGATGACGGAACCGGGGGGTGGCGGAGGCTGCGCGGGCCGCGTCGCGCGTGCGAGCTGCCAGAGCCACACGTGGTCGGAATCCTTGACCACGATCGTGCCCGCCGCCAGGTCGCCCAGGCGCTTGCCCCGGCCGTTGGCGAACAGGACGACCACGCCCACGCCATAGCCGTAGGGCAAGAAGTCGACGATGCGAATCACGTTGCGGATGCCGGCCTGGACCCAGGTCAACGGCTCGCCGCGATCTCCGACGACCCGAAGGCGCAATGCGCGCTTGCCCAGCGTCTGCCCGGAGAAAATGGCTTCGCTGATCCAGAAGTACCCGAATATGACGACGAAGGCGCCGAACAGATCGATGAGCGTGCCGACGACGTCCGACCTGGTGGTCGCGGCCGCCGCGCCGGCGAAGAAGAACACCGCCAGGAGCAGCCCGGTGACGATGAGGAGGTCGAGGATCTGCGCGATGCCTCGCGTACCCAGCCCGGCGACCTGGTAGTCGAAGGAAACGCGCTCCGGCGTGGAAACAACCAGGTCTGTATCGGGGAGCGGCTGCCCCATTCGGCTATTTTCAACGCTTGATGCGCAGCGAAGAGTTCATAGCGCGACGGCAGGACGACTGGAACCGCCTCGAGGACCTCATCGCGCACGCCAGCGCCGGGAAGCTCAACGGGCTGGCCCCAGGCCAGGTCCTCACCATGACCGCGCTGTACCGTCGCGCGACGGCCGACCTCGCCCGCGCGCAGAGAGACTGGCCGGGCGAGCCGGTGCACCGGTATCTCAACGGGCTCGTCGCTCGCGGCCATAGCGTCGTGTACCGCCGCGGAGGTCGCGTTTGGGGCCGGATTCGGACCTTCTACGCGGAGACGCTGCCGCGCACCTACCGTCAGGCATGGCCGTACGTGGTCGCCTCGGCCGCGCTCCTCTTCGTGCCGGCGATCATCAGCTACTTCGTAGTGCTGGCCAATCCGGACGCCGCTTATGGTCTGGCGTCTCCGGCGCTGATCGACCGCGTCCATCACCACCAGCTGTGGACCAACATCCCGCCCGAGCTGCGGGTCGAGGCTGCCGGCTTGATCATGGTGAACAACATCTACGTGTCGATGCTGGCGTTTGCGTTCGGCGTCGTATTCGGCCTCCCCGTCATCTACGTGCTCGTGAACAACGGCATCAGCCTCGGCGGGTTGTTCGGTCTCACGCAGGCGTACGGCGTGAGCGGCGGTCTGTTCGAGTTCGTGATCGCCCATGGGGTGCTCGAGCTTTCGATCGTGACCGCGCAAGGCGCGGGCGGCTTGATGATGGGCTGGGCGCTGATCTCGCCTGGCAACCGCAGCCGCTCCGACGCGCTGGTCATCGCCACGCGGCGGGCGTTCACCCTGCTGCTCGGCCTGGCGCCGCTGCTGGTGATCGCGGGCACGATCGAGGGCAACATCTCGCCATCCGACACGGCCTTCGCGGCCAAGCTCACGATCGGCCTGACCACCGGCGTCCTTCTTTACACCTACTTGCTTTTCGCCGGCCGGCGCCCTGCCGCGGCCCATTCGTAGGCGCGCGTCGACGTGGCGATCGGCGCCTGACGCGCGTTCAAGACGGCGGGGTCCGACATCGTCACCACCAGGACGAGGTGGCGCGCGGCAAGTCGCAAGCAGTGCGCGACCAGCTCTTTCGAGGCTTCGGGGTCCTGGAGGTCCGTCAGCACCACCACCATGGACCGGCGGCCGAGCCGAAGAGAAAGGTGAGTGAGAGCGTGACCGAAGTCGGGCTCGACGAAGTCGGGCTTGATCGCGTATAACGCCTCGGTGATCCGGCGCAGCTGTGCGCTGCCGCGCTCGGGCTTGATGTAATTGGTCACGCGGTCGTCGAACGTCATCAGCCCGACCCGGTCGCCGTAAGCCTGGGCGACCCACGCGAGCATGAGGGCGGCGTTGACGGCGTGGTCCAGCTTGTCGAGCTCACCGGCCGGGGCGGTCATGAGGCGCCCGCAGTCGAGTGCGATCATGACCTGCTGCCCGCGCTCGGCCTCGACCTCGACCACCACCGGATGGTCGCGTCGAGCCGTCGCCGTCCAGCTCACGCGCCTGATGTCATCGCCGCGCACGTAGTCGCGGAGGCCGGCGAACGCTGTCGACGCGCCGGGAGGCCGCGCCCTCCTCAGTCCTGCCATCGCGCGGAGGCCGCGACGCAGCGTGAGCTGGATGCGCTTGATGGCGACGACATTCGGAAACACCGCCACCTCGTTCGGGTGCTGGAGACGCAACTGACGCCGCCACCAGCCGTCACGCCTCGATACCTGCATGTCGACCGGGCCGAACCGGTATGCGCCCCGCCGGGGCGATGACGTCGAGTAGTTGATCTCCAGCCGGCCGCTCGGGTCGAACTTCCCCGCGATCTCGCGCGGCTGCGGGTTGAGGCCGGCCGGTGCGTGGTCGGCGATCCTGGCGATCAGGCCGGCGGCGGCCGGATTCTCAATCACCACCCTCACGTGCTCGAGCTCGCCGAGCGAGAAGGGTTCGGGCAGCTGACGGCGCACGCGATAGCCGTCGCGACCAGGCAGCACGGCAAGGTCCCGGGCGAGCACGAGCACAAGGCCGGCGTGGTAGACGATCGCGACCGCCACCAGCACCGGTGACACGATCGAGAGCGCGATCAACGCCGCCCCGATCGCGATCGCCCAGAGCAGTCGAGGCTGCGGCGCGAGGCCCCGAAAGGGGCCGACCATCGATCGCATCAGCGTGGCGGAACGACCCGGCTGGCCACCGCCTCGAGGACGCTGTCCGGCGTCTGCCCGCCGACCTCAGCCTCAGGCCGTAGCACCAGACGGTGCCGGAACGCGGGCGCAAGCAGAGCCTTGACGTGGTCGGGGGTCACGAACTCGGACCCTTCGAAGGCGGCGAGCGCGCGAGCCGCGAGCATCAACAGCACCTCGGCGCGGGTGCTCGCTCCGAGGGCGATCTCGGGTGCGGTGCGCGTGGCCGACGCCAGCTCGACGATGTAGCGGCGGATCTTCTCATCCAGGACCACCTTGGCCACCTGCTCGCGACACGACTCGATGTCGCCGGCGCCGAGCACGGGCTCAACTCCGGCTTTTACCGGGTCGCGTAGCTCGATGCCGGACTCCCAGCGCTTCAACACCTCGAGCTCATCAGCAGGCAGCGGATAGTCCAGGCGGACCTTGAAAAGGAAGCGGTCTTGCTGCGCCTCCGGCAGCGGATACGTGCCCTCGTATTCGATCGGATTCTGGGTCGCGAGGACGAAGAACGGCGCCGGCAGTGGTGTCTGCTTTCCCTCCAGAGTCACGCCGCGCTCCTCCATCGCCTCCAGGAGCGCCGACTGCACCTTGGCAGGCGCACGGTTGATCTCGTCGGCGAGAAGGACGTTGGTGAATATCGGCCCGCGCCGAAGCGTGAAGGTGCGGTTGACGAGGTCGTAGATCGCGGTGCCGACGATGTCCGCCGGCATGAGGTCCGGGGTGAACTGAACACGTCCGTACTCGAGCGCGAGCGCGCGAGCTATTGACTTGGCGAGCAGTGTCTTGCCGGTTCCCGGAACTCCTTCGAGGAGGATGTGGCCCTGCGCGACCAGCGCCACGGCACAAAGCCGGATCGCCTCGTCCTGACCGACCACGGCCTTGACCAGCTGCTCATGGAAACGGGCGTAGAAATCTGGTGCGGTCGTCGCCGTAGATCCGGTCATCGAGCCTCCTAAGTTGGTTGGCCCCGGCGCTCGCGCGCCGGTGGGTATGCGATCCGATGCAATTTCTGGGCGGCGCTCAGCAGCTCCGCTTCCCCGCCCGTTGAGCTCTGCAGCGCAAGCTCCGCGTCGGCCAGCTCGACGGCCAGCTCAGGCGCGCGCGTGTACAAAGCATTCCAGAATCGGTCGCGCGGCTGGGCCGGCAACCCGGTGCGAGCGGCGACGGCGCGCTCGCTGGCGGCAGCCAGCATGCCGAGCGTCAGGGCTCGCGCGCCGGATCGACGCAACAGCTCACCCACCGCGACGGCCCACTCTGCATCGGCGCGAGCCGCCTCAGCCGGTCGAGGGATCAGCGGACCGAAACGCCGGCCGCGGAGCAGCAGCCCGACGAACACTGCCGCGAGCAGCCACAGGATCGCGGCGCCCCACGGGGTCGTGACCCAGGCCTGCGGCGCGAGGTCGCTCAGGATGAGCCCGTGATGGTATTCGTCGAATCCGATGGCGGCTTTGCCATCGACCAGGCCGAGAATGTCGGACAGGAGCCGTCCATTGTCGGTCTTGTCCAGGTAGCCGTTGCACAGCACGAGCGGATCGGCCAGGACCAAAACGGTGCCCAACCCGAACTTCTGCAGGTAGCCGAGTGGGAATCCGTCGCGGCTGCGCAGGATCGGGACCTGCACCGGCGACGCGTCGAAGGGCATGGCGGTGTTCCCGCCTGAGACCGTCGTCACGCCGTCGAGGACGGGGTCGGCGAGCTGTGTGGAGCCCGATACGAATCCGTTGATCCGGTTCACCGACAGCGCGCGGTCGAGCTCGGGGTCGCCCTGCTCGGACGCGTAGACGATCACGCCGCCAAGCCGCACCCAGTTGGCTGTCTGGTTGGCGTCATCGGTGGTGAAGGGGCTGGTCGGCGTGAAGACGAACATGAGGCTGTTGGCTGACGGTGGAGAGAAGGAGCCTTCGATCTGATTCGTCGAGTGGCCCATCGCCTGGGCGAAGAGGCGCGCGGCCGAGGTGCCATTGGCAGCGTCGCTGCTGGAGCTGTGCTCCGGCGAATCCTGCTTGGGTTGGCCGAGATACGCCACGGCGCCGATGAGCAAAGCCAGCGCGAGGGCGAGGATCCATCCACGCAGTCCTCTCATGCCGCAGCCTCCTGCATGGGCTTCCGGAACGGTGCGGCCGCCGCTTGCGCGCGTTCATAGGTCGCCGCGTCGACACCGCGACCCCCATACACGGCCGCTTCGAAAGGAAGGAGCAGGGGACGAAGGCGGTCGGGGTCTTCGGCGTGCTGGAAGATCTCGCGGACGGTGAGCGGGCTGCCCACCCACGACTGCTCACCGGCGAGAGTGGCCGCCACGCCCGCGCACAGCGCGCGAATGGCGCCCACCCGATCACCAGCCGATGCGAGGCGATCGGCTTCGGCGAAGAAGTCAGCGGCGGTGCCCGGTCCTAACGGCGTGCGAGCGGCTGCTGCCTCGGCCAAGCGTCCTCGTGTAGAACGGAAGATGATCACGACCGCCGCCGCGAGCACGACCGCGCCGAGGATGTAGAAGTAGAGCGTCGGGATCGCCGGGCCGCCCCCCCTGCCGCCGAACAGGAGTCGGAGCAGGTCGTTGATTCGATCGCGCACCCACTGGCCGAGCCGGTCGAGAAGGGTTGGCGGCTGATGAAGCGCGTCGTAGCGATGCATCGACAGCACCTGGTGGAGCTGTTGACGCGCTTGGGCTGGGTCGGCGGTGACAGCCGGAGCGGCGAGCGCTTCCAGCAGCCAGTGCAGTCGCGTTCCGGCGTCCTCGAAGTCTGGTGGTCGCATCGCGAGGTCAGCGATGATCTCGGGCTGGCTGTGATCGGTGCCGGCCTCCAGCACTGCCAGTGCTCTCTGCGCAGCGGCCGAATCGCCGGCGTGCGCTTGGTTCACGATGTTCAGGGCATCTTCGACTGCCTGCTGATATGTGGGCGCGGGAGGGGGATCGGCGGATGCCGTCATCGGCCAGACCAGGCCGATGGTCAGCAACAGGGCTGCGAGCGCCTTGACGGCGACGCGCGCCCTCAGCTCGGTCTCACGCGGGTTGTGTCGAAGACACGTGCTGCGCGAGTTGAAACAGATCGAGGGCTTCGCGCCGCACGCGGAGGTCGAAGTAGATGAGAACCACTGCGATCTGGATGATGGGATTGACGAGCGCGGCGATGAGCAGGCCGGCACCTTGCGAAATGGCCAGGACCAGGTAGCTGGACGCGACGACCCCGATCAACAGGTCCGCCAGGCCAACGAAAGCCTCCAATGCCACACGCGCGAAGTACCAGACGAGGATCACCAGGAACAGGATCAGGAAGGTCCGCCACCAACGGCCCTCCACCAGGCGCCAGCTGCGACTCATCGCGGCGCCCAGTCCAACCTTCTCGATGAACATCACCGGCAGCACTGCGATCCAACCCACGGCGATCCAAATCCATAGTGGGAAAAGGCTGAAGAGCAGGGCCATCAATTCGAATAGAAACACGTAGCCGAGGATGGGGAAATAACGCCGCCACACTCCTTCCAACGCCCCCCAGAAGGTGACCGGCCGGCCTTGCGCCGATTCGCAAACGGCATTGATCACAGCGCCGTAAATGAAAGGCGACAGCAAGAGATTGACCAGAAAGCCGATGCCAAGCACGACCAGAGTGGGCGTCAGGGTGTTGAAGTCGAAAGTCTGCCCAGGATTGACCGCCTTGAAGAGATTGTTGAAGAGCGAGAAAAAGCCGTACCCCTGAAGCCCGGCGGACGGGATGGCCAGGATCAGCGAGATGCCCGCGAAGAGAACGAAATGGCGGCGGTAGATGCGGAAGGTTTCATCGAGAACGTCGCCGACCTCGAGTGGGCGCAAGCGAAGGGGTGCCGGGGCGCTCACTGTGAGCTCCATTTTGCCGTGGCGCACGGCTGATTGGCGCCAGGCGTACGCTCAGGTCGGTGGGCGAGGTGGTCGACGAATCTCGCGCCGGCCGTGATCGGGTGCGCGTCCTCTTCGTAGAAGACGACCCATCGGTGGCGCAGATGTACAAGCTGAAGCTCGAGCTGGACGGCTACGACGTCGATGTGGTGTCGGATGGCGAGAAGGCTGTAGCCGCCGCGCGCGATCACCCGCCCGATATCGTCTTCCTCGACATACGGCTGCCCAAGCTCGATGGATTTGGGGTCCTCGAGGCGTTGCGTGAGGATCCCAAGACCGAGCGTCTGCCGGTTGTGATCCTGTCCAACTACAGCGAGAAGGAGCTCATCGAGCGGGGCCTGCGCATGGGAGCGCTCGACTACTTGATCAAGACCCAGACCACGCCCGCCCACCTCTCACGCGGAATGGAAGGCTGGCTGAAGGACTAGCCCCAAAATCCCCCGCCCACCCCTAGCGGGGCCCTCCCCTCCCCCGAGCCCAACCAAGCCTGACGGAACGAACTTAATCCAGGCGTGTGCCATCACCAACCCAGGTTGTTAAGACCGTTTGATCGGCGCGGGCGTCCTAGGGCTTGGCGGCGGCTCCGGTGCCGGCGGGTTCCTTGTGACGGTGCTTGGTCGGCGTGAACTTGAGTCCGTCCTCGCCCTCGACATCGATCTGCACCGTGTCGCCGCGAGCGATCTTGCCGCGCAGCAGGTGCTCCGACAGCTGGTCCTCGATCCGGTTTGTGATCACGCGCCGCAGAGGGCGCGCACCGTAGATCCGGTCGTAGCCCTCCTTCGAGAGCAGGTCCTTCGCCGCGTCGGTCACCTCGATCGTGATCTGCATCTCGACGAGATGCTTGCCGAGCTTCGCAAGCTGCAAGTCGACGATCTGCCGGATCTGCTGAGTCGTCAGGCTCTTGAAGACAACGACAGCATCGACCCGGTTGAGGAACTCCGGACGGAACATCCGCTTGAGCTCTTCGTCGATCTTTTCCTTGGTGTTCTTGTGGCGCCGCTCGACCTCATCCGACTCGTCCACAACCGCCGGCTGGAAACCTAGCGAGGTACCCGCCTGGTTGACATCGCGGATGCCCAGGTTTGAAGTCATGATGATCACGGTGTTCGCGAAGTTCACGACCTTGCCCTTCGCGTCGCTGAGCCGGCCATCCTCGAGGATCTGCAACAGCATGTTGAACACCTCGGGATGCGCCTTCTCGATCTCGTCGAACAGGATCACCGAGTAAGGCCGCCGTCGCACGGCTTCCGTGAGCTGGCCGCCCTCGTCGTAGCCGACATAGCCCGGCGGTGAACCGACGAGCCGCGCCGTCGTATGACGTTCCATGAACTCCGACATGTCGAGCTTGATCAAGGAGTCCTCGGAGTCGAACAGGTACTCGGCAAGCGCGCGTGCGAGCTCAGTCTTTCCGATTCCAGTCGGGCCGAGGAAGATGAACGATCCGATCGGGCGGCGCGGATCCTTGAGGCCCGCGCGCGCGCGGCGGACTGCCTGCGAGACGGTCTTGATGGCCTCGTCCTGGCCGACCATTCGCTTGTGCAGCTCGTCTTCCATGCGCAGCAACCGCGACGTCTCTTCCTCGACCAGTCGCGAGACGGGAACACCCGTCCACGCGGCCACGATCTGCGCGATGTCCTCCTCGCTGACCTCGGGGACGGTTTCCCCGAGCTTGTCGCGCCACGCCGCCTCTTTGAGGGCGAGCTTGTCCTGCAGCTTCTTGACCTTGTCGCGAACGCTTGCCGCGGCTTCGAAGTCCTGCTTGTTGACAGACTCGTCCTGATCCGAGCGCTGCTTCTTGATCTCCTTCTGGAGCTCCTTCAGCTCGTCGGGCGTGGTCGTCAGCTTCATGCGCACGCGGGCTGATGCCTCGTCGATCAAGTCGATGGCCTTGTCGGGCAGTGCGCGATCGCTCACGTAGCGGTCGCTCAAAACCGCGGCTGAGTGGACCGCGGAGTCGGTGATCGTCACGCGGTGGTGCTTCTCGTACAGCGACTTCACACCGTTGAGGATGTCGATCGTCTCGGCCAGCGTCGGCTGGTCGACGAACACGGGCTGGAAGCGGCGCTCGAGAGCGGCGTCCTTCTCGATGTACTTGCGGTACTCGTTGAGCGTGGTCGCGCCGATGCACTGGATCTCACCGCGAGCAAGCGCTGGCTTCAAGATGTTGGCCGCGTCGATCGCGCCTTCCGCTGCGCCTGCGCCGACCAGAGTGTGCAGCTCGTCGATGAACAGCACAACCTCACGGCTCGAGCGGATTTCGTCGAGGATCTTCTTCAGTCGCTCTTCGAATTCGCCTCGATATTTTGTGCCGGCGACCAGGGCGCCCATGTCGAGCGTGAGCACGCGCTTGTGCTGCAGCGACTCGGGCACGTTGCCGAGGTTGATCTGCTGGGCGAGGCCCTCGGCGATGGCGGTCTTGCCAACTCCAGGCTCGCCGATGAGGGCCGGGTTGTTCTTCGTCCGCCGGCTGAGGATCTGGATGACGCGTTCGATCTCGGTCTCGCGCCCGATCACGGGGTCGAGTTGATTCCGCCGCGCGAGCTCGGTCAGGTCGCGGCCGAACTGGTCGAGGAGCGGCGTCTTGGAGGGCTTCTTCGGAGCCGGCTCTGCTTCGGTCTCGGCGCTGGAGTCGTGAAGCAAACGCTCGATCTCCGAGCGCACCTTCTCCAGGGTCGCGCCGAGATCTTCCAGCACGTGGGCGGCGATACCCTCACCTTCGATCAGAAGGCCAAGCAAAAGGTGCTCTGTGCCCACGTAGTTGTGACCCATCCGTCGCGCTTCCTCGAAAGAGATCTCGATGACCTTCTTGACGCGTGACGTCGGGATGATCTGCTGGATGATGATCCGCTCGTTGCGACCGAGCACGGACTCGATCGTCTGGCGGACCTTGCCGATCTCGACACCAAGGTTGTTGAGGACCTTGGCGGCCAGGCCTTCACCTTCGCGGAGCAGGCCCAGGAGCAAGTGCTCGGTTCCGATATAGCTGTGGTGCGATCGTTCTGCTTCTTCTTGAGCGAGGGTCAGAACTTTCTTGGCTCGCTCAGTAAATCGTTCAAACGGATACAAGATCCTTCTTCCTCCTGGACTCCGGGTTACCTAGGTGGGGCCAGCACCTCCTCGATTCTTGGTCGGGTGCCTCGAGGCACCTTCGCTTCTAATATAGCGTCCAACTCAGCCATCGGATTTCTTTAAGGCGGAGGCGCTATGAGACCGATTCTTGAGCGCCTCGGCACCTATCTGCCGGCCGCCGTCGCATTGGCCCTGCCGACGGTCTTTATACCCAATCTGATCGACTCCTTCATCTTGCCTCGAGCGTCGATCGTGATCGTCGGCGCCTGCATCGGCACAGGGCTGGTACTCCTGCTGCCAGGAGGGCCCGGGCTGGGGCGCCTTCGACTGCCCCTGCTCGCGGCCGCGGCTGCCGCCTTCCTTGCCTTTGCTTTTTCCGTGTCCTGGCCGCTCAGCCTGGCCGGTGCCTACACACGGTACGAGTCTTTGCCGATTCGGTTGAGCTACCTGGGCCTGCTCGCGGTACCGGTTTGGCTGCTACGCGACGAACGTTCACGTGAGGCGACGGTGGCGGCCTTCGTCTTCGGCACCTCGGTCGCGAGCCTTGAGGCCCTGCTTCAAACGGCGGGTGGCGTCACCTTTCGGCCCGACGGGAACGTCGGCAACGCCAACCTCCTCGGCGCGCTGATATCGATGGCGTTTCCGCTCGCGGTCGCTCGCGGGTTTCGGCGCGATCGCTTCTTCGTGGCCTGGTGGCTCGGCGCCGCCGTGATGGCGGGCGGGCTCGTCGTTTCGACGTCTCGCAGCGGTGGGCTCGGAGCTCTTGCGGGCTGCCTTGCGCTGCTTGCCTTTGCGTTTCGACGACGGCTCTGGATAGGCATTTCGGCGGTGGCGTCAGCCGCACTGCTGGCGGTCGGGCTGTGGTTGATCGTGGCCGGCCCGCTCAACCTTCTCAACAACGATCCCGCCCGAAGCCGGCTTCAGCTTTGGCCCGACGCGCTACGGATGATCGTGGCCCGACCTCTCACGGGTTGGGGCGAGGACGCGACAGGACTTGGATTCGGTCGATTCTTGAGTGCGGATTGGGCGCCTGGGATCACCTATGACCGGACGCATTCCGGCATCCTCGAGGTCGCGGCCACTCAGGGTGTCATCGGCGTCGTGGCGCTGGGCTGGATTCTTTTCATCCTCTTCGCCGGCGTTTGGCGATATCGCTTCAGCGACTCTGTGGCGGCAATCGGCTCAGCATGCATCGGCTACACCGTCTGGGTGATCTTCAATTTCGATTGGGCGCCCGCGACAGGAGCTTTCTGGCTGCTGGCGGGCACTGCGTGGTCGGCCGTTCGCGTCGCGGAGACGGGATCCTCACCAGCACCTCAGTCGGCGGACGGCGCACCGATGCGTAACGCTGCGCGATCAGTCGGCGCGGTGGCGCTGGCGCTCGCCGCGATCGCGATAGGTGTGCTGCCTGTGTTGGCCGACGCGAAGTATTCGCAGGCAAGGCCAGACCTGGCGGTGATGCTCGATCCACTCCAGGCTCGATACCGATGGGACTGGGGTCTGAGCCTGGGCGCGTCGGGCGACGCGCGAGCCGGGGTGGCGGAGCTGCAGCGAGCGGCCGACTTCGGCGAAACGGAGCCTCAACTCTATCTCGACCTGGGCGACGCGGAACGGAAGCTCGGAGACGTGGCCGCAGCTCGCCACGCGTATAAACAAGCACTGCTCATCGATCCATTCTTCGCGCCCGCCCGCCAGCGCCTGACCGAAATCGGCGCCTAGCCGAAAAATCAGAGGCCCACCGGGGCCCTCCCCTCCCCCGAGCCGACCGAGACCTACCGCGAGTCAGTCAATCACGCGAGAAGAGGGCCGACAACCCAGCCTGTTAAGGACCCCAGCCGGCAGACCGAGTCCGGCTAGGACTCGTCCCTCATGTCGTCGTACTCGTCCCGGCGGTCGCCACGGCTCGCGGCCAGGCTCGCGGGCGGCGCCGACAGCTGCTTGAGGCTGAGCGAGATCCGCCGGCGTGCGGTGTCGATCCCGATCACCTTCACCTGCAGGGTCTCCCCGACCTTGAGCACGTCCTCGGTCCGCTCCACGTGGTCCCACGACAGCTCCGAGATGTGAAGCAAGCCCTCGATCCCAACCATGATCTGGAGGAAGGCCCCGTACTTCTTGGTCTTGGTGACCTGGCCCTCGACGATCGAGCCGATCGGCATCGACTGCACCAGCTTCTCCCACGGATCCTGCTGCAGCTGACGCAAGGAGAGCGATATCCGGGTCTGCTCGGGGTCGAGCTTGATGACCTTGACGGTCACCTCTTCTCCGAGCTGCACAACGTCCGTGACCTTCGAGACTCGATCCCACGACAGCTCCGAGATGTGGATCAGGCCGTCCGCGCCGCCGATGTCGACGAAGGCGCCGTAAGACGTGATGCCCGAAACCGTTCCCTTGACGGTCGCGCCCATCTGCAGGCGGCTGAACAGCTCCTCACGCTTGCGTGCGCGATCCTCGTCCTCCGCCGCCTTCTGACTGACGATCAGCCGGTTGCGCTTGCGGTTGACCTCGAGGATCTTGACGGGGATGCGCTGGCCCACCAGCGACTCGAGGTTGCCCGCATAAGCCCGAGCGACCTGGCTCGAAGGCAGGAAGCCCCGGAGCCCGAGCACATTGACGATAAGGCCGCCCTTGTTCTGCTCGCGGACGTCAGCTTCGATGACCGAGCCATCGGTCTGCTTCTCGGCCGCCACCAGCCACGTGGTCTCAGCACGCGCGCGCCGCAGGCTGAGGACGACGTTGCCCTCTTCGTTTTCGGGCTGCAGGACGTAGACCTTGATGAGGTCGCCCGGCTCGAGGCCGATCGATTCGACCTCTCCGCGCAAGCCAAGCTCCTTGCTGGATATGACCCCTTCCGCCTTGGCGCCGATGTCGACCAGCACCTCGTCGGGGTCGACGCGCACCACGATTCCATCGACGATGTCCCCGTGGTTGGGGGTCTTGAAGGCCTCCTGGTCGTAATGGAGGTAGTCCTCCATGGTCATCGCCGCTGACGAGTCCCTTTCGGTCGCCTCCTCTTGTTCTTTCAGGACGACACCGGACTCTGTGGACAAATACGTGTACCCCCTAAGGATTATTGGTGTGGTTCTTGGTCGTCATTAACGGCCTACGCCAAACGGAGTGACATTGTACGTCAGAACTCCGGTTTATCCAGGATACGGCAGCCTCAGGTCGTGGTTGTCGATCAGCCGGGTTTTGCCGACGCGAACGGCCAGCACCGCCAGGCTCCCAGGCGTCGAGAAAGTGAGCGGGTCGACCAATTCCGCATAGTCCAGCTCCGCGAGGGGCTCGGCCTCGATGACCTCGCGCAAGATGGCCCGCAGCCGGTCAGGATTCCGCTCCCCGCGTCCATACGCCTCAAAGGCCCTGCTGAGAGCGCGGCTGAGGCAAACCGCGGCCTGGCGCTCGGGCTGGCTGAGATACGCGTTTCGCGAGCTCAGCGCCAGTCCGTCATCCTCGCGGACTGTCGGGCAAACCCGTATCTCAACCGCGAGGTCGAGATCTGAGGCCAGGCGTCGGATGACTGCAACCTGCTGCGCGTCCTTCTGGCCGAAGTACGCGCGATCGGCGCAGGTGGCAGCGAACAACTTGGTGACGACGGTGGCTACGCCTTCGAAGTGCCCAGGCCGGGCCGCCCCTTCAAGCGCGTCTGCAACGTCATGCACGATCACTCGCGTGCTCGCCGAGGGCGGGTACATGTCCGCCACCGACGGCTTGTACATCGCGTCGACGCCGGCGGCCCGGAGCAACGACAGGTCGCGTTCCGGACTCCGCGGGTAGCGCGCGAGGTCCTCGCCCGGTCCGAACTGGATCGGGTTCACGAACACGCTGACGACCACCCGGTCGTTTTCACGCCGCGCCGCATCGACCAGGCTCATATGCCCGGCATGGAGGGCTCCCATGGTCGGAACGAGCCCGATCGAGGAGCCGTCCACGCGCCAGCCGCGGGCCATGTCCCGCATGAAGGCCGGAGTCGCGATCGCGATCGGCGGTTGAGGACTAGACGCTCGAGCCGTACTTGACCTCATCGAGCTTGGTCTTGGCCGGCGCACTGGATCCGTTGGCCGAGTACGAGTGCTCCGGGCCCGGGAAAGTCCCATCGCCGACCTCCTGCGCGTAGGTCTGGGCCGCGCGCGTGATCTCCTCGGCCATGTTTGCGTACCGCTTGACGAACTTCGGCGCCTTGCCGGTGGTCAATCCGAGCAGGTCATGGAAAACGAGCACCTGCCCGTCGGTCCCGGGGCCCGCCCCGATGCCGATGGTCGGGATTCGCAGCGCCTTCGTCACCCGGGTCGCGAGATCCGCAGGCACACCCTCCAGAACGATGCTGAACGCTCCCGCCTGCTCGAGCTCCTTGGCGTCGGAAAGGATGCGCGCCGCCTGCTTGTCGCTCTTGCCCTGGACCTTGAAGCCGCCCATCTGGTGGACGAACTGTGGGGTCAGACCAAGGTGTCCCATGACCGGGATCCCCATGCCGGTCAGCCGCTGCGTGATCTCGACGATACGGCCGCTGCCCTCGAGCTTCACCGCGTGCATGCCGCCTTGCTGGATGAATCGCCCAGCGCTGGTGATCGCCTGCTCCACCGATGCGTGATACGACATGAACGGCATATCCCCGACCAGCAGCGCCTGGTGCGCGCCACGTGCAACCGCCTTGGCGTGATGGATCATCTCGTCCATGGTCACCGGCAGCGTGGTCGGGTAGCCGAGCATGACCATGCCCAGGCTGTCGCCGACGAGAAGGATGGGTATGCCGGCTTCGTCGAGGATCTTCGCGCTCAGGTAGTCGTAGGCCGTGAGCACGGCAAAACGCTGGCCTTCTTCCTTGAACCGCTGGACATCCAGAACGGTCGTCATCTCTGACGTCTCCTTCGGGTCGCTGCCACATTTCGGGTCAGCGCCCTGTTCACGCGCCGGGCCGCGGCGGGTTCCAGCCCCGCTTCGGTCGCGAGCTCGAGCGCGATCCGGCCGAGCATACGATAAAGGTCCGCTGCCGGCCCATCGGCCAGCCCCTCCAGGTGGCGCGTGACGGTCTCCACGTCGGCGCGCCGTATCGGGCCCGTGAGGGCTCCAACGGGACCACGCCGCGCCACCTCCTCCAGCGCCCCTTCCATCAGCGGAACCAGGCCCGCAACCGCATCGCCCTCGCTCCAGCCGATCGACTCCAGCAGCTCGACCGCCACTCCCGCGAGAGCGACCAGGTAATTGGAGGCGAACACCGCCGCCGCGTGATAGATGACGCGCTCGGCCTCGGCGACGCTCCGCGGCCTGGCGCCCAGGTCTCGGGCGAGGCGCTCCAGCCGGCGTCGGAGCGGCACCGTGCTGGCGTCGATACCCACCAGGCTGCCTCGGAACGCCTCTGGCGCCCGCGGCTTCGGAAATGACTGCAGGGGATGGAACGAGCCGACGGCGTGCGCCGACCCCAACGGGCCGAGCACGCCCAGCCCAAGGGCGCCGCTGCAGTGCACGAAGGCCACGCTTGGCGGCAACGCATCAGCCCTGGCGATGTCGCGCGCAAACGTCGCGATGGCGCCGTCCGGAACGGTCAGAAAAACGGTCGAACCAGGGCGGAGACCGCGTACCAGCGATGGCACGCCGCCTCGGGCCTGCACCATCTGCACGCGATGCCCTGCGCGACGCCACGCGCGCGCCAGGCTCCGGCCGAGGTTGCCCCGGCCCGCTAGGACGAGGTCCGTAGGTTTGGAGGCCTAGGAGGCTGAAGCGCCCGAAGAGGCGACCACGCTCGGCTCGTCCGCGCGCGAGAGGATCTCATCGAGCTGCTGCGAGGTGAGCGTCTCGACCATCTTCAACTGCTCGACCACGGCGTCCATCTGGTGCCGCTGCGCGGTCAGGATGACCTTCGCGGTCTGGTAGCCGTGATTGACGATGGCGCGGATCTCCTCATCGATGACGGCGGCAACCTCCTCGGAGTAGTTGCGCTGCTCGCCGAGGTCGCGCCCGAGGAACACCAGCTCTTCTTTGTGTCCCATCGTCACCGTACCGAGCTTCTCGCTCATGCCCCACTGCGTGACCATGCGCCGCGCGATCTGCGTAACCTTCTGGATGTCGTTCTCCGCTCCCGACGTCACATCGCCGAAGACGATCTCCTCCGCCACGCGACCGCCCATCGCTGCGGCGACGTTGTCGAGCAGCTCGGCCTTGCTGGTGAGGTAGCGGTCCTCTGTCGGCAAGTACCACGTGACACCGAGCGCCTGCCCGCGGGAGATGATCGACACCTTGTGCACGGGGTCGCATTTGGGCAGCGACTTGGCGACCAGCGCGTGCCCCACCTCGTGGTACGCGACGATCTCCTTCTCGTGCTCGGATAGGCGCCGGCTCTTCTTTTCCGGGCCGGCCACCACGCGTTCGATGCCTTCCTCGAGCTCGCCCATGCCGATCACCTTCTTGTTGCCTCGCGCCGCGAGGATGGCGGCCTCGTTGATGAGGTTCGCGAGGTCGGCGCCGCTGAAGCCGGGCGTCTGTCGCGCAAGCACCTCGAGGTCCACAGTCGAGTCGAGCGGCTTGTTGCGCGCGTGCACGTCGAGGATCGACCGGCGGCCTTTGATGTCGGGACGGTCGAGGGTCACGTGGCGGTCGAAGCGACCCGGCCGAAGCAATGCCGGGTCGAGGACGTCCGGGCGGTTGGTGGCGGCGATGATGATCACATGCGTATTGGTGTCGAATCCGTCCATCTCGACGAGCAGCTGGTTGAGGGTCTGCTCGCGCTCGTCGTGGCCACCGCCCAGACCCGCGCCGCGCTGGCGGCCGACGGCGTCGATCTCATCCACGAACACGATGCACGGCGAGTTCTTCTTCGCCTGGTCGAACAGGTCGCGCACGCGGCTGGCGCCGACGCCGACGAACATCTCGACGAACTCCGAGCCTGAGATCGAGAAGAACGGTACCCCCGCCTCACCGGCGACGGCCTTGCTCAGCAGGGTCTTTCCGGTGCCGGGGGGCCCCACAAGAAGGACGCCCTTGGGGATGCGGGCGCCGAGGGCGACGAACTTCTCGGGATATTTGAGGAACTCGACGATCTCGCTCAGCTCCTGTTTGGCCTCGTCCACGCCGGCGACGTCCGCAAATGTGATCGCGGGCTTGTCGCCGGCGACCATTCGCGCGCGCGACCTTCCGAATGAGATCGCCTGGTTGTTGCCGCTTTGCGTCTGGCGCAGCACCCACCACATGAAAGCCGCGATCAGCACGACCAGGATGATGTTGGGGACCAGCACGCTGAGCAGGTAGTTCGCGCTGTTGGCCTGCTGGAACTTGACGATCACCCCATCGCCGCTTGTTGTCTTGTCCGCCAGGAGCGTGTCAGCAAAAGCACAACCCGCCCCGCCCGAGCAGTCGGGCAGCGTGACATTGTGCTTGGCCCCGTTGACCTCGGTCGCGACGCCCTCAGTGCCTTTGATGTCGACTTCCTTGACGTTGCCGGCAGCCGCCTGAGTGATCAGGTTCGAGTAAGACCATTCGGTCGAGGTCTGATTGCCCTGGAACGATTGCCACGTGAACCAGAGGACCAGGCCGAGTACGACGACCAGTGCGAAATAAAACAGGCTGGAGCGGGGAAAGCGGCTCAAGTGGGCACTCCTGGAAGACTGTTAAGCGATTCTACTTTAGCTGGGATACCACTGACTGTTACGTGCTGCGACGTTTCACCCGCGCGAGCCGCCATCTCTTCTGAAACCGCGATCCCGGGGACGACAACTAGCGCATCGCCTGCGAAAACCAGCGGCCACGCGTCCCTGTCCTCGCGAGGCACGCGAGCGTCGACGAAGATGTCCTGGAGCTTGCGCGTTCCGCGGCCGCCCAGAGGACGCATCGTCAAGCCGGGACGGCGATAGCCGAGGCGCAGATGCAGCCCAGGCTTGAGGTGCGTTGCGGTGACGTCACCGCAGCCGTTGCACATCGAAACGTCAAGTCGAGGAGCGGGCCTGTGTTCTGTTTCGCGGGGCACGACCTGCATCGTCTCCCCCACGATACGTAAACGCAGTCCGCCAGGTAGGTCCAACCCTCGACCTCCACGACCAGGCTCGGCGAGCCGAAGCATCGCCGTCAGGTGCGACCGCGACAACGCGGGCTGTGCGCCTCCGGCCTGTGCGTAGAGCTGCTTCATGAGCTCAACCGCGACCGGAGTGGGCGCCGCGGCGACTACGGCGCGCGTGGTCGAGCCGCCCTTGAGCGTCCTGGCGGCGGTCTCTGCCAGCGTTTCCTGGAGCGCGGCGGCGCGGGTGGCTGCGCCGTGGAAGCGCTGCACGATTCCGGGCCGGTCACGCTCCAGCGCGGGGAGGATATCGAGCCGCACCCGCACCCGCGCATAAGCGGGGTCGGAGTTTGCGGGGTCCTCGAGCGGCTCGATGCCACGCTGGTCCAGGTAGTCCACGACCTCACGCCGCCAGACAGCGAGCAGCGGCCGCACGAACACCCCGCGCCGCGCGGGCATGCCGCGCAGGCCGGCCAACCCGCAGCCCCTCAATAGATGCAGCACCACGCCTTCGACCACGTCGTCCGCCGTGTGGGCGATGGCGACCACGTCAGCATTCGCGCGAATGCGAGCGCGCTCGAGGAAGTCGTAACGAAGCGTGCGCGCGGCGGCCTGGATAGAGCCATGTGGCAGCGGGCGATCCCTCCGCTCGATCAGCAATTCGACGCCGAGGCGCCGGCAAAGCGTGCCCACGTGCTCGGCCACCAGTCCGGAGGTCGGCTGTAGGGCATGGTCGTAATGGGCGGCGACGACAGTGTTCCCGTCAGCTGCGAGCGCGAGCAGCAGCGCCGTGCTGTCGGGTCCACCCGAAACCGCCACCAGCACGCGATCCGCAGGCGCGATCAGCCCGGATCGGCGGAGCCCAAGCAGTACAGGGTGGGAGGCGTCTGTCGTGTGGGGGGAGGGCATGGTGGTGCCGGGTGGACTCGAACCACCGACAACGCGATTATGAGTCGCGCGCTCTACCGCCTGAGCTACGGCACCCCGGCGCCGAGACAAAGCCTACTTCGCAGCCAGCGCTCTTGCTTTGAGCTTGGCCTTCTTTCGCCGGTGCTTCGCGATCGCGACACGCTTTCTCTTGTTCAACCGATCTCCTCGAATGACCCGAAGCCGTAGAGGCGGCTTCGTGGCTGGACTGCGAAGTTGGTGCCGCAGAATATACCCGGCCTTGAGCAGCCCGCCGACACAGCCTTCCGACAGGCCTCCAGCGATCTGGATCGTGGTGATCGCCGTTTTCGCCCTCTGCATCTTCGCCAGCGCCTTCCTCCTGTTCCTCGTGGAGCCCATGGTCGCGAAGATGGTGCTGCCCGTCGTCGGCGGCACGCCGGCCGTGTGGACGACCTCGGTGCTCTTCTTCCAGATCGTCCTCCTCGTCGGATATGGCTACTCCCACTGGCTCGCCATCCGGCTTCAGTGGCGCTGGCAGGCGGTGCTGCACGGCGTGGTGCTGCTGCTGCCCATCACCGTGCTGCCGATCCACTTGATCCCGGGGTGGAACCCGCCCACCACAGGAAGCCCGGTCGGGTACCTGGTCGTGCTGCTTTCGGTGATGGTGGGGCTGCCTTTCTTCGTAGTCTCGACAACGTCGCCGTTGGTGCAGCACTGGTTCTCGCGGACCGGCCACCCGCAAGCGGCCGACCCGTACTTCCTTTATCGCGCGAGCAACCTGGGGAGCGCCCTCGGCCTGCTCTCCTATCCGGCTTTGATCGAACCGCACCTCGGCCTGCACGCCCAGGCGCAGGCGTGGGTCGGGGGCTACGTCGCCTTCCTGGTGTTGGTCGCGATCTGTCTTGGGTTGCTGGCGTGGGCGCGATCGAGAGCGGGTGACTTGCCCGCCGCACCACGACCGATCGCCGGGGCGAGCCAGGCCGGCAGCGTCGACGACAAATCCATCACACCGATCACCTGGTCACGACGTCTCCGCTGGGTCCTGCTGGCGGCTGTGCCATCGACCTGGATGCTGGCGGTCACCTCTTACTTCACCACCGCGATCCGACCCCTCCCTCTTTTGTGGGTCATCCCGCTGGCGCTGTACCTGTTCTCGTTCGCCATCGTGTTCGCCCGCAGGCCGTTGATTCCTCGCCGCTTGCTCAACCGGATCTTTCCGTTCTATGCGCTGCCGGTTCTGGGCCTGATCCTGCTCGGGGGAGGAGGGCCCTTCTGGACGCTGGCACTCCTCCACTTCGGCGCTTTCTTCCTCGCCGCGCTCCTTTGTCATGGTGAGCTTGCCGCCGACCGCCCGAATGCGCAACACCTCACCGAGTTCTACTGGTGGCTGGCGGTCGGTGGCGCGACCGGCGGCCTGCTCACAGCCGTCGTCGCACCGGTGGTGTTCAACGATTTCTTCGAGTACCCGATCGCGATCATCGGCGCCGCGCTCCTCAGGCCTGCACTCATCAAGAGCGACGACCGGCGATCGCGTCTTTTCGACATTGCGCTGCCCGCAGGCCTTGCCGCATTTCTTTTGCTCGGCGTAGGGCTGCTGTCGGCCTCAGGTGTTCTGGCGACCCTCGACCGCGTTGTGGTCACGAGCGCCGCGACCGCGGCCGACCTGGTCCGGGTGCTGATCGTCTTCGCCATTCCCGCCGTAGTCTCGGCCGCGTTCTCGTGGCGCCCGGTGCGTTTCGGACTGACCACGACATCGATGGTGCTGCTCAGCCTCCTCCCCATCGGCTCGCAGCCCGCGATCTTCCAGCAGCGTGATTTCTTCGGGGTGCACAAGGTGGTGACGGATCCGGGCGCGACGCGCCACGAGCTGATCGATGGCGGCGTGATTCACGGCATCCAGCTCACCGATCCTCGAGTCCGTGACGTCCCGGCTTCCTATTACTTCGGCACTGGTCCGGTCGGCGATTTCTTCAACGCCGAGCAACCGGTGGACGCGTCGTGGAACGTCGGCGTGATCGGGCTGGGCGCGGGCGCCATGGCGTGCTACGCGCAGCCCCAGCAGAAGTGGACCTACTACGAGATCGACCCGGTCGTGATCGGCATCGCTCAGAACCCGGCGCTCTTCACGTTCCTGCGCGACTGCACGCCATCAGCCGTCATCGTCCCCGGCGACGCGCGCCTGACGATCGCGAAGGCTGCCGACCACAGCTACGACCTGATCGTCATCGACGCGTTCGGCGGTGACGCCATCCCGGTCCATCTGCTCACCCGTGAAGCGGTCCAGCTGTACATGAGCAAGCTTCGCCCTGGTGGCGTGCTTCTGTTCAACGTGTCGAACAAGTACATCGACGTCAGCTCCGTCCTGGCCGGCGAGGCAGCGGCCCTCACTCTCGTGTCGTTCATGCGCACCGATGTGGTGGTGACGCCCGCGGAGGCGGCGGCGGGGAAGTTCGTTTCGGCCTGGTTGGTGATGGCCGCGGACGCAGGCAACCTGGGCGACCTACCCGAGCGGCCGGGATGGGCCGCACTGCGCGCGGACCCGCATTTCCCGGTGTGGACGGACGACTTCTCGGACGTGCTCGCCGTTACGAGGCTGGGCTGACCAGCTCAGAGTTTGTTTGTCTGACGTCTTCAGACGGACTGCTGTGCGCATTCTGTGCGCAGGTAGACTCACCGGCTTCTGACCATGGCCCCACCGTGAGCGGGCAGTCAGGCTGGGCTAGGGGTTGACGCCTTCCAGGTACTTCGAAACGGCAACGCTACCGTCGAAGTAGTTGGCGTGAGTCAGTTCGACAGT
>VBFD01000187.1:0-1910 GCA_005883585.1 Chloroflexota bacterium
GGCGGCTCAAGAGTTCGCGCCAGACGTGATCGCCGATTGACGAGGCAAGTTCGGTCGACCCAACAATGTCCGTGAATAGCACGGTCGCGAGGACGCGATCTTGCTCACCCTCTTCCCATCCACCCGACTCCCAGAGTTCGGTCAAGAATCGTTCGATCTGCTGAGTAATCGGTTGGTTGGAGCGGCCAACTGAGAGGTGACCTGCCCCGGGGATCTCGAGGAGGCGTGCACCCGGGATCCTTTCGGCCATGTAGCGTCCGACCTCGACCGGGACGATAGCGTCTTCCGCGCCATGAAGCATGAGGGTCGGCACCCGGATTGTCGGAAGGAGCTGGCGGACATCGATCTGTTTGTTCATCGAGGCCAGCGCTTCAACCGCACCCGGGCTGGCGCTCTGGCGCCAATATTCGACCAACGGTCCAACCTCATCTTCATCGAACTGACCGAGCAATCGAGCGGCTTCTTGGGCGTTGGACCGCGGACCAAAGATCGCGAGCTGGCGGTCGGTTTCCAGCCGATAGCGCTCTTCCGTGCGGCCCCACGGATAGTCCGGGGCCCACATCGTTCGCGGGTATGCACTTCGAAGCACGAGCGCTGCCGTGCGCTCCGGATGTGTAGCGGCAAACAGCAGGCTCATCGCCGCGCCCTCCGACGAAGCCAAGATGGCTGTTCGTTTCGACGCCACGGCATCGAGCACCGCTCGCAGGTCATCCATTCTGGTCTCCAGCGTCGTCATCCCACTCACGCGATCCGACATCCCGGTTCCCCTCTTGTCGAAGAGGATCAGCCGTGAGAAAGAGGCATACCGGCGAAGCGCAGGCGCAAACGATTCGAGGCTCCACCAGCGCTCGACATGGGTTATGAACGGCGGGACAAAGACGAAGTCGAACGGACCGTCACCGGTTACCTGGTACGCGATGGAAACGTCACCGCTCCGTGCATAGCGCGTTTCCGGATGCATGACAGATAGTTTGGCGCACCATCGCGCCCCGCCCGATTCGCCTGCTCCTCAGGCGTACCCGCCCGCCTCAGGGGCGTCTGCGCAACTGCCCTGGCTTTGAAGGTTTCGTAGTCCTCTCCCAACCACTCCGCGTGCTGGTGGGGCATTCGGGTTTCCACGAAGCCCGGCGCCACAGCGTTCACGTTGATGTTGAATTCGCCGAGCTCGATGGCAAGCGTCCGCGTCATGGCTTGAATGCCGGCTTTTGCCGCCGAGTAGTGGGCCCGCTTGCCATAGCCCCGCGCAGCTCCGGAAGAGATCAGGACGATCTTTCCATATCTCCTTGGGGCCATCACCGCTCGGGCCGCCTGGGCGCAGAAGAACGTTCCTTTCAAGTGGGTGTCAACGACCTGGTCCCACTCAGTTTCGGAGATGTCCTGGATGGGGTTGAAGCGAAGGATGCCGGCGCATGTAACCATGAAGTCAACCTGGCCAAAGCGATCGAGCGCCCCATGAAACAGGGCATCAATCGAGCCGCGATCAGCAACATCACAGGTCAGCGCAAGAGCCTGACCGCCCGCCTGCGTGATTTCGGCTGCAACCTCAGCTGCCGGTCCGCTGTCGAGGTCGGCGATAACCACAGCGGCGCCGTCCTGCGAGAAGCGTCGGACACACGCGGCACCAATGCCTCGCCCGCCACCGGTCACCAGGGCTACCTGATCCTTGAAGCGCATCGCATCTCCTCAGAGCGCTGGTCTGTGTTTGGGGCCAGGCGTCAGCCATGAGTATCGGTTCTCAAACTCGGCTGAAACGTCCCCCAAGGGCCTTCGGCTGATGCGTGAACCTCGGTGCAGTTACTCCATTCGTCAAGGTATCCTGACGTGCGTATATGTTCAAGGGCAGGGATTCCCTAGAGGCCAACAAGGGCCGGCCATTCCGCTGCTCCTTTTGCGGCAAAGCCAAGGACAAG
>VBFD01000031.1:0-15743 GCA_005883585.1 Chloroflexota bacterium
CACGTGACCGAGCGGGCGAAGGAACTTGGGCGGTTGGTGGTGCGGCCACCCCTGCGCCTGGTGCCGGGGCCGGTGATGGTCCCGTTTGCAGTGGTGACGGCGGGACTTCTGCCTCCCTCGTTGCGAGAGGCTTACGGGCTGGCGTGGGGGCGCCGGCAGCAAAGGGCGTTCAAGCTGGCGGTCACCGCCGTGCCCCGGATCGTGGCGCTCACGCCGCCAGTGCTTCGCGTGTGGCCGCTACCCGGCAATTCCGTGAAGCTCGAAGCTACTTCTTGATGTAGACGGCGCCCAGGGCCTTCGGCCCGGTGTGCGTGCCCAAGACGCATCCGATCTCGCCGATGACGATCTCCTGGCCGGGCAGATCTTGGCGGAGACCGGCGGCGATGGTCTCGGCCTCGTCCGGTGCCTGTGCGTGCATGACGGCGACGTGCTCCACGGGAAGCTCGCCGCGAAGGAACTCCACCATCCGCGTGATCGCGCGCGACCGTGTACGCACCCGCTCGACAGGTTTGATCTCGCGGTCGGCCACCAGCAGCAGCGGCTTGACGTCGAGCATCGTCCCGATCATCGCCTGCGCGCGGCTGAGCCTGCCCCCCATCTCGAGGTAGCGGAGCGTGTCGAGCAAGGCGAGGACGCGGCATTTCGGGACGCGCTCTTCGACGGCAGCTCTCGCTGCCTCGAGCGATTCGGATTCGGCGGCAACTTTGCACAGGAAGGCGATGGGCATGGTCACCGTCTCGCTGTCGATGACCTGGACCCTGAAGCCGTCCACCGCCTGGGCGCCGATTTGCGCCGCCTGCACCGTTGCGGACAGCTGCGCGCCAAGGTGGATTGAGATGCATCCGTCGTGGTCTCGTGCCAATCTCCTGTACACGTCAGCAAACTCGCCTGGTGACGGCGCCGACGTGGTCGGAAGCTTGGTCGCGGTACTCAGGCGGCGGAAGAACTGTTCATCAGTGATGTCGACCCGATCCCGGAACGTCTCGTTCCCGAAGATGACCTTGAGCGGAACGACCTCGATTCCATACCTCGTGCGCCACTCGTCTGGAAGGTCGGCGGTGGAGTCGGTGACCACCGCGAAGGGACGCGTGCCAGTCACGAGGGCCTGGTTATTCGACGGAGAGGATGAAGGGGTAGTGCTGCTGGCCGCCCTGCTGGATCTCCACCTCGAGGCCGGGGAAGTTGGACCGGATTGCCGACTCGAGGTTCGCAAGCTCGTCATCGCTCGCGCCCTGGCCCCGGTAGACGGTGACGAGCTCGAAGGAGTCGGGGCCGAGCTTGCCCAGCGCCTTGTTGACGACCTCCGCGTAGTCGGTGCCCGCGAACTCCAGCTTGTCGTTGATCAGCCCGATCACATCACCCTTCTTGACCTTGAGCCCATTAGAGCGGGTGTCGCGGACCGCGTGCGTCACCTCGATCGTCTGCACTCGAGCGGCTTCGGCCTTCATGGCTGCCGCGTTGTCGTCCCCGTTCCGCTCCGGTCGGAAGGCGACCACCGCGGCCACGCCTTGAGGGACGCTGTGGGTCTCGATCACATGCACCTTTTTCTTGGTCAGGCCTCGGACCTGACTCGCGGCGAGGATTACGTTGCCGTTGTTGGGCAGCAGCACGACCTCGTCGTAGGGCACGCCGTCGACGGCATTGAGCATGTCCTGTGTACTCGGGTTCATGGTCTGGCCGCCCTCGACGATCGCGTCTACACCGAGGCCGCGAAAGATGTCGACCAGCCCGCTGCCCGCGACCACCGCCACGAGGCCGACGCCGTTGGCGCGGGGCGGCCTGCCCGCAGCAGACTCGCTGTCGAGGATGCGCTTGTGCTGCGTCGACATGTCGCCGACGTTGAGCTTCAAGAGCTTTCCGAATCCACCGGCCAGAGTGATGACACTCGTCGGGTCGTCGGTGTGGACGTGGACTTTGACCAGCTCGGGTTCGCCCACGACCAGCACCGAGTTGCCGAGTGCCTCGATCTCGCCGCGAATCAAGTCGACGTCGAGGCCGTTGCCCTCGATGAGGAACTCTGTGCAGTAGCCCCACCCGCCCTCAGGCAGGTCCATGGCGACCTGCGCGGCCCTGGGCTTCGTGGCCGCGGTGTCGATGTGGAACGACTCGGACTCCTCGACCGTCTTCAGCATGCCCTCGATGATCAGCTGGAGCCCGAAGCCGCCGGCATCGACCACTCCGGCGTCGCGAAGGATCTGTAGTTGGCTCGGTGTCTTCAGAACAGCGGCCCTCGCGCCGGCGGCCGCGGCCGCGATGACACCCGGCACGGAGGCTTCGACATCGCCGGCGGCAGTCGTCGCCGCTCGGCCCGCTTCCCGCGCGACTGTGAGGATCGTGCCCTCGGTCGGCTTGTTGACTGCACGGTAGGCGGCGTTGGCGGCTTCCTCGAAAGCGGCGGCGAGCTCTCTGGGCGTCAACGAGCTCTTGCCCTCGACGGCCCTTGCGAATCCGCGGAAGATCTGCGACAGGATCACACCGGAGTTCCCGCGGGCGCCCATCAGGCTTCCGTGCGACGCGAGCTTGGCGATCTTGCTGACCTCCGCAGCGTTCGACTCCTTGATGTCCTCGACCGCGGACTGGAGGGTGAGCAGCATGTTGGTGCCCGTGTCCCCGTCGGGAACCGGGAACACGTTGAGGCGGTTGACCTCTTCGTGGTTCGCCGCCAGCCAGTTCAGACTGCCGAGCAGCGCCTGCTTGAAGAGGGGCCCGTCCACCCCGACCGGCCTACGCGAGGCCATGGCTCAGCGCCGCTCTTCCTTGACGCCCTGAACGTTCACGTTGACCTCCACGACGGGCACGTTCACCGCCCGTTCGACTTCGAATTTGACCGTCTCCTGCAGGTTGTGGGCGACCTCGGAGATCCGCATGCCGTACTGCACGATCACGTAGAGGTCGATCGCCAGCCCGCTTTCGACCTCGACCACCTCGACCCCGCGGTCGACACTCTCCCGTCTGAGAAGCTCGGCCACTCCATCGCGGAGTCCCCGGGCAGACATCCCGGTGACCCCGTAGCAGCTGAGGGCCGCGTGGCCCGCGATGGCCGCCACCGCCGACGGGAAGACCTCGATGCGGCCCCACCGTTGAGCTTGCCCGAGCGCCGTGGGCGTTTTCGAGGCCATGGAGAGCCCATGGTACAATTCAGCAACGTTCCAGGTCAGTTGGCCTGACGTGCTCATCTCGTCCTTGTCGATCAATTCCCCCTCTGAAGGTGACTCATGGCCAAGCGTTGCGCGATTTGCGGCAAGGAGCCGCAGTACGGACACCACGTCAGTCACGCCAAGAACCGGGTCAACCGGAGGTTTGAGCCCAACCTGCAGATGGGCCGCGTGACGGTGTCGGGACGCTCGTTCCGAGCCCGCGTCTGCACTCGCTGCCTGCGCACCTACTCCGTCTGAGCGCGGGCACCATCGCCTGAGCGACAGCGCGTACCTCAGCTTCGGAGTCCTGGCTTTTCTCATCTCGCTCGGGGTTCAGTTCGGCCTTTATCAGTGGCTGCTGCGCCGTGCCCTGCAGACACGCGAGATGGCCCGGATGCGGTCGGCGATCGGCAGCTGGCTGAAGGTGGTGCTCGTGTGGCAGGTGGCGGTGGTCGTGGTGTCCGCAACCTACGTCGGGGTGCTCGCCTCTCAGCATCCACGGGGATTTGCATGGGTCGCGCCGGCGATCGGCGCGGTCTTTGGCACTGCCATGCCGCTGCAGCTGGCGGTGATCGCCATCATGCGGGCGGGCCGGGGATCTTAACCGGCAGGGTTGCCGGGGCGTCGTTCATTCCATATCGTGGCCGCCCACAAGGAATCCCCAAGAAAGGGTGGGAGGGGGTTAGGGATGGGTGTCCGGTATGAGGGAAAACCTGCCGGTTTTCCCTCATCGGCGGGCCGGCTTCGCCGACGCGCCTGCTCTTTTTCCCGCGGTAGGGATTATCGAAATAGCTCTCCCGGGAACGTTCGGCGGCGGCATTGAAGGCTACGGGACGGCCGGAATGAATCCGGCCTGGCCGCCGCGCAGGGCGGGATCACCCGAGGTCGAGACCGTGAGTGCCAGCCACCGGCCTTCGCAGAGCTCATGCGCCAGCTCGTGGAACATCCTCCCCACACGCGGCCAGATTCGAGTGCTCGCGGCGATGTGCGCCAGCGGATCGAGGTAGTGGGTGTCGCAGCCATCCTGCGTCACAAGCACCGTTGGCTGGAAACGACGCAGCATCGCCGGCACCACCTTTTCGAATCCCTCGAGCCACGGCTCGTCCCACGTAAACGGCAGGAACGGCAGGTTCGCCGCCGCGCCTCGGCCCTTACCTGAGCCGCAGTCCTCTGGAAAGCCTGTGCCGGGAAACAAGAAGCGCCCGCTCTCGTGCAGGCTGATCGTGAGCACGTCAGGATCCGAATAGAAAATGTCCTCCACCCCGTCGCCGTGGTGGACGTCGACGTCCACATAGGCGACACGATGGCCCTGGTCCTTCAGCCACTGACATGCAACAGCGGGGTCGTCGTACGTGCAGAAGCCGGACGCGCGGTCACGATGCGCGTGATGGAGGCCACCTGACGGGCTGAACACATGAAGCGCAGCCCCGCGCTCGATGGCCTCGGCGCCGACCAGGGTCGCGCCCACCACCAACGAGGTCCCTTCGTGAAGCTCGTCTGAGATCGGATTGTCGGCAGACCCAAAGCCGGCCTTTTCTATGAGGTTCCCCGGCACTCGCCGCCGCTGCTCCGGATCGCTCAACTTGCGCACCAGATCGACGTAGGCAGGCGAATGAACCAGCTCGAGCTCGGCGACGGTCGCGCTTCGCGGCGGCAGCAGATGGGCATGCTCGATGAGGCCTGTCGAGCGGATCAGCTCCACGGCCAGCTTGACGCGGATGGGCTGCAGTGGGTGCTGGTCTGACAGCCGGTGCTTCATCAGCTCTTCCCCATACACGAGCGCGACCGGGCCGGGCATGGGCACGTAGGCTAACAGGCACATGGGTGCTCACCACCTGTACGAATCGGTGCCCAATTTCTCGGAAGGGACCCGAACCGAGGTCATCGCCGAGCTCGCGGGAGCTGCTGCTCACGCACACGTCATCGACGTCGACGCCGACGCCGACCACAACCGAGTCGTCATCTCCCTGGTGGGTCATGAACCCCACGTCGTCAAGGCACTGCTCGCATGCGCCCAGGTGGCAATGGAACGCATAGACCTGCGCGAACACCGGGGGGTGCACCCTCGGGTAGGAACGGCAGACGTCCTTCCAATCGTTCCACTCGAGGGTGCCTCGCTCGCCGATGCGCACGAGGTGGCAAGAGCTTTGGGCGAACGGATATGGACTGAGCTGAACGTTCCCGTCTACTTCTACGGTCACGGCGAGGTGAACACGCTCGCAGACATTCGCGCGGGCCGCGCGCGGCCGGCGCTGGGTGGTCCCGAGCCGCATACGTCGGCTGGCGCCGTCTGCGTCGGCGCACGACACCCATTGCTCGCTTTCAACATCATCCTTCCCGGCATGGAGTCGCGCGACGCACGAGGCCTCGCACGTTCCCTGAGGGAGTCGGCCGGCGGTCTGCGCGGCGTGCAGGCCCTCGTGTTCGAGCTCAATGACGGGCGCATGCAGCTGTCGATGAACCTCTTCCGCCTTGACGAGACTCCGCCTTCCGCGATCGTTGCTGAGCTGGAGCGGCGTGGGGTGACGATCGGCTCCCAGCACGTGATCGGACTCTGCCCAGCGAACGTCGCGAACGAGCCTGCCGCCGGGCGGCTTTTCGAAGCTCGTCTGGCCGCCGCCGCCGCGCGTCGAGGCGCGGAACTCTGCGCGGCGCGGGGTGACGGTGAGAACGCAAGGCTGGCAGGCCGGCTGGAACGCGAAGCCGCAGAGCTGGCCCAGACCGGCGTCGGCCAGAATGCGCTCCTCATCGCGGCGGAGCGAGCCGCGGCGCTGGTCCCCGTGCTCAGGGTCGCCGGCGTCCTTACCGACGAGCTCAGGTCCATGCTCGACATCGCCGCGCGCGGGCTGCGTTCCGCCCTCGTCGCGGACACGCTGTCGCGACATACAGCCCGCGTCGACGCTCTCGACCGCAGGCTGGCGGCCGTCCAGCCCGGCTAGCCCCCGGGCGCGCTCGCGTCCACAGTCACGTTTGAGGCTCCGCCGTTGACCTGTATCTGGTAGCGATCGGACGCGCTGTTGTAGCCGCCGGTCTGGGCGGTCACGGTGCCGATGGCATGGCTTTGCCGGCCGTCGAACGTCAGGTTCACCGCCCCGCCCGATACCGACACCGACGCCGCGACTCCCTTGGTGCGGTGGATGTTGACGGTGAGGGCTCCGCCGTTGATGGTGATGGGGACAGAGCCCGACGGCGCGCCAACTGTGATGTCCTCGTGGCTTGCGCCGGTGTTCAGCTCGATGTCTGAAACATGGGCGTTAGAAAGCTTCAGGCTGTCGCTCGACGATCCACTGTTGACCGCGATCTTCCACGTGACGTCGGCCTTGAGTTGGAGATCGAGCACGAAACGGCGGTCCTGAAAGAAGAAGCCGGACGTGTTGCCCTGAGAGATATGCAGGTCACCGCTGTTGGCGTCGAAACTGACCTCTGGCTTGGGCCCCGAGTAGCTGATGTGGGCGCGATACAGGTCTGCGCCGGTGTCGGCTCCCTCCATCGTGATGTGTGCGGCGCCAACATCGACCTGCACGCTCGCCTGCTTGACTGACCCGACTCCACCCGAAAGTGTGAGGCTCTGTGTGCCAGTCGGAATCGCGGGCCCCAGCGCAACATAAGCGGCGGCGCCAACGATCGCCAGCACTACGATGAGCACGGCTGCGAGCTCAGCCGCGGCTCCCTGGAGTGCGCGCCGGGCAAGGAGCTCCAGCCCGATCACGATCAGTATCAGCGGCCATAGATCGGCCAGTCGGTCGAGGCGCTCGGGCTGTACCAGGCCCGAGTTCACGAGCAGGGCGAACACGCCGACGAGGATCAGAACCGCGGGCCAGAAGAAGCTGCGGTACCTGGTCCTCATCTCGTCACCGCGTCTCCCTCAGGTTCGGGCCCGGCGGAGGATGAGCCACAAGCCGAGCGCGATCAATATCAGCGGCCAAACCACTTCTCCGCGCAACCAGGTCAACAAGTTGAGGTTGCTGAGCAGGAAGTAGATCCCGAGCACGATCAATACCGCGGGCCAGAAATATTCGCGACGCCACAGATTCATGTCGCCGATTCTGACACGACCCGGTTTCAGACTGGCGCGACCACCTCGAACAGGCCGGGCCGTTCCCTGGTGGCCGCCTCCACCAGCTCGGGTCCGGCAACGGTCGCCTGGACGTAGCCATCGGGCGCGAGATAAGTGGCCGCGATGCGCTGAAGATCGGGGGCGGTGACCTCCAGCAAGCGCTTCTTGAACCTCTCCCTCTCCGCTCGGGTGAAACCCGTGAGCTGGTTTGTCGCTTCGCGGCGGCCCTTGATATCGGGCGATTCCAGAGGATCCACATCACCGCACGCACCCAGGATCGCTTCCTTCAAAGCCTCCCCGTCCACCTCGCCGTCGACGACCCATCGAATCGCACTGTCGAATGTGTCGTATGTGCGGACGATATTCGGGTCTCGGTACGACGCCATGTAGAACGTTCCACCTCCGATGCTCGCCTGGGCAACCGCACCATACGCGCCGCCCTTTTCGCGCAGCTCTCGATGGAGAAATGTGTCGCGAAGATAGTTCGCGAGCACCAACAACCCGGGGGCGTCGGGGTGCGTGTAGCGGACGGTCTTGAAGCCACGGACATTGAACGCCACCGGTAACGGTGCGGTGCGTGCTTCAGGAATGGTTGCCAGCGGAGCTGGTTTCTCCACGTGGCCATCGCCTTTGCCCGTGGGCAAAGCGTCGACGAGGCCGTGCAAACGCTCCGCGATGGCGTCGATCATCGACTCTTCGCAGGTCACGATGATCTGGATCGAGTCCTGCCTGAAGAGACTCGTGCGAATCGTGACCAGCTTGGCGATCACGTCACCCAGCTCGGCTTCGTTCATTCGGGCCAAACGCCGCGTCTCATGAAGCATCCCGATTCCCTGCAGGGCATCGTTGATGGCGCCTTCGGAATTGAGCTTCGAGGTGGCCCTCAGGATGGCGAACTGGAATCCCAGGCCCGCGATCGCGCTCTCCAGCCGCGTTGCGCTTTCGTCGATGACGTCCTTCAGCCGCCGCGGCTCGATCTCCATCCGAGCCGTCAGGTCGGTCAACAGCTCGATGAACGATCCGACATTGCGGTCGAGAGCTCTTCCGGATACGAGGAATGACTGGAGGTAGTCGTCCCGCGCCGCCAGCGGCTGGACGGCAGGCCCAGCACCAATGCCGCCTGTGTACGCGGCGATGCGATTTGCGATCTGCGCGTAGTCCTGACCCGCCGCCCCCATCTGGGTGAACATGCGGCTGAACAAAGGCAGCAGATCCTTCAGATCCTGCGTGAGGGCGGCGAAATCCGACCGGATGTCCAGATAGGTGATCCCGTTGGTGGGCAACGGGAAGAACTCCACCTTCGCCGGCCCGATCTTGATTTCTCGGCTCGGGACGTCATCGAAGCGCATCGGGATGTCGCTCAGCTCCAGCGATGGAAGCGTCGTAAGGTCCGGCTTGGCCTCTTGCTCGGCCTTGAGGCGCAGGGCGTCGGCGACGATGCGGGCACGGTCCGCGTCGGTCAGAGTCGCCTCGATCATGGAAAGCCTCTCCAACTCGGCGTGGCGCTTCCGTTCCTCCAGGGAGGGGTCGGGCTCTAGGACGAGGAGGCCGCGGTGCTGGTTGTCGGAGAGCTCAGCGGCGATGAGATTTTCGAAGAAGCGGCCTTCCTTTCGCGCCCGTTCGAGGTGCTCGAGGTCGGCGTCGAGGTTGAGCGGGCTGTAGGGATCGCCGCCGTACTGGAAGGTTCCGAGGAAGTTGAAGAGCACTTTCAGGGCATAGGGAAATCCGGCGTTGGAACGCTCCCTCTTTTCGAACTCGAGCCGGTGTATCGCGGCGTCGACCTGAGTCGCATCAAGGCCTTCGGCGGCAAGTCTTGCCAGCGTGTCGAGCACGACCTTTTCAACCTTGTGTGCGTCCTCGACCGCGATGCCTTTCAAACCTGCCCCGAAGACGGTCTCCTTGGAATCGTCCTGGTAGCCACTGCCGTCCGCAAGAGCGCTGCCGATCTTGGAATCGATCAGCGCTTTGCGCAGTGGCGACCCAGGATTCCCCAGCAGCACTTCGGACAGGACTCTCATCGCGAGCAGGCGGAACGAATCCGTGGCGGGCACGGTGACCCATGCCACAAGCGCCTGGCCCTTTCGCTGACCGTCCTCCCCCGGACCGGCCGCATAAGGTTCAACCGATACCACCGGCTTCGAGAATCGCGCCACGTTGGGGATCGAGGTGTTGATATCGATCCGCTCAAAGTGCGAAAGCGCGTTCTCTTCGATCGCGGCCAGCGTCCGCTCCAATGGCTGGTCGCCATATGTATAGAAGTAGGAGTTGCTGGGGTGATAGTGGGCGGCGTGGAAACCGCGCAACTGCTCCCACGTGAGCTCCGGAATGTGCTCGGGGTCTCCGCCTGAGACGTTGGCGTAAGTCAGGCCGGGAAAGAGGGTACGCCCCAGGTTGCGCTGCATGGCCGCTTGCGGCGTCGCCAACGCTCCTTTCATCTCGTTGAAGACCACGCCCTTATAGCGGAGCTCGCTGGTTGAGTTCGCCGGGTCCTCGAACTCGAAACGTACCCCCTCTTGCTTGAAAGAGTCCTCCTCCAGAAGCGGGAAGAAGGTCGCGTCGAGGTAGACGCGGAGGAGGTTCATGTAGTCCTTCGAATTGCGGGTGCTGAAGGGATACGTGGTCGAATCCGAGCTCGTAAACGCGTTCATGAACGTCGCGAGCGAGCGGCGGGTCATCGAGAAGAATGGATCGCGGACCGGGAACTGTTTCGAACCCGCGAGGACGACGTGCTCCAGGATGTGAGCAACGCCTGTCGAGTCCTTGGGGACGGTCGGAAATGAGACGGCGAAGGCGTTGTTGTCGTCTGTGCACTCGATGTGAATGTGCCTGGCGCCGGTGCGTTCGTGGACCAGCTCTATGAATGAGCCCTCCAGGCGGTCGAGGCGCTCGCGGCGGACGATCGTGTAACCGCCGATCGTGTCCACTCTGCGAGCGCTGGTGGTAGCCATCCGAGTCTTGCAGTCTACGAGTGGGGCGGCTGCCGCTGCGGCGATACGATGAGTTGCGATGGTTTTCACCGAGCCCGAGCTCGAGTTCCTGCGCTCGCAGCGCATCGGCCGTCTCGCCACCGTCGGACCCTCCGGCTGGCCTCATGTCGTGCCGGTCATGTACGCGTTCGACGAAGCGGGCACATTCGAATTCGACGTCGACGGAGTGAAGCTGCGGAACCTGAAATCCGAGCCACGGGCCGCGATGGTTATCGATTCGATGGGACCCAAGCGAGGCGTTGCCGTGCAGGGACGGGTAGACCTGATCGGCCCTGAGCGAGCGCGGTTGTCTGTGGAGCGAAAGTTCTCCTGGGGCCTGTAATCGCCCGCCTGACCGCATGTGCCGGTGTCGGGCTCTTGGTCGGCACGGCTTGCGGCGGGGGATCCGGCGCCACGCCTTCGGCGTCTGCTTTTTCTTCGCCCCGGCCTTCGGTGGTCGCCTCGCCCTCACCAAGCCTGGCGTTCGACTGGCCCGAATACCACCAGAATGCCGCTCGCACGGGTGTGGGCCCAGGCTCGATCGCAGTGTCGAGTCCGCGTGAGGCGTGGCGAGCCGCAGTCGATGGCGACGTTTACGCATCGCCGTTGATCGTGTCCGGCCACGTCCTCGTCGCGACGGAAAACAACACCGTTTACTCGCTGGATCTCTTCACCGGAAGTGTGGTGTGGAAGCAGCACCTTGGCGATCCGGTCGACGCGACCACACTTCCGTGCGGCGATATCCAACCGGTGACAGGCATCACAGGTACCCCCGCCGCGGATGTTGTGTCCGGTCGCTTGTATGTGGTCGCCTTCATACACGGCTTCCACCACGTCCTCTTCACGCTGAGCCTGGTCGACGGCTCGGTGGTGACGCAGCAGATCGTCGATCCGGCTGGATCTGTCCCGTCAGTGCAGCAGGAACGCGGCGCTCTCGCGATTTCGTCGGGCCATGTGTACATCCCGTTTGGCGGCTTGTATGGGGACTGCGGAAACTACCACGGCTACGTGGTCGCGGTGCCGGCCGTGGGCAGCGTCGTCGGCTCGCCGACGCTCGTCTACCGGACTCCGGTCGCGAGTGAAGCCGGGATCTGGAGCCCGGCGGGTCCAACCATCTCGGCCTCGGGTTCCGTCTATGTGGTCACCGGCAACGGGTCGGCGACGCAGTCGTTTGCCTACAGCAACTCCGTGATCGAGCTTTCTCCAGACCTGCAGGTCCGCTCGTTCTTCGCACCCTCGAACTGGCGATCGTTGGATGCCAATGACACCGACCTCGGCTCTGTGGGAGTGACGTTCCTCTCATCGATAGGAGCCCTGGTCGCGATAGGAAAAGAGGGCGTCGCCTACCTGCTCAGCGCCGGCCAGATGGGAGGTATTGGAGGGCAGACCGCCCGCCTTCCCGTTTGCTCGGGAGCCTGGGGCGGGACGGCTTGGTCCGGGCAGAGGTTGTGGGTGCCCTGCTCTGATGGTCTGGTCGCGCTCGACGTGACCGAGGCATCGATCAGCGTGGCGTGGAAGGCGCCTCATCCGCGGCTTGGTTCGCCGATCGTTGCCGCCGGCGCAGTGTGGGCGATCGAGCCGGACTCGGGTCGGCTCTACGCGCTCGACCTGACGTCAGGGGCGGTTCTTTACAACCTCAACCTGGGTGCGGCGCGACACTTCAGCACGCCGGCAGCGACCGAGGGGTACCTCGTTGCGCCCGCGGGGCAGGAGGTGGTGGCCTACTCGACCGCGGGCTAGAGAAAACACCCCGCCCTGCGGGCCCTCCCACTCCCGGTGCTGTTCCCTCCCCCAACCGACGCACCTTGCCCCCGAGCCTAATCGCCGAGAACGCGACCCGCAACCCAGGTTGTTAAGGCCTTACCCCTGGATGCTCCGCAACAGATTCGCCATCTCGATCGCAGCATCGGCCGCCTCGGCGCCCTTGTTGTTCTTCGGACCTGACCGCGCCATGGCCTGATCCTTGTCCTCGGTGGTGAGGACACCGAACGTCACAGGCACACCGGTATCTAGCTGGACTTGCATGATGCCGGCGGCAGCTTGGCCGGCGACCACCTCGAAATGGAAGGTCTCGCCGCGAATAACGCACCCCAAGCAAACGATGGCATCGTGCTGGCCCTTTTCCGCCAGCGTGAGCGCGGTGACAGGCAGCTCCAGGGCTCCAGGGACCCAGTAGACGTCCGGGTCCGCGACCTCGCGCTCCTTCAATGCCCCGAGTGCGCCGCGGAGTAGGCGCTTGGTGACGTCCTCGTTGTAGCGCGCGACGACGATCGCGATATGCAGATCAGCGCCGCTCAGGTCAGGTTGGTCGCCTCTCTCACCCAATCGTCAACGCGCCTACAGCAGGTGGCCGAGCTTGTCTTTCTTGGTCTTCAGGTACCGCTCGTTGTGCGGGTTGGCGGTGATGTTGATCGGTACGCGCTCGATAACCTCGAGCCCGAAGCCCTCGAGGCCGTAGATCTTCTTGGGATTGTTGGTCAGCAGTCGGATCTTGCGCACGCCGAGGTCGTAAAGGATCTGGCTGCCGATGCCGTAGTCACGCTTATCTGCCGGATGGCCGAGCGCTTCGTTCGCCTCCACCGTGTCGAGGCCGCGGTCCTGAAGGTTGTATGCATGTAGTTTGTCGAGCAGCCCGATCCCCCGTCCTTCTTGATGCCGAATGTAGAGAATCACGCCGACGCCCTCGGCAGCGATCATCTCCATTGCCGCATGAAGCTGCGCGCCACAGTCACAACGAAGGCTGCCGAATATGTCCCCGGTCAGACATTCGGAGTGCGCACGCAGCAGCACCGGTTGGTTCGGATCGATGTCACCCAGAACCAGGGCCAGGTGGTTTTCGTGGCGCAAGACGTCTTCATATGCGTACAGCTTCCAAAGTCGCGATTCGACATCACCTATAGGAATAACAGCCTCCACCCGGCGAGCGACGAGCTTTTCGTTGCGCCGCCGGTAGGCGATCAGCTGCTCGACCGTGATCACCTTTATGTCGTGCTTGCCGGCGAACGTTTTGAGATCGGGCATACGCGCCATGGTCCCGTCGGCCTTCATGATCTCGGTGATCACGCCGGCCGGATACAGCCCGGCCAGTATCGCCAGGTCGACGGCGGCCTCGGTCTGACCGGCGCGGGTTAGAACGCCTCCCTCTGCCGCCCGGAGCGGAAACGTGTGCCCCGGCATCGAAAAGTCGGAGGCCTTCGCCGCCGGATCCAATACCTTGCGAATGGTGGCGGCCCGGTCGTACGCGGAAGCGCCTGTGGTGACGTTGTCCTTCGCGTCGATGCTGACGCTGAAAGCCGTTCCCAGCCGGCTGGTGTTCCTTTCCACCATCGGCGCGATCCCAAGCTCGTCCAGGCGCTTGGCGATGACCGGCAGGCATACAAGCCCCGATCCGTGTCGTGTCATGAAGCTGATGTGGTCTGGGGTGACCAGCTGCGCAGCCACCACGAGGTCGCCCTCGTTCTCGCGATCCTCGTCGTCGACGATGATCACGAACTTGCCGGCTTCAAAGTCAGCGACGGCTTCGGGAACGGTGGCGAGGCTCATAGCGCCACTGCATATTACCGGCGGAGGTTTCGGGCCACGTAGCGGGCGACGACGTCCGCCTCGAGATTGACCATCGACTCGCCTCTGTAGCCGGCAGCAATGGTGACTGCGAGCGTATGCGGGATCAAGGCGACCGTGAACGTTCCGTGTGTGTCATCGACTTTGGCGACCGTGAGGCTGATCCCGTCCACCGCAATCGAGCCTTTCTCAACCAGAAAAGGCCGGAGCGCTTTCGGCATGTCGATCACAACCTCTCGCCCGGCGGCGACACGATTTATCGACCTGATCCTTGTCACGACGTCGACGTGGCCCTGGACGAGATGGCCGTCCAGCAAGCCTTTCGCTGCGAGTGGCAGCTCGAGATTGACCTTGGCTCCAGGCTTGAGCGACCCGAGATTCGTGCGGCGGAGCGTCTCCGGAACGACATCCGCGAAGAATTTGGGACCCGACCTTTTGACCACCGTCAAGCAGCATCCGTTGACCGCCACGCTTGAGCCGACTTTTACGGCGCGAGCGGTCGGCGCGTGCGCAATGCCCAGCCGGTTCGCCTCGGCGAGCACCACTGTGCCGACGCCGCTAACTATGCCCGTGAACATCGACGTACCCGGTTATCAAAACGTCGTCGCCAACCTTAGTCGTGTCGGCTTCGCGCAGCCGGATCGCGTCCCCCAAGCTCTCCACCCCTCCGCCGCCGACTGGGCCCGGCGCGTCTCGGCCTCCGATCACGATGGGAGCGATGTAGGCCTGAACCTTGTCGACGAGGCCGGCACGGAAAAACGAAGAGTTCACTTCGCCTCCTCCCTCCACCAGCAAGCTCAGCACTCCGCGCTTGCCCAACTCGTCGAGCAAAGCACCCAGGTCGACGCGCCCTTCACCGGACGCGGGAAAGCGGACGACTTCAGCAGCGCCGACGCGGCCGTCCCGCGTAGTCGCAATCAAGGTGTTCGGGCCCACCACCTTGGCGGACTGGCGGATCCGCAGCTGCGAGTCGACGACAACCCGAAGCGGCTGCCGCGCTTGTTCACCGTCCAGCCGTGTGGTCAGCTCCGGATCGTCGGTCATCACGGTGTTCACCCCGACCAGGATCGCGTCGTGCATATGTCGCAAACGGTGGGCGTGAGCGCGGGCCGCCTCGCCCGTGATCCATCGAGATTCGCCGGATCGAGTAGCGATCTTGCCGTCCAGGCTCATGGCGAACTTCGCGGTCACGAAGGGACGGCCTGTCAGTCGGTGCTTGACGTAGAACTCGTTCAGGCGCTGTGCCCGATGTTCGTGGACTCCGGACTGGGTTTCGATGCCGGCTGATTCCAGGCGGCGTAAGCCCGCGCCGCGAACACGATCGTCGGGATCGACCATGGAGACGACCACGCGTCGCACGCCTGAGTCGATGATTGCCTCCGCGCAGGACGGCGTTCGGTGCGGATGGATGCAGGGTTCGAGGTTGACATAGAGCGTCCCATTGCGGGCAAGTTCGCCGGCGGCGGCGAGCGCTTCCTCCTCGGCATGGAGCTGACCATGAGCGCGATGGAAGCCCTCTCCAGCCAGGTGCCCATTCGTGTCCAGTACCACCGCGCCCACCATCGGATTCGGGCTCGTCCTGAAGTCGGCCTGGCGCGCCAGATCGATGGCGCGTGCGGCCCAATGCAGGTCTACGCTCGGATCAGAATCTCTTGCCGACAAACCCGTTGGCAATATACGTTCCACCCGACCGGGCGTGCGGCGAAGCAGCCTGTGATCGACAACCGAATTAGGTCTATGAGATTCTCCAGCTGCTTTTGGCGCTGGATCACGTGACGTTTGCACTCCTCAGAAACTGAAGAGTGAGTTATAGGTGAACAAGCCCTCGGGCTATTAGTACCGGTCAGCTCAAAGAATTGCTTCTCTTACACCTCCGGCCTATCAACCTGGTTGTCTACCAGGGCCCTTACCCGGTTAACCCGGTGGGAGACCTTATCTTGGAGTTGGCTTCGCACTTAGATGCTTTCAGCGCTTATCCAAACCGGCCATGGCTACCCGGCGCTGCCACTGGCGTGACAACCG
>VBFD01000032.1:0-5845 GCA_005883585.1 Chloroflexota bacterium
CTCAAGACCGCCCTGGCCCTGGGCTGCGAGATCCCGCGCCACACCAAGTTCGACCGCAAGAACTACATGTATCCAGACCTACCGAAGGGTTACCAGATCAGCCAGTACGACCTGCCGATGAGCATCGACGGGCGGCTGGAGCTGGATGGGCGGCAGGTGCGCATACGCCGCGTCCACCTCGAAGAGGACACGGGCAAGCTGATCCACGCCGGCGACAAGCTGCACAAGGCGTGGGAGTCCTTCGTCGACCTGAACCGGGCCGGCGTCCCGCTCATGGAGATCGTCAGCGAGCCCGACATCCGGTCGGCCGACGAGGCGCGGGACTACGCGCAGGCCCTGCGGACCCTTCTGCGCACCATTGGCGCCTCCGAGGCTGAGATGGAAAAAGGTCAATTACGGGCTGAACCGAACATCTCGATCAGGCGTTATGGATCTGATGACCTGGGGGTAAAGACCGAGCTCAAGAACATAAATTCATTCCGCGCGCTGCACCGCGCGATTGAGTTCGAGGTCAAACGCCAGGTCGAGGTGGTCGAGTCAGGCGGGACGGTGGTGCAGGAAACCAGGGGCTGGTCGGAGTCGGAGCAGCGGACCTTCTCCCAGCGGAGCAAGGAATTCGCCGAGGATTATCGCTACTTCCCCGAACCCGACCTCCCACCCCTGGAGCTGGACCGGCCGTGGATCGAGGATCTGCGCTCCGGCTTGCCTGAGCTGCCGGGTCCGCGGCGGGTTCGGCTGGCCTCTGAGTACGGTTTGCCCGCCTCGGACGCCGCGTTGATCGCCGCCGACCGTGAGCTCGCCGACCTGTTCGAAGCCGCGGCCAAGGCAACTGGCGAGGGCAAGCAGACGGCCAACTGGGTGATTGGCGAGGTGGCGCCCACGGGGCGCTACCCCTCCCCGGATCACCTCGCCAAAGTGGTAACGCTCGTCAGCTCTGGCCAGATCACTCGGGATCAAGGCAGAGAGGTTCTGGCGGAGACGATCAATGGCGGCGGGTCGCCATCCGAGATCGTCGCCAGGCGTGGGTTCGCGCAGATCAATGACGAGTCCGAGCTGCGGACCATCGTCGAAGCCGTGATCGCCGGCAACCCTCGGGCAGTCGAGGATTACCGGGCGGGCAAGAAGCAGGCGATCCAGGCCCTGATGGCCGACATCCGGAAACGCGCGCCACAGGCCAATCCGAAGGTCGCTAGCGCGCTCCTTCTAGAACTCCTTACGTCCTGATGACCGTCGTTCCCACCGGAACATAACCTCCGGACCAGAATTGGGAGGTGATGAGCGCTTCCGCGGGTGTCCCCTGGCGGCTCTCCAACTTCATCGGACGGAAAAAGGAAATGGGCGAGTTGCGCCGCCTTCTGGCTCACACCCGTCTTCTGACCATCTTGGGGCCGGGAGGCGCCGGAAAGACGCGCTTGGCCACCGAGTTTGCTCAGGTGCAGGGCCATCGGTTCTCCGACGGCCAGATCATGATCGAGCTCGTCGAGGTCCGAGACCCGGCCCTCATACCCGATGCATTCGCGCATGCCGCCGGCATCCGGCTTCAGGCCGAGGACACCATCGGCACTCTGGTGCATCGCTTCATCTCGAGGGAGATGCTGCTTGTTGTAGATAACTGCGAGCACCTGACCGAGGCCGCGGCCATGGTCGTGGCGCGACTGCTGGCGGCTTGTCCGCGCCTGGTTGTCCTGGCTACCAGCCGCGAGCGCCTCAACCTCGATGGCGAGATCGTTTGGCGCCTGTCGCCTCTGGCGCTTCCAAAGACAGCGGACTCGTTTGCCGTCGCATCTGCCGCCGAGGCCGTGCGACTCTTTGTGGACCGTGCGCGCAACGTCAGTCCCGGCTTCGATATCAAGCCGGACAACCTGTCCGCCATCGTGGCAATCTGCCGCCGACTCGACGGGATGCCGCTGGCCATCGAGCTGGCGGCGGCGCGCGCATCCGCCCTTTCGCCGGCCGAGATCATGGCGCGACTCGACGACCGTCTGCGCCTTTTGACTGGCGGGCCACGCGACACCGACGCGCGCCACCGCACCCTTCGCGCGACCATCGATTGGAGCTATCAGCTTCTCGATCCATCGGAGCGAACGCTGCTGCGACGGCTCTCGATATTTGCAGGGCCGGTCCGAGCCGACGCGGTCGAGCAGGTTTGCGGCGAAGCGCCTCTGGCGCCGGCGGATGTTACCGACGGCCTGCAAAAGCTGGCGGATAAGTCGATGCTCCAAATCGAACCTGGCGTCGATGGCGGCACCCGATACCGGCTCTTGGAAACCATTCGCGAGTACGCAGCGGGGAAGTTGGCCGCGACCGGCGATGAAACGCGACTGGGCAACCTGCATTTGGCGTTTTACACCCGCCTGACCGAAGAGGCGCTGGAGGCGCGGATGCACCGCGGCGCAATGGCCGAACATCGGCGCCTCTGGGATGAGATGGCCGATGTGCGCGCAGCGCTGGACTTGGCCAAGCGCGACCGCGACACCGAGCTGCATCTGCTTGGCAACTTGAGAAAGCTGTGGATGATATTCGCTCCACAGGAGGGGCTTCGCCGGCTCTTCACCGCTCTCTCCGGTACGACCGCGAAACTCATGCTGGGGCACGTTCATGCCGTGTGGAGCCTGCAGGCGCTGGTTGGCCAAAGCGGTCATCACGAGAAGTCACTTTTCACACCTCAGCAACTGACTGAGCTGGCTCGCGAGGCAGGCGATGAGTCTCTGGTCGCCGCCGGGTACCTCGGCATCGCCTACGTGGCCGAGCGCAGACACCGCGACCTGGACACAGCACGCGAGTACTTAGAGAAAGCGGTCGCGGAATTGACGAGGTTCGGCAACCTGCCGGATCTCGCCATGGCCCTGGCGTCGATTGGCGGTGTCGAGCTCCAGCGGGGCAACATCGACGCGGCGCGTCCGTGGGTCCAGCGAGCGCTAGGTGTTGCCATCGAGGCAGAGGACGACTATGGCGCGGTTGGCGCTCATTACACGTTCGGTTGGTTGGAGATTCTTGCCGGCGATAACGAGGCCGCACGCCGGCGCTTCATCACGGCGCTGGACCTGGTCGGGGACAGCGATGCGCTCTCTGTGGCCCAACAGGTCGAAGGCATTGCAGCGGCCGGAGTGGCCGCCGACCCGCGTCGGGCGGTCACGCTTTTCGGTGCAGCGTCAAAGCTCAGAGACGAGGTCGACGTGCCTGTGCAGCTGCCGTGGTCGATCTGGCTTGAGCCCACGATGGCCGAGGCTCGCGCCGCTCTGCCGGAGAGGATCGCCGACAAGGCGTGGGAGTCGGGACGGGCGATGTCGCTGGCGCAGCTCCTCGCGTTGGCGCGCGAGGCGCCCGGCAAGGAAGCCGGCGGCGCCGGCGGCCTGAGCAAGCGGGAGCTGGAGGTCGCCCGGCTCGTTGCCTCCGGCATGACGAGTCGCGGCATCGCCGAGCGCCTGTTCCTGTCGGAACGAACGGTTGAGAGCCATCTCGAGCACATCCTGACCAAGCTGGGCTTCAGCTCGCGGGCCCAGGTGGCAGGTTGGGTCGCCGAGCGGGCGGGGGGCGCGAGCGGGGACGCGTAGCGCCCCGATTTTCGGTACTTTCCACGATGTTCGGTACCTCGGGCGGTTCATAAGCTGCCGGCATGGATAGAAATGCTCTGGTTATCAACCGTCTGACCCTCGCGCCGCCAGCCGTCAGCCGCCGATCGATCGCCAGGACCTGTGGCAGTTTCGCCCTCCGGTGTCTCAAGGCCATCGGTGAGAGCTACATCCAGTCGAGCGCTTACAACCCCTACTGGATCGGCGTCGCCTCACTCGGCCAAGTTACCTGGCAACGAGGCACGCCAGCGATGAGCGTCGCCATTCAAGGCCCGCCTCTTCTCGAGAACAGGGTGCTGGGCCCGGCGCCCAAAGTGATCACGGTCCGCGTCGAGCCGATCGCCAAGCGGGTGCGCGCCTTCGTCGGTGGGGTCGCCATCGCCGACAGCTGTCGCGTGATGATGATGTTCGAGACCGCTCGCCTCGGCGTTTACTACTTCCCTCTCGAAGACGTGCGTGCGGACCTGCTCGTCGCGACATCCATGGTCGTGAAGTCGCCCGCTAAGGGCGATGCCACCTATTACTCAATCACCGTCGATGGCAGGACCGTCGAGAACGCAGCCTGGCGGTATCTCGACCCACCGGCGGGCTGCCCTGAGATCGCCAACCTGGTCGCTTTCCACTGGAAGCTCATGGAGGCTTGGTTCGAAGAGGACGACGAGGTCTTCGTCCATGCCCGTGACCCATACCACCGCATCGACGTGCTCGACAGCTCACGTGAGGTACGGGTGGTCGTCGGCGGTCAGGTCGTTGCGGTTACGAGGCGGGCGCGGTTCCTCTTCGAGACCGGCTTGCCAGTCCGCTATTACATCCCAAAAGAGGACGTCCGGACGGATCTACTTCAGCCGTCGCCTACGAAGACCGCGTGCGCCTACAAAGGGCCGACGAGTCAGTACTGGCAGGCAACGGCTGCTGACGGAAAGGTCGGCGACATCGCGTGGTGCTACGAGGCACCCAACCCCGAGGTGGCCCGCATCGCTGGAACGCTCGCATTTTTCAACGAGCGAGTCGACGCCATCTACATCGACGGAAAGGAAACGCAGAAGACTCAGACGGTATGGAGCCACTAGCCGTTTAGGGCGGCTGCAGTAGGGCTACGTCGGCGCCATCGCGGGCACGTGCTGGCCGAGGAAGTCGCTGATGATCCGGGCAGTGACATCCGTTCGCCAGAATGCCTGCAGGTGCCCGAAGCCGGGCGCGACAAACGCCGTTCCATTGGCAAGAGCTGCCACGGCCAGCTCGGCGGCACCGTCGGTGTTCTCGCTCTCCCCGCAGACGATGAGAGTCGGAGCCTCGATGCGCCGAAAGTGTTCGGAGTCGTTGGGGGCATCCGCCCAGCCCTCGAGCTCGAGCGCGAACATCTCGGTGGGCGTCGAGGCAAGGTTGTCTATAAGCCAGTGTGGGGCCGGCTCCGTTTCGCTTGCAGACATCCGCTCTACATATGCGCGGACCCCGATCTCACGGACCTCGGCCGCAAGCGGGCGACGCCAGTCGTCCGTGTCATTTGGGTGGGCGACTCCACCGATGCCGACGACCGCGGCGACACGCTCAGGATGGCGGGCGGCGAGCCCGTAAATGAGTCGCGCGCCATCCGAGTAACCGATCATCGCGGCTCGATCGACGCCGGCCGAGTCCATTACGGCGATGACGTCGGCGATGTACTCGTCGAAGCGGTGTGCCTCCAGGCCCACTGGCTGGTCGCTGCGTCCATGGCCTCTGTGGTCGTAGAGCAGATGACGTCGGCCCGGCAGCGCGTCTAGATACCCCGCGGAGTGCCACATGGTGCCGTCTCCGCCCCCGCCGGTGTGGAAGAACACGGCCGGGCCGCTGCCGACATCTGCGTAGTGGAGCCGGACTCCGGCGCGTATGACCTCTGGCACCGACTACTGGCCTGCCAGCTTGCTGCTGATCCGTATCAGGGCCGGTCGAGAGTTGACGCCGAGCTTCGAATACGCGTGGGCCAGGTGCGTCTCGACGGTCCGGTCGCTGATGTGCAACCGAGTGCCAATTTCCGAGGCCATGTACCCCTGCGAGGCCAGCTGGGCGACCTCTAGCTCGCGCCGGGTCAGCGCGCGGATGCCATGGGATGAGCCGTCAACTCCACCGAGGGTGCTCGATGGGGGCGCCCAGTGCTGGGCTGGCCGGTGATTGACACGCGCAGCTAGAAGGTCGGCCAGGCTCGTCGTGTACAACCTCAGCGCGATACCGATGACCAAACTGGCAGCACCGACGTACACCAACGTCGGACGGTTCCGCGTCTCCTCGAGAACCAT
>VBFD01000102.1:0-6767 GCA_005883585.1 Chloroflexota bacterium
CGAATAGACGCGGTCGAACTCGCCGAGCGCGACCTCGATGGCGGGGCCACCAAGTCTCTCGCTTGCGAGATACATGCAAGAGAGAATCTCGCTGCAGTGAGAGCTATTCCGTATGCTTGGCGGCGTGGCGGAGAAGGCTAAGGACTGGACCGACACCCTCCTCGATCGCTTCGCGGGCGAGCCGCCTCGCCAGGACATGGAGGCGTACCAGGTGACCGCGCGCCTATCGCGGATCGCCCTCCACATTGCGCGCGTGCAGGAGGAGTCGTTCGGCCGGTATGGGCTCAACCGCGGCGAGGTCGGGGTGCTCGCGGCCCTTCGATTCGCGGGGTCGAAGCAGCAGCTATCGCCCACACGGCTCTTCAAGGGCCTGATGCTGTCCTCGGCCGGCATCACCAGCCGCCTCGACCGCCTGGAGAAGCGCGGTTACGTCAAGCGCACGCGTCACCCCAACGATCGCCGGGGAGTCCTCGTCGAGCTCACGGAATCCGGCCGCCACGTGCTCGATATGGCCGTCAAGGCGGATACGGCTCGCGAGCGCGAGCTTGTGGCCGGCCTGAGCGCTGCCGAGCGGAAGGCGCTCGTCGGCATCCTCAAGAAGTGGCTCGCGCACCTGGAGCCCAACAGCGCCGGCGACTCGGCCTGAGGGTCGTCCCGGGGTTACCATCACCTCGCGATGGCGACTGAGACGGTCAAGGCTCTCAGCGCGGAGGAGATCACCGACCTCTGCCGCCGGCACACCCTTTATGACTGGTCGGCCCAATCGAGCGTCAGGCCGATGGCCGTCCAGAGCGCGAAGGGTGTGTATTTCCACACCGTCGACGGGCGGCGCTTCATCGACTTCAACAGCCAGCTGATGTGCGTCAGCGCGGGCCATGGGGATCGCCGGATCATCGATGCGATCAAGCGCCAGGCCGACCAGCTTGCGTACATCAGCCCGTTCATGGCGCATGAAGCTCGGGCGAGGCTGGGGCTCAAGCTGGCCGAGCTGCTGCCGGGCGACATCGACAAGGTGCTGTTCACGCTGGGAGGCGCCGACGCCAACGAGAACGCGATCAAGATCGCGCGCACCGTCACCGGCCGGCCCAAGATCCTGGCCCGCTACCGGTCGTATCACGGGTCGACCGGGAGCGTGATCCAGGCGACAGGCGACCCTCGCCGCTGGCCCAACGAGTTCGCGACCGGGATCGTCCACGTGCTCGATCCGTACCACGGCATCCAGCGCGGATGGGATACCGCGGACGAGGCGCTGGCCGACCTCGAAGAGACGATCCAGCTCGAAGGCCCACAAACGATCGCGGCTTTCATCCTCGAGCCCATCACCGGCACCAACGGCATCTTGATCCCGCCCGACGGCTATCTCGAGGGCGTGCGAGAGATCTGCGATCGGTACGGAATCCTGCTCATCTGCGACGAGGTGATGACGGGCTTCGGACGCACTGGTCGGTGGTTCGCGGTCGATCACTGGGGCGTGGTCCCCGACCTGATCACGCTGGCGAAGGGCCTGACCAGCAGCTATGTGCCGCTGGGCGCGGTGGGCATGCGGCCGACAGTGGCGTCGTATTTCGACGACCACGTCTTCTATGGCGGCCTCACGTACAACAGCCACCCGCTCGGCTGCGCCGCGGCGCTGGGCGCGATCCAGGCGTACGAAGAGGACGACATGGTCGGCAACGCTCAGCGTATGGGCGTGGTGCTCGCAAAGCACCACCGCCGGCTGCAGGAGCGCCATCCCTGCATCGGTGCCGCGCGGTCGATCGGACTGTTCGGCGCCCTCGAGCTCGTGCGCGATCGCAACTCCCTCGACCCGATGGCACCGTTCAACGGCACGTCGCCGGAGATGAAAGCGATCGGCCAGGCCCTGCTCGACGCGGGCATGCACACGTTCGTGCGCTGGAACGTCGTCATGACCAACCCGCCGCTGTGCATCAGCGAGGCCGAGCTCGACGAGGGATTCGAGATCCTGGACTCGGTGCTCGAGATCGCCGACCGGGCGGTCGCCAGCTGAGCGAAGCTCGCCGTTAGAAAGTGTCGGAGAGCGTCTGGCCTTGAGCCATCCGGAGGTTCTGATCGCGCTGCGGCGGGCGCGCGACCTCACCGACCGCGACTTCGCCCAGCCCCTCACCCTCGACTCGATGGCGCAGGCGGCGCACCTGTCCAAGTTCCACTTCGCGCGGGCGTTCACCAAGGCCTACGGTGAGACTCCCAGAACGTATCTGACCCGGCGCCGGATCGAGCGCGCCAAAGACCTGCTGCGAGCAGCCAACCTGACCATCACCGAGATCTGTTTCCTGGTCGGGTTCGAGAGCGTCGGCTCCTTCAGCTCGCGCTTCCACACCCTCGTGGGGATGTCACCGACCGAGTACCGGAGTGCCTCTGCCGGCGCTCCGCCCATCCCGGGCTGCTTCGTCCTCATGTGGACGCGACCCGGTGTCGCCAGAAGTCAGCAATCCGGAAGAAGCACCGACGACGGTCTCGCAGTACCGTCGGGGCCATGATCAAGAAGCTCTCGCACGTGAACGTGTTCGTCGAGGACCAGGAGCGCGCCAAGGCCTTCTACACGGAGAAGCTCGGCTTCGAGGTGCGCAGCGACGCGACCATGGACGGGTTCCGCTGGCTCACGGTTGGCCCGAAGGACCAACCCGACCTCAACATCCTCCTCGCCCGCCCTCAGCCGCCGATGTTCAGCGAGGAGGACGCCGCGACACTTCTTGGCCTGGTTGCCAAAGGCGTGATGGGGGCCGGCGTCATCGAGACCGATGACATCCGGGGCGCCTACGAGGAGCTGAAAGGTAAGGGCGTCACCTTCCTGCAGGAGCCGGCCGAGCGGCCCTACGGCATCGAAGCCTTGTTTCGCGACGACTCCGGGAACTGGTTCAGCCTCAACCAGCACAAGCGGTATGGCGGCTGAGCGCACCGCTTGGCGCAGCCCCCCACGACTTTCTTAGCGGCGACGCGGTCGCTTCAGGCTCAAGGCGTCCGCGCGCAGCATTTCCAGGCCCGTCATCGGCCTCGGGCGAGTCTCAGATGGGCGGACTTCTTCTGCAACCGGCCGCACGGAGCCGGCCTCGAGCTCGTAGACGAATCCGTGGATCCCGTCGCGGTACGTAAGAAATGGGCATCGGCGCAGTTCTTCGACCGTCTCGAACACCGCCTGATCGAGGTCGTGGAACGCCCCCATCTCCATGCCTGGCCTGTGCCCGCTCTTGCTCCGGATCGCCTCGGCGAGGTCCGCCTCGCTACGTTCGAAGAGTCCGCAGCCGGTGTGGCCGAGGACAAGTACCTCGCGAGTGCCAAGGATGGCCTGCGATAGCGCTAGCGAACGTAGAACGTCAGGCGTAGCCCGCGCGCCTGCGTTGCGGATCACGTGCGCGTCGCCACGACCGAGGCCGAAGAGCAAAACCGGGTCGATGCGCGCATCCATGCAGGTGAGGATGGCTGTTCGGAGCCGGGGCTGGGGCCCCTGCTCGGCCGCCGGCTTGTGAGCCCGGGCTCGTGCTTCGGCGAGCAGCCCGTCGATCGAGCTCATGGGTCGATGACTAGCCGGTTTCCTGCTTGCGATGGAACAGCAGCCACGCGGCGCCGAAGAAGGCGATCGTCCAGACGGTCAGCGTGGCGATCTGGGCGGCGAATTCGTTCATTCCAGTCCCGGCTGAGGCGGGTCCGTTTGCGAATACCGGTGCGATCGCCGACACCGGGGCGAGGACGTTGACGAAGAAATAGTTCAGGAAATGGGCGTTGCCCGTGCTGCCGCTGATCAGGGTGATGATCACAGTCACGACGCCACTCACGAGAGGGGCGCCGAACAGCACCGCAAGGGTGATCCCGATCGCAGCCCACCTCCCGGTGACAACCGAGACGAGCAGGCTCATGCCCTGCACGCAGAGAACACCCAGCATCGCCGCGCCGAGACACATGAGGACGAAAAGTAGGATCGGCATGACCACCAGGTTCCCGGCACCGACCGCCTTGGTCCCGTCGACGGCGATCCCGACCTGACCGTCCAGCGGCCCGGCCGAGCCTTCGATGAAGGCAACCATGGCGTACACGATGAGGAAGGTCACCACCACCACCGCGAGGCTGATCAGAAACGATGCCACGGCCTTGGCGAGCAGCAGCTGGTCGCGGCTCATCGGGCGGCTGAGAAGGATGGCGATCGTGCGGTCGGAGCGCTCGCCCGCGATCTCCTCCGAGGCGAGCCACCCGAAGATTCGGATCAGAAGGAACATGACGATTCCACCGAGGGCGAAGAGCGCGGCCAGCGTGATCGAGAACGATTGCAATGGGGCGATGTTGTTGTCGATGAGGTACTGGTCGTCGGCGATCGCCTGCTGCTCGCGTTTGATCTCGTCATCGATGCTGAACCCGCCGCGGAAACCTCCTGATGGCTGCGTCTGCTTGATCTGCTGCAGCTGCGTGATCGATTGCCGGTTGGTGGCGATCTCCGAGCGCAGCGTCGTCTGCCACGCGACCGCGGCTGGCGGGCTCCATCGATGCTGGCTGATGACGTAGTAGGTGTACAGGCCGCCCGCGATGAGCAGGAAGATCCCGCCCATCACGGCAAACACGATCCAGCGGCTGCGCCAGGTCTTCATGAGCTCGATCCGAACCAGGTTGATGAAAGTCATCACGGAGTCAGCGCTCCCGAAGGGATTGATGGCGGGGGAGGCGGAGGCGGCGGCGGCGGACCGCTGAGCGGGCTTCCGGGCGCGACGCCCGTCAGCTCGATGTACACGTCCTCGAGGCCGCGCTGCGTGCGCACCAGCTGGTCGACCCCGATGCCCGCCACGACCAGAGCGTGGTTGATGCTCCGCGCCAGGTCGGTTTGGGAGCTCACTGTGATCGAGTCCTTGATGGTGCCCGGCTCCACCGTGGCGCCGTCGATCGACCTGACGATCTCCATCGCTTTGTCGACGTCGGACACTTCGATGCGGTAGTGGAACCCCTTGACGTTCATCAGCTCGCTCAGGGGCCCGGCCGCCTTGACCTCGCCGCGATGCAGCACCACCACCCGGTCGCAAAGCTCTTCGACCTCGGACAGCAGGTGGCTGGAGAAGAAGATGGTCATGCCCTCATCAGCAAGCTTCCGCAGCAGGATGCGCAGGCCGTGGATGCCGTTGGGATCGAGGCCGTTGGTCGGCTCGTCGAGGATCAAGAGCTTGGGCTTACCCAGCATCGCCTGCGCCAACGCCAAGCGCTGGCGCATGCCCATGGAGTACCGCTTGACCTTGTCGTCGCCGCGCTCCTTCATGCCGACCAGGTCGAGGAGCTCGCTGACCTGCTTCTCGTCGACGGGGCCGAGGAGTCTTGCGAAAAGGCGCAGGTTATCGCGGCCGGAGAGGAAGCCGTAAAGCGCGGGCTGTTCGAGGGTGGCGCCCAACAGGCGCGCCGCCTTGGCGTGCCCGGTCCAGCAGTCGAATCCGCCGACCTTGGCTGTGCCGCTGTCGGCGCGCTGCAGTCCAAGGAGGATGCGGATGGTGGTGGTCTTGCCGGCGCCGTTTGGTCCCAGGAAGCCGAAGACCTCGCCTTCGGCGACGCTGAGTGAGATCCCGTTGAGAGCGTGGACGTGGCCGAAGCTCTTGGAGAGCCGATCGACCTCGACGATAGCTGCCATCGGAGCGTCTATCTTGAAGGTTGATGCCTGAGAAGGAACCCATCGAAATCCCGCCGGGCGGTACCCGCGGAACGCAGATGCCTTTTGGCGGCGTCCTGATGCGCGTCGCCAAACCGCTGACGGCCATGCAGATCTCGCGCTACCGCCGCTCGAAGGAATCGACCGCACCCAGCATGATGGGCTTCCCGATCGTCCTGCTCACGACAATCGGAGCGCGCACCGGCCACGAGCGAACCCACGTCCTCGGCGGCTTCCCCGACGGCGACGACGCGTGGCTTGTCGTCGCTTCGAAGGGCGGGGCGCCCACGCATCCGGCCTGGTTCATCAACCTGGCCAAGAGCCCGGACAAGATCTGCGATTTAGCTCTATCCGTACCAGCCCACGACGTCGACGATGACGTTGGTCGACCCGAATGCGTTGAAGATGTCGATCTGTCCGGATGCCGACAGTTGCACGACCACCAGGTTGGGCACCGTTTGTCCGGCCACGAAATTGAGGTCCGACGCCACAGGCTCGCTCGCACCGTCTGGCCAGACGACCAGATCGCTCGCGGCCGTGGGGTTGGCGACCGTGACGTTGAGAACGACTGCCCTGGGCGGTACGACAAATGCCATGGCAGGCACGCCGCCGGTGCCGGCAAATCCCGGCTAATGCAGATGGCTGAGCTCGAGGTCTAGAACAATTGGTGGACCTAAGTTCCCACAATGCGAACCCACCCGGCGTATTCGACGGCGAGGCGGTCCCAATGCCCGACATGGCAGATACCCGAATCGCTGAGGCTGTCGCGGCTCTTCGGAGGTTCGTCGCCGAGCACGGCTCGATCCCGACCGCCGAGAGCTGGACGGAGGCGGCCATGCGGCCGTCTGAGAAGACAAATCCGGCGCCGATTCGGCAGCTTCAAGGTGGCGGTCGCGACTGCGATGATTGATCCGAAATGATCCAGTTCGAAAAGGATCATTGGAGGCTCAGGATTGGCTGTGGCGCCTCCCAAACCCGGCCCTTCAGAGGAGCGGAAGGCTCGCGCACGCTGATCGCACGCTGACCGTCCCTCAATAGCCAGCCGAACCATTCTCGGTGGCGCTGGATCAGTCAGCGCAAGCTAGCGCTTTTGAACCACATCGCGGTCGATCTCTCGGTCGCTAACGGGTCTGAG
>VBFD01000103.1:0-10835 GCA_005883585.1 Chloroflexota bacterium
ACCCGCTGGCTTGTGTCGCCGCGCTCGTGGTGCTGAAAGTGATCGAACGCGATGGGCTCGTCGGCCACGCCGCCGAGATGGGAGAGATGCTGCATGCGGTGATCGGCTCGCTGGGCGCCAAGGACGTCCGCGGCCTCGGTCTGATGCAGGCCATCGAGTTCGCCGAGCCCCGCGCGAAAGCGTTTCAACAGGCGTGTCTGGACGCAGGGCTGGTCGTCAATGCAGTCGACGACAACACGAACCGCTTCGTGCCACCGCTCATCATCACGCCCGACCAGATCGATCGAGCGCAGAAGACAATGCAAGAGGTCGCGAGGTGACCGTCACCAAGGGCCAGCGGCATCGGGCGATTCTCGACGTCGTCAACCGTGGCGCCGTGCACACGCAGCAGGAGATCGCGGAAGCGCTCGCGCGGCGAGGGCTGCAAGCGACGCAGGCCACCATCTCGCGCGACATCCAGGAGCTCGGGCTCGTCCGCTCCGGCGCCGGATATCGCAGCGCGGCCGCTCTGGTGCGCGAGCTAGTCCTCTCGGTCGAGTTCGTTTCGCCCGTGGCGGTGATCAGGACCCCGCCCGGCACCGCCAACCTGGTCGCGCGCCGCATCGACGAGGCCGCGTTGCCTGGAGTCGCGGGGACCGTCGCCGGCGACGACACGATCATCGCCGTGCTGCGCCGACCGAGCGCCGGTAAGGCGCTCAAGGAGCTCCTCGCCAATGCCGGCTGAAAAGTTGGTCCTCGCATATTCGGGCGGCCTGGATACCTCAGTCGCGATCCGCTGGCTGAAGGAGCAGGGCTGGGACGTGATCGCTTTCACGGTCGACCTGGGCGAGAAGAAGGACCTCGACGCCATCCAGGCCCGCGCGCTGAAGACGGGAGCCTCCGCCGCCTACGTCGCCGACGGCCGTGCCCCTTTCCTGCAACTGTTCGTGTGGCCGTCGCTTCAGGCGGGTGCGGTTTACGAGAAGGAATATCCGCTTGCCACCGCGCTCGGCCGGCCGCTGATCGCGGCCATGATGGTCGAGGTCGCGCGACGCGAGGGCGCGACGGCCATTGCGCACGGCTGTACCGGCAAGGGCAATGACCAGGTGCGGTTCGACGTCGCGACCGCAGCTCTTGCCCCCGAGCTGAAGGTCGTCGCGCCCGTCCGCGAGTGGAGCATGAATCGAGACGACGAGATCGAGTACGCGACGAAGCATGGGATCGAGGTGCCGGCCACCGTCCGCTCGCCCTACTCGACCGACGAGAACCTGTGGGGCCGCTCGATCGAGGCGGGCATCCTCGAGGACCCGTGGGCGGAGCCGCCGGCCGACGTCTATGCGTGGACGCGAGACCCGCGCGATTGCCTGGACGTACCGGCGTATCTGGAGATCGGCTTCAGGCACGGCATCCCGGTCTCGCTCGACGGCGAGGCGATGGATCCGCTGCAGCTCGTCACCGAGCTCAACAGGGTTGGTGGCGAGAACGGCGTGGGGCGCATCGATCACCTCGAGAACCGGCTGATCGGGATCAAGTCGCGAGAGATCTACGAAGCGCCGGCCGCGGTGCTCCTGCTGCAGGCACATCAGGCGCTCGAGGACATCACGCTGCCCAAGGAGGTGGCGCGCTTCAAGGACCTCGTCGCCCAGCAGTGGGCGCAGATGGTCTACGACGGGTTGTGGTTCAGCCCTCTGCGCGATGCCCTGTACGCGTTCGTCGCCGAAACCCAGCACCACGTGACCGGGGACGTGCGGTTGAAGCTGTTCAAGGGCTCATCGCAGGTGGTCGGCCGCAAAGGTCCTGCTCAGCTGTACCAGCACTCGCTCGCCACCTACGGCAAGGGCGATGCGTTCGACCAGTCGGCCGCCGCGGGCTTCATCAAGCTGTGGGGCATGGGCGTGCGGACGGCGGCGCAGGTTCAGGGCCGGCTGCAGGAGCGCGAGTTGAAGGGATTGCTGGGCGACGTGAAGAGGCTGACGCCATAGGCAAGCTCTGGGGCTCTCGATTCAGCGGGCATCTGCTTCCTGAGCTGGAGCGGTTCTCGTCTTCGCTGGAGACCGACTACGAGCTCTACCCGGTTGACATCGCGGGCAGCGTCGCTCATGCGCGGGGACTGGCAGCAGCCGGCCTGTTGTCCAAAACGCGATTGACGGCGATAGAGCGAGGGCTGCGCCTCATCCAGCGGGAGCTGGACGACGGCACCTTCAAGTTCCGAGACACTGACGAGGACATCCACACCGCAGTCGAGCGGCGACTCACGGAGATCACGCCGGCCGGCGCATCTCTGCACGCGGGCCGTTCTCGCAACGACCAGGTCGCGCTCGACCTGCGGCTCTACAGCCGTTGGGCGGCCGCCCAGCTGGTGCTCGCTGTTTCGGTTGCCGTCGATGCGCTCGCCATCAAAGCCCGCGACCACGCCGCCTGGCTGATGCCCGGCTACACGCACCTGCAGCGGGCGCAGCCGATCACGGTCGGCCACCACCTTCTTGCGCATGCCGAGCCACTGTTGCGCGACGCCGAGCGCTTGCGCCACGCGTATGACTCCGCCGACGAGATGCCGCTGGGCTCGGGAGCGCTGGCGGCGACCACGCTTCCGCTTCAGCGGGAACGGATGCGCCGCGAGCTCGGGTTCGCCCGGCTGACGGTCAACAGCATCGATGCTGTTTCCGATCGCGATTTTCTCCTCGACCTGATCTACGGATGCACGTGCGCGGCAATTCACCTGAGCCGTCTCGGGGAGGACGTAGTCCTGTGGGCCAGCTCGGAGTTCGGCTTTGTGCGGTTGGCCGACGAGATCTCGACCGGCTCTAGCCTCATGCCGCAGAAGAAGAACCCCGACATCGCCGAGCTTTTGAGGGGCCGTACGGGCCGCGCCCTCGGCAGCCTGGTCGCGCTGGCCAGCGTTTTGAAGGGGCTGCCGCTTGCCTACGACCGCGATCTGCAGGAAGACAAGACCGCGCTCTTCGCCGCCGTCGACAGCACCCTTGATTCCCTGACCGCGGCGGCCCTCCTGGTCGAGCACCTCGCGTTCGACCGCAAGCAGCTCGCTGCCGCTGCGAGCGATCCCGGCTTGCTGGCCACTGACGCGGCGGAAGAACTGGTCCGCTCGCCGGCAGGCCGCCGCGCTGAAACGCTGGAGCGAGACGCACCCCCCCGGCCTCCCAAAGTAGAGTTCAGGCGGATGCTCCTGGCGGTCGACGTCGGCAACACCAACGTCACGCTGGCCCTGTTCGAGGGCGAGAAGCTGGTCGCCGACTGGCGCGTGACCTCGCATCGCGAGCGGACCGCGGACGAGATGGCCGTGGAGCTGAAGGACCTCTTCGGGCTTCGGGGCTTCGAGCTGAACGTCGTCACCGGCGTCGTGATCGCCAGCGTGGTGCCCAACCTGAACCCAGCGCTGATCGAGGCCTCTCGCCGCTATCTGAAATGCGAGCCCGTGATGGTCGGCCCGGGCGTCAAGACCAGCGTCCGGATCCGCTACGAGAACCCCAAGGATGTCGGCGCCGACCGCATCGCCAACGCCCTCGCCGCCTATTCGAAGTACGGGGGGCCGGTGGTCGTCATCGACTTCGGCACGGCCGTCACCTACGACGCCATCAACGCCCAGGGCGACTACCTCGGGGGCGCGATCGCACCGGGGGTCGAAATCTCGCTCGACGCACTGGTGTCCCATACCGCGATGCTGCGGCGCGTCGAGGCGGTGGCGCCTGACTCCGTGATCGGCCGCAACACCGTCACCTCGATCCAATCCGGGCTGGTATGGGGCTTCGTGGCCCAGGTCGAGGGGATGGTCGAGCGCATGGTGGCGGAGCTGGGAGGGACGGCCAAGGTGATCGCCACGGGCGGCCAGGCGTCGCTGGTCGCGGGCCTGACACACGTGATCGAGGCGACCGACCCACTCTTGACCCTGGAAGGGTTGCGCTTGATCTACCTGCAAAACGCCGACGGTGCCGGACACTAGAGAGCCTTGAAGACAACCCAAGCCTTCGTCGTATACCTGATGCCGGGCCTCGAGAACGGCGAGCTGCCGGCAGTGCTGGCCGAGCTTGGGATCGAGGGCCTCGGCCTCGACGACTCGCAGACCGTCATCACGCCCGCCCTGGTCCTGCACGACTCCGGTGAGGAACCGCCGCCCGGCCTCGGAGACATGGCATTCGCGGTGCCAAAGGACGCCTCTCGGGCGGCGCTCCGCGAGCTCCTGCGTACAGCGATGGAAAACGCGGCGCTGAAGCGTGAGCTGAAGCAGCTCGAGGAGCAGGCGCGGCGGCAGCACCGCCAGTTCGAGGAGCTGAACCGCATCGGGATCGCGCTGTCGGCCGAGCGGGATATCGGCAAGCTGCAGGAATTCATCCTCATGACCATGCGCCAGCTCACCAACGCCGACGGTGCGAGCCTGTGGCGCAAGACGGTCGGTGAGGATGGATCGCCTCAGCTGTTCCTGGCGTCGAGCCAGAACACCTCGATCGACAACACGTACCAGGCGTTCACGGTTCCAGTCGACGACAAGACCGTCGTCGGCTATACGGTCACAGTGGGCTGGAGCCAGATCTACGACGACGCCTACACTCCGCCGCCGGGCAAGCCGCAAGGCGGCAAAGGCTTCGACGCGCAGTTCGGCTACCGGACGAAATCGATGCTGACGGTCCCTATGCGCAACTACAAAAACGATGTGGTGGGCGCGGTACAGCTGATCAACGCGAAGCGCAACTTCGACACGAAGCTGACCATCGCCAACGTTCCGAGCGAGGTCGTCAGCTTTCGACCCGAAGACCTCGAGATGATCGAGTCGATCGCGAGCCAGGCCGCGGTCGCGCTCGACAACAAGAGCCTCCTGGATTCGATCCAGGCCCTGTTCGACGGTTTCGTGCAGGCGAGCGTGACTGCGATCGAGCAACGAGACCCGAGCACCGCAGGTCACTCCGGACGTGTCGAGGCACTGACGACGAGCCTTGCCCGCGCGGTGACGGACATGGGAACCGGCAAGTATCGCGACGTGTACCTGACCGAGGACCAGCTCAAGGAGCTGCGGTACGCGTGCCTGCTGCACGACTTCGGCAAGGTCGGCGTGCGCGAGCACATCCTCATCAAGGCCAAGAAGCTGATGCCGGGCCAGCTGGAGGTGATCCAGGCCCGCTTCGAGTTCGTTGAGCGTTCCGTGCAGGTGAAGTACGCCAACGAGAAGCTGGAGGCGATGCGCGGCGGCGCCGCCGGCGAGGCCGCGCTTGCGGAGATCGATCGAAGGCTCGAAGAGGAGCTCGCTCGCCTTCGGGCATGGATCCAGGGCATCGTCGCCGCGAACGAGCCGACGGTGATGCCGGAGGACAAGGCGACGATGCTGGAGGCGCTGGCGCAGGAGACGTATCACGACATGGCCGGGCACGCGCATCCGATGCTTGATCCGCAGGAGTTCCGCTTCCTCTCCATCCGCAAGGGCACGCTCGACCCGCAGGAGCGTCTCGAGATGGAGGCGCACGTGACCCACAGCTTTCACTTCCTGACCAAGATCCCGTGGACGTCGGTGATGCGCGGTATCCCCGAGATTGCCTACGGACATCACGAGAAGTTGGACGGCTCCGGCTATCCGCGAGGGCTGACCGGGGACCAGATCCCGCTGCAGGCGAAGATGATGACGATCTCGGACATCTACGACGCGCTGACCGCGCAGGACCGCCCATACAAGCGCGCGGTGCCGCGCGACGTCGCTCTCGACATCCTCCATGCCGAGGCTGCCGACGGCAAGCTCGACAATGACCTGCTCGACGTGTTCGTCAACAAGCGGATCTACCAGGTAACTGCGCCGCGATGAGGATCAAGTTCTGGGGCACGCGCGGTACGAGGCCGACTCCAGGCAGGAAGACGCTGCGCTACGGCGGCAACACGACGTGCATCGAGGTCCGCGACAAGGACGACAACCTGATCATCATCGACTCCGGTTCGGGCATCGCCGAGCTCGGAAGTGGATTCGAACAGGCAGAACCGCTGCAGGCTCATCTTCTGATCACGCACACGCACCACGATCACATCCAGGGATTTCCCTTTTTTCCGCCTGCCTTCGTGCCCGGCACGCACCTCACGATCGTCGGCCCGGCAGGGTCAGCCAAATCGCTGCAAGCGGCCTTCGCCGACCAGATGGATCCCGCGTACTTTCCGGTGCGCCTCGACCACATGCCGGCGGAGATGGAGTTCATCGAGAGGAATCCTGGAGAGACGTTCGAGGTCGGCGGCCTGCGAATCACGCCGCATCTCCTGATGCATCCCATCCCAACGTTTGGTTATCGGATCGACGAGGGCCCGACGCGTTTTGCGTTTGCAACCGACAACGAGATCGCGATGTTCGCCAATAACGAGAACGGAACGCTCAAGGAAATGGCGAGCTGGTGCCAGGACGCCGACCTGCTCGTCCACGACGCGCAGTACAGCCGCGAGGAGTACAAGACGCACGCCGGCTTCGGCCATTCGACCTACGAGGAGGCGCTAGCTCTGGCGGAGCAGGCAGGGGTGCAGCAGCTGGCTTTCTTTCACCACGACCCGGCCCACTCGGACAGCGACATCGACGCGCTGATCGAGGAGGCGCTGGGCAACCACCGCCAGTCGGGCGGCACCGACGTCGTTGCGTTTCCGGCGGCCGAGGATCAGGAGGTGTCGCTCTAGCCACTGGTCTTTCTCCCTTAGTCTTTCGGGGACGTGCCTGATGAAGACGAGCCGGAGGTAATTCGCGACCGGCGGAAGAAGCTCGAGCGGATGCGCGCGGCCGGAGTCGATCCGTACTCGCGCGGTTTCAAGCCGACGCACTCAACCGCCGAAGCGCGCGCTTTGCTTGGAGAAGGCGAGCGCACCGAGCCGGTCGCCGTTGCGGGCCGGCTGATGGTGAAGCGTTTGATGGGCGGCTCGGTCTTCGCCGATCTTCAGGACCAGTCAGGTCGCCTTCAGCTGTTCGCCAGCCGCGACATCGTCGGCGAGCGGGACTTCGATCTATTCGCGGATCTCGACCCGGGCGATTTGGTGGGCGTGAAGGGCCCCATCTTTCGCACGCGTCGGGGCGAGATCACTCTCGAGATCCATTCGTTCCAGCTGCTGACCAAGTCGCTGCGTCCCCTACCCGAGAAGTGGCACGGGCTCAAAGACGTCGAGATTCGCTACCGGCAGCGGTACGTGGATCTCATCGCGAATCCTGAGGTGCGCGATGTGTTCCGGGCCCGAACGAAGGTCATCGCTTCCCTTCGCAACCTGCTCGACGGGCGAGGGTTCCTCGAAGTTGAGACGCCGGTGTTGCAGGAGGTGCCCGGCGGCGGTCATGCCCGGCCGTTCATAACCCATCACGAGGCGCTCAATCGCGACCTGTACCTGCGGATCGCTCTGGAATTGCATCTGAAGCGATTGCTGGTTGGCGGCTTGGAGCGCGTGTACGAGATCGGCCGCGTTTTTCGCAACGAAGGACTTTCGCCGCGGCACAACCCCGAGTTCACCATGCTCGAGTGCTACGAGGCGTACGCGGACTACAACGATGTCATGAGGCTCGTCGAGGACATGATGGTCACGGCGACAGCGGCTGCGGGCCTCTCGTCGAAGATCACATACCAGGGTGAAGAGATCGACCTCACGCCACCGCTCCGCCGTGAGCGAATGGCCGACCTGGTCCTCGAGCACACCGGCCGGCAGGCTGCCGGTAAAGAGCTCAACGACCTGTTCGAGGAGCACGTCCAACCCAAGCTGCGCGAACCGACCTTCGTCACCGACTACCCGATCGAAATCTCGCCCCTCGCGCGGCCGCGCGATGACGACCCGCGATTCGTCGAGCGGTTCGAGCTCGTCATCCTGGGCCGCGAATATGCCAACGCGTTCACCGAGCTGACCGACCCCATCGACCAGCGCCAGCGATTCGAGGCGCAGGCGGCGCAGCGGGCGGCGGGGGACGTCGAAGCACACCCCATGGATGAGGATTTCCTGCGCGCCGTCGAGTACGGGTTGCCGCCGTGCGGTGGGCTGGGCGTCGGCATCGACCGGCTTGTGATGTTGCTGACCAACCAGCCGTCGATCCGCGATGTGATCCTGTTTCCTGTGATGAAGGCAGAGTCTTAGCCGTGCTGCCCCTTGAGCTGATCCGCAAAGACCCGGAACGCGTGCGCCACGCCGCTCAGCTGAAGGGCGAGCCGGCGCCGATCGACGAAATCCTTGCCATCGATGAGCGCTGGCGCCAGAAGCTGATGCAGGCCGAGAACCTGCGCGCGGGCCAGAAGATACTGTCCCGACAGTTCGCCCAAACTAAAGACGATCGTGTTCGCGCCGAGCTGAAGGACATTTCCGAGCAGGTCAAATCGCTCACGGCCGGTGCAGACGAATTGCGTGCGGAGCTGGACGACCTGCTGCTGCGAGTCCCCAACCTCTTTCACGAATCGGTGCCGGTGGGGGAGGGTGAGCAGGACAACGTCGTGTTGCGGGATTGGGGATCGAAGGCCGACCTCGGTTTCGCGCCGCGCACGCATTACGACCTCGGAGAGGCGCTCGGCATCATGGACTTCGAACGCGCGGCTCGAGTCGCGGGCTCCCGATTCGCGTTTTTGATCGGGGAGGGTGCTCGATTGGAACGGGCGTTGGCGCAGTTCATGCTCGACGTGCACACGCGTGAGCACGGCTACACGGAGGTGTGGCCGCCGATGCTGGTGAACAGCGCCTCGATGACGGGGACGGCCAACCTCCCCAAGTTCGGCGCCGACGCATTCAAGGTCGAGGGCCACGACCTGTGGCTGGTACCGACGTCGGAGGTTCCGCTCACCAACCTGCACCGCGAAGAGATCCTCGACGGCGACCGTCTGCCCCTGAAGTACACGGCGTACACACCGTGTTTCCGCTCTGAAGCCGGGGCGGCGGGAAAGGACACGCGGGGTTTCATCCGCCTGCACCAGTTCTCGAAGGTTGAGATGGTGAAGCTCACGACCGCGGAAACGTCGATGGACGAGTTCGAGAAGTTGACGGCGGACGCCGAGGACATCCTCAGGCGCCTCGGCCTCCACTACCAGGTGATGGTGATGTGCACCGGCGACATGGGGTTCGCGCAGTACAAGAAGTACGACCTGAACGCGTGGTGTCCTGGATTGGGGCGCTACTTAGAGGTGTCGTCGTGCTCGGTGTTCGCTGATTTCCAGGCGATGCGGGCGAACATGAGATACCGCCCGGCGCGGGGCGCGCCACCGCGCTTTGTGCACACGATCAACGGCAGCGGGCTGGCGCTGACGAGAACCATCGACGCGATCATCGAGACTTATCAGCGGCCTGATGGGACGGTCACAGTTCCGGAGGTGCTGCGGCCGTACATGGGCGGCCTGGAAGTCATCGGCGCGCGTTGATCTAGAGGCGCCTCCTAGAATCCGTCGTGCCCTGTGGAGGGGTGGCCGAGTCCGGTTGATGGCGACAGTCTTGAAAACTGTTATAGGTGCAAGCCTATCCAGGGTTCAAATCCCTGCCCCTCCGCCACATCTCACGAACAACTCCACCATCCGGCGATGTTCAGTTCCACATCAACTGGGGAGTACGTGCTGGCCCCAAGGCCGGCGTACACATAACCGCCGTCTTCCAGGTTGTCGATCGTGAGGGAACCCGCCGTTGACGCCCACAGTCTTCCGGTCGCGTACTCACGGATTGCGACCTTCGCCACTCCATCGGGTACGCCCAACGTGGCGTGAGGCCAAGGCGCCAGGGCATAGGTTCCCGGGCCGTGGTAAGCGCCATTCACCTCGACGTAGAGCAGGAAGTCATGCTTCGTGCCGTGCAGCCGTTCGACCCGCGCGTGGTCGAACGAACCTGTTGGACAGCTGAGCCCTTTGTCCACAGATGCGCATTCGCGGAAGAATCCCGTAAGCGACAGCTGGGTGGGTGCGCAGGGGCCGTTCCAAGGCGACGGCTGAGATCCTGATGAAGGACTTGGCGCCGGCGCGATCACGCGGTTGAGTTGGCGTGGAATCAAATAAACGGACGAGGCGAGCGTGACTGCCGCGACCGAAACAGCAATCAGAAAAACCCGGCGGACCAAAGTGTTTTCGCGATGGTCGGCTGCCATGTCTGACGCTGAATCTACCCCGGCCAAGACCGCGCGGTTCCAGGTTCTAGGCCATCACACGGTTAGAGCGGCTTCTCGAGCACGGTGTCGAGCCGGCGGTCGAAGCACCCGGAGACGGGCCCGGGCCCACATTCGAAGACCGCAAGGGCAGCCGCAAGCGCGACCGGGCGCTGGACCACGGGCCAAGAATAGGTCTGGGCGGGCGGAGTTCATCCCGCTTCAGCGGGTGCGAAAGGTTCGCTCGATCGTGAGCCGCCGAAGGTTCAGCCAATCGGCCAGCAAGCGCAACTCCATGCGCGCTGCGTCTCGGTCATCAGGAGACGTGCCCGGCTCCATGTGCAGGGCGGGTACCCGCAAGACGCCCGCCCTCCGTTCGGCTTTGACGTCGGCTTTCGCCACCAGCCGATCGCCGTGCAGCACCGGGAGCACGTAATAGCCCCACTTTCGCTTGGCCTGCGGGACGTAGATCTCGAGCTTGTAGTCGAAGCCGAACAGCGCGAGCGCGCGCTCGCGGTCATAAACAAGTCGATCGAACGGTGACAGCAAGGCAGTGCGGCCTTCGAACGGCCGCTCGAGCAGCTCAGCATCGGCGACCCATGGACCTTTCACGCCCTCGACCTCCACCTGTGTCCCGATGTCGCCGACCGACTTTGGTCGGGCGATCCCCAACGAGCGCAGCCTGCGCTCGGCGAGGATTCGCTTGGCCTCAGTCGCCTGAACCTCCGGCATTTCATTCGGGAGGACACGCGCGGCCAGGTCCCAGATTCGCTCGTTGCCCTCGCGCCTGGTGACGGCAACGTCACCG
>VBFD01000188.1:0-2400 GCA_005883585.1 Chloroflexota bacterium
GCAAGGAAAAGGTCGCGCGTCAATTCACGTGGGAAGCGATCGCTCAGGCGCACCTCGATGTGTACGAGCGCGTCCTCGCTGGTCGGCGCCGTTGATCGAGCGTGTGAACGTCCTCGGCGTCGGGGTCAGCGCGATCGACATGAACAAGGCCCTGGAGCAGATCGACGAGTGGGTTTGCAACGGCGAGCGCCGTTACGTCTGCGTTTGCCCTGTGCACTCGATCATGGAATGCCGCCGCTCGGCCGAGGTGCGGCACGTCTTCAACAGCGCCGGCATGGTCACCCCCGACGGCATGCCGCTGGTCTGGGTTGCGCACGCGAGCGGCCATCCCGAGGTGAGCAGGGTTTACGGTCCCGACCTGATGCTGGCGGAGCTGACCGCGAGCGCGCGGACCGGCCACCGTCATTTCTTCTACGGAGGCGGCCATGGCGTGGCGCAGCGCCTGGCGGAGCGGATGAAGGCGCGCTTTCCAGGGCTCGCTATCGCCGGCGTCTACGAGCCGCCATACGCCCCGCTCGATCGGCTCTGCACAGACGAGATGGCGAGCATCATCAACGCGGCGCAGCCTGACGTAGTGTGGATCGGCATGAGCTCGCCCAAGCAAGACCGCTGGATGGCGCGCATGCGCGACCGCCTCGACGCTGCGGTGCTGATCGCGGTCGGCGCCGCGTTCGACTTCCACAGTGGCGCCGTCAAGCAAGCGCCGGTGTGGATGCAGCGATCGGGCCTCGAGTGGGTATACCGGCTCGCTACCGACCCAAGGCGGTTGTGGCGCCGCTACCTGGTCGACAACCCCTGGTTCCTCTGGGAGCTGGGCCTGCAGAGGACGGGGCTCAAGAAGTTCGAGCTGGCTTGAGCTCCGGGGCCGTTCCAAATCCTCGCCACGAGTTCTGATTCCGCCAGCTGATCCGCACGTTGCGAAGGTCGCTGCGTTGGAACCAACCTTCGAACTCGTCGCGCCTTAGATAGAAGGCGACTGGGGCGACCAGGTGATCGAAGACGATGTTGTAGTTCCGCCGGAAGCTGAACGACGACAGGCTGTAGAGATAGTCGCGAGACGGGAGGATCTTGAACAGCGGGGTCGGCCGGAGAGGGCGATAGATGCCCTTAACCACGCCCTGCAGCACCACCGACATCGGCCACGCGATCACCGGCAGCAGGGACTTGAAGCCGGCCTCGGGATCGGGCAGGTGGTGGAGGACACCGATCGAGTAGATGAAGTCGAAAGGGCCACCGGTCTCGGGTCTGGCGAACGGCGGATGGTAGATGTCGCCCTGGACGACGTGCACGTTCGGCATCTTCCCGATGTTGGTGTACGCGGTCTCGACGGCATCGCTCAGGTCCATCGCAATGACCTCGCGAGCGCCGTACCGGCCGGCGTAGTTGGCGTGGCGGCCGTTCCCGCAGCCGGCGTCGAGCACGACCTTGTCGCGGAAGAACTCGGGCTGAATCGGATGGATCCAGTCGAGGAACTGCGCCTCGTACTGGTCGTACATCTCGATGAACTCCTTCCACTGCCACCCGAATGCGGCCGAAGTCCTCTCGACGACCGGGGACAGGCCCGCGGGCAGCAGCCGCGGGATGCCTTCGCGGACGGAGAACCGCGCGGCGCATGAGACGCAGACGAGCTCGCCGGCGACTATCTCGTCTTGACACTCCGGGTCGGTTTGCGCGTCACGCAGCTCCAGCCGCGCGCCACACGTCGGGCACGCCAGCATCTCCACGAGTCGAGGCTTCATTCCGGTTTGCGGGCCACGCATAAGAGCGACGCGCCGAAGGGCATGTCGGTGCGGCGAAGGATCGGTATCTCCGACTGAAAGATGGCGCGGAGGACGCCGTTCGACCACGCCGGGTGAAGGTCGTTCTCGGTGTCGTACTCGCGGAAGTTGCGCCGAACTTTCAGCCACTGCCGCCCGAGGAAGATGACGGGCAGCAGGAAGGTCGATACGTAGGTCTGACGCTCGACCTCGAGCCCTGCGCCGACCACCCTTTCGCGAAGCGTGCGCGCGACGTAGCGCCTCTTGTGATGGGAGACCTCGTCCTGGAGGCTCCAGAGCCACTTGTGCGCCGGCGCGAAGATGAACACCCGGCCGCCGGGTTTGAGCACGCGACGGAATTCTCGAAGCGCGCCGGTGTCGTCGTCGAGGTGCTCGAGCACGTCGAGCGCGGTCACGACGTCGAAGTGGTCGTCCGCGAATGGCAGCTTCAGGAGGTCGGCGTTGTGCACGTTTTCCAGCCCTCGTTTGCGGCAGAACTGCAGCGCCTCATCCGAGATGTCGACGCCTTCCGCCTTGCCCAGGGGCCGCAGCTCCTGGAGCATCAAGCCTGTGCCGCACCCCGCGTCGAGGATGTCGAGGTCGTCACGTCCGGGATACCGCTGACGTATCCAGTCCAGCACGA
>VBFD01000006.1:0-18508 GCA_005883585.1 Chloroflexota bacterium
CAGGGTTCTGATCCTTTTCAGCGACACCGGTGGCGGCCATCGAGCAGCCGCGCGGGCACTGACCGACGCCTTGAAGCTGCTCGATCGCACCTCCGTGGTGACGGTGGCCGATCCGCTCATCTCGCAAGGCCCCACCGTCGTGCGGCGGCTCGCGTCGCTTTATTCGCCCATGATCCAACGGTCGCGAGTGGCCTGGGGTGCCGTGTATCACTCGAGCAACACCAAGGCGACCTTTGCGGCCATCCGCGCTGTCTTCGGGCCCGGCGTGCGCAAGGCGATCGCGGACCTTCTTCACGAGCATGACCCCGATGTCGTGCTCTCGGTGCATCCACTGCTGAACCAGGTCGCGCACCAGGCCATCCAGAAAAGCGGGCGCCCGCGCGCGCTGATGACGGTGATCACCGACCTTGTCGATTTCCACCGAGGCTGGACCTTCAGCAAGGCCGACCTGGTCGTGGCGCCGACGGAACTCGCACGCAAAGTTGCGCTCCGCCGCCGCGTGCCCGCGGATCGCGTCAAGCTGCTCGGGCTGCCGGTCGACCTTCGCTTCCGTCCTCCAGCGCCAGGCGAGCAGCGCGCGCTGCGCCGGCGATATGGTCTCGACGAGACCCGATTCACGGTCCTGGTCATGGGCGGCGCCGCCGGGGTGGGCAACCTGGTCAAGCAAGTCCGCGTCCTCGGTTGGGAGCCGCACCAGTGGCAGGTAGTCGCGGTTTGCGGTCGCAATGAGAAGCTCCGGCGACGTCTCGCGCGCGTGCGCTTCGCGACCCCGACCCTGATCCTCGGCTTCGTCGATTTCATGCCCGAGCTGATGCGGGCGAGCGACGTCATCGTCACCAAGGCCGGCCCTGGTGCGATCGCTGAAGCCCTCGCGACCGGCGTCCCGGTGCTGATCACCGGCTTCCTACCCGGACAGGAATCACCGAACGTGGACTTCGTCGTCGAGGCGGGCTTTGGCGCCTTCACCCCCAAAGAAGAAGACTTGCTCGACGAGGTGCGGGTGCTCGCCGAAGGTGGGCCTACATGGCAAGAGATGTCACGCAAGGCCGCCGAGCTGGCGCACCCCTACGCTTCTTCCGACATCGCGCGCGAATGCCTGCTCCTGGCAGCGCGCTACAGGGCTTCCGCGCACACTAGACGGTAGGGACACAGGCGGCATCGCCGCCGATCGGGGCGTGCGTCGAAGCGTCCGGATCGCACACCTTCGGCCGCCTCCATCCCCTGCTGCGTCGCGACGGCCAGCAGCGGACCCGTGCGATCGACGCGGACCGATTCGCCTGAGGCCAGGTAAACCATCTCGAGCTCGATGGGATCGAGCTTCAGCGCAGAGGCCGCGCCCAGCGCGTACAACGCCACCTGCAGGTCGCGGCGGCCGCGGGTCACTGGCCGGCCCGACTTGTAGTCGATGATGCGCCAGCCGTCAGCCGTGCGGTCGATGCGGTCGATCACGCCGTTGAGCATCCAGCCGTCGACGGCGATGGTGAACGCCTGCTCGAGGTACTCAGGCTCGGCGTTCAGGCCGCCTTGTTTGCGATATGCCTCCAGCTGCGCTGCGCCATTGCGCTCGAAGGTCGGCGCTCGACGCGCATCGGGAAAGGCGGTTTCCTTCCAGACCTCGCGATGCGTCGAGCGCAGCATCGGCGCAGTGATGTCGGCGCCGCCCCGCCTCGCCTCTCCGGCGCGCCGCAGCGTCTCGTGCAGAATCGCGCCCTGGACGGCCTCGGCGGTCTGGACCGCGGGCAGGCGCTGCACGTGGCGATACCAATACTGCCGTGGGCAATCGAGATACATGGCAATGCTGGAGTAGGAAAGCACTAGATCCCCCTCTCCCCTCCGGGGCGATGGTTGGGGAGCGGGGCGTGGGCTGGCGGGGAAGTCTCGCTGGGCAATGGTGCGCCCGCCGGCCGCCTTAACCTCCTCCAGAAATCTCGAATCCCGCCACCTCCGCCCCCCTTCGTAATGCGACGAGCGGGTGAGATAGAGAAGGCGATGTGCGCGCGTCATGGCGACGTAAAGAAGGCGGCGCTCTTCGGCGACCACGTCCTCCTTTCCGCGCACGAGGGGTTCCAGCACCGCCGCCGGCAGCTCGAACCTCGGTGACCGCCCCGACTGCGGCAGCCTGCCCTCGACAAGACCCGGCACGAAGACGGCTTCGAACTCAAGCCCTTTGGCCTGGTGGATGGTCATGACCTGGATCGCGTCGCCGACACCCTCCACCTCGGCCGGGCGCTCGTCTTCCTGAGATAGAAGGATGAGGTCGAGGCGGCGCATGTATGCCTCGAGCGAACGGTCGACCGAGGTTTCGCAGAACTCCGCCATCAGCTCGGCAAATCGACTCACGTTGGCGACGGCTTGTGCGCTCGCGCCGTCGAGGTAGCGCGTGCCCTGCATGAGCTCGAAGAAGAGGTCACGAACGTCAAGGACGGCGGATTGAGCATGTAGCTCGGCCAGCAGACCCGCGAAAGCCGACGCCGGTTCCCATTTCATCATGGCCTCAAGCGGAGGCAACTCCATGCGGTCGCGAAGCGTTGAGAGCGCCGGATCCGGATCCAGGCACAGCGGGGGACGGGTGAGGGCGCGCGCCAGGGCCACCAGGTCGTTCGGGTCTCTCAAGACTCGCAGGAGCGCGATCACATCTTTGATCTCGGGGCGATCGTAGAAACCGTGGCCGCCGCTCACGACGTGCGGCGTTCCGTGCGCTGACAGTGCTTCTGCGATCGGCCGCGCGATGGCGTTCGTGCGGCACAGGACCGCGATCGAGCCGGGGGCCAACCCAGATGCGATCAGGCGCTTCGCCTCGAGCGCGATTGCGTCCGCCTCGGAGGATCCGTCCGGGCACGCCCACACCTCGACTCTTTCACCCGAAAGGCTCGACCGCAGAAGCTTGGGCAGACGTTCGGCGTTGTTGCCGATTAGCGCGGACGCCGCCGCCACGATGCGACGCGAGCTGCGGTGGTTCCGTCCGAGCGTGACCGTGTGCGTCGCGGGAAAAGCGGCCATGAACCGCTCGAGGCTCGCACGCGAAGCGCCTCTGAATCGATAGATGCTCTGGTCGTCGTCGCCGACCACGAAGGGTTGGGCCCCGCCGGCGATCAGCTCGACGAGGCGCTCCTGAGCCAGGTTCAGGTCCTGGTATTCGTCGACGAGCACGTGCGGGTAGCGGTTGCGATACGCCTCGAGCAGCGCCGGTCGCTCGGCGAACATCTTCACCGCCAGCGTCAGCAAATCTTCGAAATCCAGCAGCCTTTCCTTGCGGCATCTGCGCGCGTAAGCGCGAAACAGCCGGACGCACGCTCGCATGAGCTCTGCCTTTTCGCGGTCCTCAGCATCCTTCGCCCAGGCTTCGAGCCGCTCGAGCGGAACCAGCTCTTGCTTGAGCCGCTCGAGCATCTGCAGCGCCGGCGCCACCAGGTCGTCCGGCCGATCGTCGCCCGTCAACGCAAGGTCGCCCAGCTCCCACATCAGCTCGCGAGCGAGGATCCAGCGGTCGGCTCCGGTGACGATCCGGAAGCCCACGGGCACGCCGATCGACCGTCCATCGGCTCGCAGCCACGCGAGGGCAATGGCATGAAACGTTCCTACCGCCGGCGCGCTCGCGCCGATGAGCTCCTCGATTCGCTCGCGCATCTCGGCCGCGGCGCGGTCGGTGAAGGTCATGACGAGGATCGAGCTGGGCGACACGCCACCCATAACCAACCGGCGGAACCGCTCGGCGATCACCGCGGTCTTGCCGGTGCCCGCACCCGCGACCACACGCACGGGCCAGCGGCCGATGGTCGCTGCCGCACGTTGTTCCGCGTCGAGCCGGATCACTCGACCGCCGAGGAACGCCCGATCCTCACCCGAAGCGTCCGCACCCGCCGGCCGAGCTGCATGCCGTTGAGGCGCTCCACGATGACCTCGGTATCCAGCCGCAGTTGGTGGGCCAGCGCAGGGCTGGACGTGGTGATCAGGAGGGTCCCGGATTTGAGCTCGACCTCATCGCACAACCGGGCCGGTTCGGAGCCGATCACGGCGCGGAACGCGGCCGCCACCTGCGTCCCGAGCAGCCGCCCTCCGCCGGGCTGCTTGCGCAGGACGCGAGGGAGGATATTGCCCACCTTATCCACAGGGCTTGACCTGTCCGGCCTCAACGCTCCAGACGGTCGCGCCGGCGATCAAATCCGGAGGAAACGGGCCCACGTCGACCGATGTGATCACGACCTGGCCGCCGCTTCCGACGTGGCGCAGAAGCGCCCCGCGCCGCTCGAGGTCGAGCTCCGAGAGCACATCGTCCAGCAAGAGCACGGGCCGCTCGCCCGTGCGCCTGGCGACCAGCTCGGCCTCGGCCAGTTTCAGGCTGACCACGGCGGTGCGCTGCTGGCCCTGCGAGCCGTAGCCGCGCGCGTCGCGGCCGCCGAGCAGCACACGCAGGTCGTCCCGGTGCGGACCGACGCTGGTGACGCCCCGGCGCAGGTCTTCCGCGAGCGAGTTATGCACAGCCTGCCCCAGGTCATCCGGCGGCCGCAAGTATTCGATCTCGAGGTGCTCTCCGCCCCCGATCTCCGAGTGGCACCGGGCAGCCGCGGGCGCCAGCTCGCGCACGGCCGACGCCCTTGCTCGCACGACTTCCGACCCCACCCGCACCAGCTCCGCGTCCCAGATCTCGAGGGCGCCCGTCTGCTCCTCGCCGGCGGAGATTCTTTTGAGCAGGCTGTTCCTCTGCTCGAGGATCCGCCGCAGACCGGAGAGAGCTCGGGCGTATCCCGGCTCGACCTGCACGAGGAGCTGGTTGAGGAACCGACGGCGCTGGTCCGGACCAGCTTTGATCAGCCCGAGGTCGTCGGGCCAGAAGAGCGTGACCCGGAAGTGGCCGGGGAGGTCGAACGCCCTCTTCCTGGCGCCGTCGACCTCGATGGTGCGGCGCGCACGATCTCCTTCCACGTTGAGAGCGATGGTCAGCTCCATCCGGCGGCCGGCGCTCTCGACGTCGGCCTCGATGCGAGATGCAGGTGCAATCGGGCCGACCAGCTCGAGCTCGCGGCGCGCACGCGGCGAGGCAGAGAGGGCCAGCATAGCGACAGCCTCGAGCATGTTCGTCTTGCCCTGGCCGTTGGCGCCGACGAACACATTGACCCCGGGCTCCATCGAGATGTCGAGGTGGGCGTAGTTGCGGTGATTCCTGAGCTGGAGGCGCCGGAGCAGCAACGAAACCTAGGACATGGCCACCCGCACGGGCATGATCACGTAGAGGTAGTGCTCCTTGCCCGGCGGTCGGAGCAGGCCGGGGCTGAGGGGTCCGTCGAACAGCAGCTCGACCTCGTTCTCGCCGAGAACGCCCAACGCATCCAGGACGTATCGGGCGTTGAACGCGATCTGAATGTCGGAGCCCTCGACATCGGCCGCCATCTCCGCCCTGCTGTCGCCGACCTCGTTGGTGGTCGCGGACAGGACCAGCGAGCCCGGTTGCGCTTTGACCCGGATCACGTTCGCGCTGTCCCGGGCGAACAATGAGACGGCCCGCACGGTCTGTGTCAGCTCCGCAGTGGAGACCTTGACCGTGGTTGAGCTCTTACTGGGGATAACCTGTGCATAGTTGGGATACTTTCCGTCGATCAGGCGGGAGGTCAGCTCGGAGCTCCCAGCTTTGAAGAAGATCTGGTTGCGAGCTTTGGAGATGATCACCTCCACTCGGCCGGGCTCACCTTTCAGCACCCTCGAGAGCTCAGCCAGCGCACGCGCCGGCACGATCAGGCTCGCCTCGAGGTCGCCGGCCCCGGCCACACCCAGCTTGCTCACGGCAAGGCGATGGCCATCTGTGGCCGCCAGCGTCAGGCCGCCGCCATGAACCTGGACGAGCACTCCGGTGAGCACCGGGCGCGCCTCGTCTGTGGAGGCAGCCATCTGGGTCTGCTCGACAGCCGTCACCAGGTCGTCGAGCGCAACCTCGATGCGATCGCCCTCGTCGGGCCGCGGTCCCGGCGGAAATTCCTCGGCTTCGATGCACTTGATGTGGGTGTCGAAGCGCGCGCAGCGCAGGTTCAGCGATTGCGTCGCTCCGTCGAGTGTCATCTCGAGATCCTGGTCTGGGAGTGTGCTCACGAAATCGGTCAGCAGGCGCGCCGGCGCGGTGGTGCTGCCTTCCATCGATACTTCGGCGGGCACGAGCTTCCGGATGCCAATCTCGAGGTTGGTCGCCGTCAGCGCGAGGCCTTCCGAGGTGGTCTCGATCAGGATGTTGTTGAGGATGGGCAGGGTGGTGCGGCTCGAGATTGCGCGTGAGACGATCTGCAGTGCCTGGCCTAGAACTGCCGGCCTGCACGTCACTTTCATCTGAGCTTCGATAGCTTTGGCTTTCAAGACAGTTGTCCCCCGTACATAGTGTTTCTCTTAATAGAGAAGTCTCGTAGTCCATAACAGTAAGCGCTGTGCAGAGTGTGGATGTCGAGAGTCTTTACAGATCGCGGGGAGTGGGGGATAAGCTCGGGATAAGCTCGGTCCGGGGCGGCGCGACCTGTTACTCCGCTGGGGACGAATCGCCCTCGGTTCGAATCTCCGACGTTTCTCCCGCCCCATCCGGCACAACCTGTGGACAGCCGTATCCCTATCCTCATCACTGTGCGTAAAGACGCTCTCTGATCGCCTGTACCTCGTACCTCAACCTCTCGTCTTCCTTAAGCTCGTTAGCGATCTTCTCGATGGAGTGAAGTGCGGTCGTGTGATCGCGGCCTCCGAAGGCCTTGCCGATGGCGGGCAGCGAAGATGGAGTCTCTTCGCGGACGAGGAACATCGCTACCTGTCGTGGAAAGACGATGTGCTTGTCCCGCCGCTTGCCCTTCATGTCGTCGAGGGTGACGTTGTAGTAGTCGGCGACCAAGGCCTGTATGCGCTCGACGTTGATGGGCTTGCGAGTGCCGGCGGGAATGATGTCGGCGAGGAGACGTGCCGCCTCCTCTGCGTCGACCGGACGCTGGTGGACTGCTGCAAACGCTTGCACCCGGGTGAGCGCGCCTTCCAGCTCACGGATGTTGCGCTGCACCTTGTGGGCGATGAAGCTCAAAACATCTTCCGGCACGAGGCTGCTGTTGTCGCCGAGCTTCGAGTGGAGGATGGCGAGGCGGGTCTCGAAGTCGGGGGACTGGATGTCCGCGATCAATCCCCATTCGAAACGCGACCGCAGCCTGTCCTCGAGAGTCGGGATCTCTTTTGGCGGGCGGTCCGACGATATGACGATTTGCTTGTTGATCTCATGGAGCGCGTTGAAGGTGTGGAAGAACTCTTCCTTAGTCCGGTCTTTGCCGGCGAGGAACTGGACGTCGTCGATGAGCAGCACGTCGACGGTGCGGTACTTGTGGCGGAACTCACCCATGCGCGCGGTGGCGATCGAGCTGATCACCTCGTTGGTGAACTGCTCGGAAGTGAGATAGACGACGCGCTTGCGCGGAAAGCGGTCGTGGACCTCGTGACCGATTGCGTGCATCAAATGAGTCTTGCCGAGACCTACGCCTCCATACAGGAAGAGCGGGTTGTAGCTGTCACCGGGAGCTTCAGCGACCGCTTTGGCGGCCGCGTGAGCGAACTGCGAGTTGTGCCCGACCACGAATGATGAGAACTTGAACCGGGCATTCAGCTCCGACGGGGTGATGATCGGAGCATCGGGTGTTGCGTCGACGCCATTCTCGTGGCCGTTGTCGCCGTTGGGGACGAGATCGCCGTCGGCGTTGACCAGCTGCGGGCGATGGCCGGTCGGGGAGATCACGAAGTCGATGTTGACCTCTGATCCGGTAACCGCCTGGAGTGTTTCCTGGATGAGCCCTGAGAAGCGGTCCTCGAGCCAGTCTTTGGCCAGCTTGCTGGGGACGCCGATGCGGAACGTGCCGCCATCAGCGGAGACGACCGACGTGTTCTTCAGCCACATGTCGTAGGTCCGCTTGGCGAGTTGGAACCGGAGCTCCTCCTGCACCTGCGACCAGATCTGGTCCTGGTTCACGTCACGAATTCCCTTGCGCCGGCGGGCCAGTCTCACTGCCGGCTCGCGCCATAAATGGCTGGGGGCAAAAGGCCGCCGCCTTTTGCAAATGCTGTGGACAACCTGGGGTCAAAAACACCGGCCATCTCCTCCTGCTCCCTCGCCCGCGAGGCAAACCTTGTATTGCGTGCCCGCGAGCACAGGTTCAATCGAAGCTCCACCATCTCGAGCTCCGTCGCCTTGGCGCCTGTGGAAAAGAACGGACCGGATTTCCACAGGTTGGCGGCGCCGACCTGTTCGAAATCCCACATCCGGTCTGATCCGAAACCTGGAAGCGGTATTGTGACGTTAGGCTAGCGGTGACTGGGATGGTGGGTGAGTGCGTTTAGCGCGACCTGTACTGGATTGGTTCTGCTGCAGGGACCCTGTCTGCTTCCGGGCGGGGATTGTAACAAAGGCTCGGGTGGGCCGCAAGGCATTGCGCCCGATGGATGAGGTGATAGAAGCGGTATCACGGTTGTGAGAGCCGCCGTCGGCTACACTACCGCGGTTCCATCAGGCTCCAGCCACGGGGGATCCCTCCATCAAGCGAACCTATCAACCCAAGAAGCGCTACCGCCGCCGGGTGCACGGCTTCCTTCGCCGCATGGCCTCGCGGGGCGGCGCCCGAGTGGTGCAAAACCGCCGTCGGAAGGGGCGCCAGCGCCTCACTCCGTAAGCGGGACGTTTCGGCGTTGAAGCGGCGTTTTCGGCTTCGCCGGCAGTCAGATTTCCAGGCGGTGATCGCGGGCAAGCGCGTGTTCACGGGGCGCGCACTCGTCGCTTTTGCCGTTCCCACCACTGCCGCTCAGAGTCGCGTCGGAGTCACCGTGAGCCGGAACGTCAAGAGCTCCGTCAACCGGAATCGGGCTCGCCGGCGGCTCCGCGAGGTTGCGCGCGACCGGTTGCTTGGCCCTGATTCGCCGCTCCAGGGAGTGGGAATACGATATGACGTGGTTCTGATCGCTCGCCCCGCCGCGCTCGAGCTGCCTTTTGCAGACCTCCAGGATGACGTGGACCAGGCCGCGCTCAGGCTCTCCAGGTTGAATTCATGACGGCGGTCCTGCTGGCAATGATCCGCGGCTATCAGATGACGTTCTCGAAGATCCTTCCCCCTTCGTGTCGCTACTACCCGTCCTGTTCCCACTACACATACGAGGCGGTGGAGAGGTACGGCTGGCTCCGGGGCGGCTGGATGGGCGCCGTGCGCATCGCGCGGTGCCATCCATTTGCCAAGGGCGGCTACGATCCTGTTCCTTGATCACTCGTTTACTGGGGGAAGACTGACATCTACCTGAGCTCCGCCTTCGGCGGCATCTTCGATATCTTCCTGCCCCTCAACCGTCTGTGGGTGACGCTCGTCGAGCAGCCGCTCGCCTCGTTCCTCCTCTATCTGTTCACGCACCTTTCGGCGGTTCCGATCATCAGCTCGATCGGCGCGTACGGCGTTGCGATCATCATCCTGACGGTCCTGATCCGTCTGGCCCTGTCGCCGTTGACGCAGTTCCAACTGGTGACGCAGCGCAAGACGATGGTCGAGCAGCGCAAGCTCGCGCCCCAGGTAGGGGAGCTGCGCAAGAAATACAAGAAAGATCCGCAGAAGCTGAACGCGGAGATGATGAAGCTCTACCAGGAGCACGGCGTCAACCCGCTCGGAGGCCTGGTCGGCTGCCTGCCGCTCGTCGTCCAGATCCCAATCCTGACGGCCCTTTACTACGTGTTTCAGGGTTTCGCGAAGGCCGGCCATCCACCGCAGCCGTTCCTGTTCGTGCCCAACCTCAACGACATCCCGATGCAGCACACGCTGTTCACCGGCCTGCCGATCCCCTCACCTGAGTTCCTGATCTTTCCGCTGTTTGCGGCGATCACCACGTTCGTGCAGTCGAAGATGCTGCAGCAGCCGCCGCCGGTCAACCCGACCGAGCAGGAGCTCCAGACCCAGCAGATGCAGCGGACCATGGTCTGGCTGTCGCCGCTGATGATCGGCTACTTCGCCCTGCAGGTTCCCGCCGGCCTGGGGCTGTACTGGTTTGTGGGGAACCTGGTCAGTATCATTCAGCAGTACTTCGTGGTCGGTTGGGGAAACCTGTTTCCGAAGCGGGGTGGAGGGGGGCCGGCGCAGACGGTCGCGATCAAAGGCGGGGGCGGTCCGAAAGATCGCGGACCCAGGCCGAGCCTGAAGCCCGCGCCGCAGAACGGACCGAGGCCCAGGAGGCCGAAAAAGTGAGCAAAGTCGTGGGGGCAGTCCGATGAAGTCAGCAGAAGGCCGCGGCCGAACCCTCGACGAAGCCGTCGACGCGGCTTTGATCGAGCTTGGCGAAAGCCGCCGGAACGTGGACGTGCGGGTTATCAGCGAAGGACCCGAGGAGACAGTCGTCGAGGTCAGCGTCATCGATCACACGGCGCCGTCTCTGGGTGTCGGGGCGCCCACCAACGGCAAGGCGGACGTCGCGCGCTCGCTGGTCGAAGGATTGCTGAAGCACATGGGCGTTCGGGCTCAGGTCACCGTGCGCACCGGCACGGATCCGATCACTCTCGACATCAGCGGCCGCGACCTGGGCGCGTTGATCGGCTGGCGGGGCGAGACGCTGCGTGCATTGCAGTCGGTGACGAACGTAATGCTCGGCAGGCATCTGGCCGAGGGCGAGCGCGTGATCGTCGACGTCGAGCGCTACCGACAGCGTCGTGAGCACACCGTGCGCGAGATCGCGCTGCGGGCCGCCAGGCAGGTGAAGATGACGGGCGACGCCATCACCCTCGATGCCATGCAGGCTTTCGAAAGGCGCGCGATTCACCTCGCCCTGCAGGACGATCCAGACGTCGGCAGCTCGAGCATCGGCGAAGAGCCGGACCGCCGGGTGGTGGTCGGACCGCGCAAGCCAGCGGGTAGCTGATCCAATGCCCGGCCGGGCCGCGGCTGAGCGGGTCCGGAAGGCGATCGCGTTGGTGAACGCAGTCGCGGACGGCGCGGGTGACGAGGACATCACACCGACGGAAATCGCTGAAGCGATCCGGGACTGTCTAGAGCTGCGCGAGATCGAGCAGGGATCGAACGTGCGCAAGTACCTGGGTGAGGCGCTCGACGCGGTATCCGACGGAATGCCCGCGGATTTCGTAGCGATGACCCTCTACGCCGCGCTTGGCGCGCTCGGGGAGAGTAGCTGACACTCCACCGAGTTCACGAGCTGGCGGGCGGGGCGAAACTGGTAGCCGCGGCGATGCCCGAACGTCTATCGGCGAGCATTGTCTTCATGTTTGGCGGCGGTTCGAGGCTTGAGGACGAGCGCTACGCGGGCGTGTCGCATTTTATCGAGCACCTTTTCTTCAAAGGCACCCAGAGAAGGCCGACGTCGAAGGAGATCGCCGATGCCATCGAAGGTGTCGGCGGCTTCGTCAACGCTTCCACCGACAAAGAGCTGACCGCCTACTGGACGAGAGTGCCTGCCGAGCATGTAGAACTCGGCCTTGATGTGCTCACCGACATCGTTTCCAACTCCAAGCTCGCGCCGGCGGACGTCGAGCGCGAGCGGATGGTGATCCTTGAGGAGCTGCGCATGTACCAGGACCAGCCGCAAGAGTTCGTCCAAAACCTGTTCGACGAGATCATGTGGCCGGATCATCCGCTGGGGCGCGATATCGCCGGCACCGAGCAGTCGGTCGCACGACTGACCCGGGACGACATCCTCGAGTACGCGAGCGCGCATTACCGGCTGCCGAACCTGGTCATCGGCGCGGCGGGGGCGTTCGATGAAGGCGACGTGGTAGCGATGGTCGGTTCGCGATTGACGCTGCCGGCCGACCCCGATGGGCTTCTGGCGCCGTCGTTGCCGGCGCCACTGCTCGAGCCACGAGTGCTCATGCGACGGCGGCGGACGGAGCAAGCGCACATTTGCCTGGGTGTTCGCGCGTTGAGCTATCTGCACCCCGACCGATTTGCGCTCGATCTGTTGAACACCGTGCTCGGTGAGGGGATGAGCTCGCGGCTGTTCCTGAACATCCGCGAACGACTCGGGCTGGCGTACGACGTGCACAGTTTCACGCAAAAGCATCGCGACACCGGCCTCCTCGGCGTGTACCTGGGTGTCGATCCTAAGAACGCGGTCGCGGCCGTCAATGCCGTGATCGCGGAGATGAACGCTCTATGCGATCACGAGCTCAACGAGGAAGAGCTCGGGCGGGCGAAAGAATTCACGAAGGGCCGCCTGCGGCTCGAGCTCGAGAGCACGAACGGGGTCTCGTTCTGGCTCGCATACCAGGAGCTGCTGATTGGATCGATCAAGACGATCGAGGAGGAGGTGGCGCTGGTGGACGCCATCACCGCAGCGGAGGTGCGGCGCGTCGCCAATGAGGTGTTGAGGACGCCGATGCAGATGGCGGTGATCGGCCCCTTCGCCAAGGATGCCTCGTTCAGGGCCGCGGTTGGCGCTTAGCGGCTGCTCTCGTACTCAGCCCACGGCGGCGGAGCCGCTCTGCAGCGTGGGCACCTGGGAGTAGATGTTGCCGAAATGGTCGACGGGCCAGATGCGGAACCAGGCGCGTCCGTCGATGCGGTCGCGGCCTATGGGTCCGAAGATGCGCGAGTCCTGCGATCGGTTGCGGTTGTCCCCCATGACGAAGTACTGATCCTGCGCCATGATGCAGCCGTCAAGGTTGCCACATTGATCCCATGAGGTGTTCGCGGTCCAGGCCTCGGGCAGGTACGGCTCCACAAGTCGATGGCCGTTGATGTAGACGATCGAATCTCGGATCAGGAGGCGCTCGCCGGGAAGCGCGATGATGCGCTTGATGAAGTCCTTGGAGTTGTCGGTGGGCGGACGCAGGATGATGATGTCGCCGCGCTGTGGAGCGTGTAGGCGGTAGTCGATCTTGTCCGCGATCAGGTAATCGTTGTTGTCGAGCGTCGCGAACATCGACAGGCCCTCGACGTGCACCGTTTGCACCGCGAAGCTGATGCCGAAGTAAAGGATGACCGCGAGCACGATGACCTCGGCAAGCTCGCGTAGGATCGAGCCGGTCGCTGTGCGTGGTTGATTCGCCGCGACTGCGGGCTGTTGGGGTGCGGCCATTGAGTTTTAGGAGACGAGCTTAGCGCAGACCCGTTCCAGCTCTTCCTGACTTGAGTACCGGAGCTCTACCGTCCCTCGTTTGAGACTGCCGGTGATCTTGACCGGGACACCAAGCTGCGACTCGGCCGCGGCGGCCAAGCGACGAAGTTCCGATGGAGCGCCGCTGCGCGGGACACGGCGCGGCTTGTAGGTCCTCACCCAGTTCTCGGTCTGGCGCACAGAAAGTCTCTTCGCGATCACGACCTTGAGTCCATGCTCCTGGGCAGCCTGGCTTTCCAACGCGATCAGGGCGCGGGCGTGGCCGGCGGTGATGGCGCCGGCGGCGACCGAGGATTGCACTGCTGCGCAGCCGCCGAGCAGGCGTAGAGATTGGGTTACAGAGACGCGATGCTTTCCAATCCGCTGCGCGACCTCGTCATGAGTGAGGCTGAACTCTTCGGTGAGGCGTTTGAGCCCGCGAGCTTCTTCGATCGGGTCGAGGTCGGCACGCTGGAGGTTCTCGATCAAGCCGAGCACCAGCTGCGCGTCGTTGCCGGTGTCGCTGCGCACGACCGCAGGCACCGAGTTGAGGCCCGCGAGCCGAGCGGCACGCCATCGTCTCTCTCCCGCGATCAGCTCGTAGCCGTCGATGCTCCTGCGGACGAGGAGCGGCTGCAGCACGCCGTGCTGGCGTATCGATTCGGCCAGCTCGCCCAATGGCTCGGCGTCGAAGCGCGAGCGGACCTGCTGATGCGAGGGGCGGATCTGGTCGACCGCAATCATCTGCGGCACCATCGCCTCACCCTCACGCGACATCGGGATGAGCGCGTTGAGTCCGCGGCCGAGACCGCGCAATGGTGATGGGCTCATCGTTCCAACAGCTCCTTTGCCAGGGCGCGATATGCGGCCGCGCCCCGCGATGATGGGTCGTACTGGATTACTGACTTGCCGTGACTCGGTGCCTCGCTGATCCGGACGTTGCGGGGGATGAGCGTCTTCAGCACGTGTGTGGGATGCGAGCGCCGGACCTCTTCGAGAACGTCCCACGAAAGCGTGGTGCGCCCATCGAATTGGGTCATCAAGATTCCGGCAACCTCGAGCCTTGGATTGAGGCGCGAGCGCACGAGTTGATGCGTGTAGAGGAGATGCCTCAATCCTTCGAGGGCGAAGTATTCGCACTGGGTAGGGATGAGCATGCTGGTCGCGGCGGTGAGGGCGTTGAGAGTGAGCAGCCCGAGGGATGGTGGGCAGTCGATGATCACGCACTCGATTGCATCGGGCACCGATGCGATCGCCTTGCTCAGACGGGTCTCGCGTTCGTCGAGCGATGCGAGCTCGATCTCGGCGCCGGCGAGATCGATGTGCGAGGGCACGAGGCTCAGCAGAGGCACTGCGGTCTCCACCATCACTTCGTCCACCGAGGCATCGCCGGCGAGGAGCTGGTAGATGGTGCCGCGCACTCGCGCCGGATCGAGTCCGAGGCCGGAGGTGGAGTTGGCCTGGGGGTCGAGATCGATGAGCAACACGGGATGGCCGAGCTCCGCCAGCGCGGCGCTGAGGTTGATGGCGGTGGTCGTCTTGCCGACGCCCCCCTTCTGGTTGACGACGGCGAGGACGGTTGTCCGGGTGGTAGCCAATATCTTGGGGTCAGAGCGAACTACCGCTCCTATATCTGGGGCCATTCAGCGGAATTGTAGCCTTAGGGGTCGGTGGCTGACTACCGGGTCTGTTAAGGCCCGCGATCGCCCGACCCCACCCTTTGGGGGCCCTCCCTGTCCCGGTACGGCCCCTCCCCCGCCTCGCACCTTACCGGCCAACCTAGATGTTCGATCTGACTCCTGCAACCCAGCCTGTTAAGACCACATTGATCACGGATTCGTCGCCGCTGGGGTGCGGCCGCGGTAAGACCACAGCGCCAACGCGGTCAAGGCGAGGAGCGCCAGCTCGACTGCGATGGCAAATCCCAGAAGCTGGCTTGCAATGCCGATGCTGACAACGAGGTTGTACGCCGCGTGCGTGACGATCGTCGTGGTCGTGTTCGTGTACTTGCGGATCACACCCAGGCCGAGTGCGAGCACGAACACCGCGAATGTGTCGAACGAGATGCTGTACTGGGTGTGGATCGAGGTGAAGAGGAGCGCCGTCACCACCAGCCCGAGTCGCGGCTGAAGTGCACCGCGAAACAGGATCTCTTCGCAGATCGCGGGCAGCACGGCGATGGCGGCAATCCCGGCGGGAGCGCCCAGCCCGCCGAATACGTGCCGGGTTGTGATGTCGACGTTGTGCGCGATATCAGGCGTCAATGCGTGGCTCAAAAAATCGATCCCCTGGCCGAACGCGAAGAAGACACCGGCGGCTGCCAGTGCCAGCGCGATCTGCCACCAGGCCGGTTTGACCACGCCCAGGCGAGCAGTGGCTTGAGTGGCGTCCCTCCGGATGTAGAGACCGACGCCAGTCGCGGCGATGATGAGGAACGGGACCTCCTGCGCGAAAAGATCGAGGACGGTCAACGGTGGTTGCGATCTGTCGGCGGCGAGAACGTCCGTAAAGGCGACGAGCGAGACCTGAGAGCCAAACAGGATCACGGCCAGAACCAACGCGAGCCCATGGACAGGGTTGTCGGGGTCGAGGTTGAGGGTGCGTGCGACGCGCTCGCGCATCGGGTGAGAGGTCAACACCGCCGCGACGATCGCCGTGATCATGATGCCGGCACCAATCGCCGAAGCCGAGGCTCCGGTCGCGGGAGGGCCGAGGATGCCGGCGAAATAGACAGCGCCAAATAGAAAAGTCGCGCCGGAGGTCAGGCCGGCAAGGATGCCGGTGGCTTGACTTGCCCACGAGCGGCTCACCGCCGCGTTGGCGGTGACTATCAACGGCAGCGGCAGGAGTAGCGAGACGAACGCGCCCGCGGCGTCGAGGGTCAGGGCGCGATCAGCCTGGCTTGTTAGTCGATGGAGTCAGGGCCGGAGCGGTGGTTGGCCCGGGAGCCGCCGGCCTAGAGGTAGTGGCCTCCAGGATTGGCTTGAAAAGCTCGATCGGGATCGGGAGCACGATCGTGGTGTTCTTCTCGGTGCCAATCTCGACCAGAGTCTGGAGGAAGCGGAGCTGAAGGGCGCCTTGCTGGGTCGAGATGATCTGGGCCGCGTTGGCCAGCGTCTGCGAGGCCTGAAACTCTCCATCCGCGTTGATGATCTTGGCGCGCTTTTCCCGCTCTGCCTCCGCCTGCTTTGCCATCGCCCTCTGCATGGTCGAGGGCAGCTCGACGTCCTTGATTTCAACTACAGCGACCTTGATTCCCCAGGGCTCGGTTTGCTCGTCGATGATCTTCTGCAGGTTCTGATTGATCTTCTCGCGGTTGGCCAGCAGGTCGTCCAGCGTGGCCTGTCCCAACGCGGCGCGCAGCGTCGTCTGCGCAATCTGCGAAGTGGCGTTGATGTAGTTGAGGACCTGCGTCACGGCTCTCTGGGCATCGACGACCTGGAAATAGATAACCGCATTCACTTTTGCAGTCACGTTGTCGTTGGTGATCACCTCTTGCGGGGGGACCTCCAACGTGATGACGCGCAGGTCGATCTTGACGAGCCGGTCGACTCCGAACGGAATGATGAAAAACAGGCCGGGCCCCTTCAGCGCGATCAGCCGGCCGAGGCGAAAGACAACGCCGCGTTCGTATTCGTTGGCAATGCGCAGGCTCGAGAACGCGATGATGAGCGCCAGCACGACGACCACACCAACGACAACCAGCGTGGTGATGTCCATTACGCGTCCTCCTTCTTCTGACCGGTGTCGCCGGCCTCCACCTGCAGCTGCAGACCCTTCCGACCCACCACGCGCACTGGTGTCCCCTGGTGAATGGGACCGTTCGCCGCGACGGCTTTCCACAGCGCGCCGCGGACAAAGACTAGTCCTTCCGGGGCGAGCTCCTCGCGGGCCTCACCCTTTGCGCCCAGCAGTGCCTCGGATCCGGTAGTGACGGGACGCCGGCGCGCGATCCATACCTTGCGAATGAAGAAGACGAAGAATCCAGCCGTCACAGCGGCCGCGATGATGGCCGCGAGTGGATTGACGCCGAGCCCGATGGGGCCGGTATTGATGAGAAACGCCATCCCCAATAGCAGCGCCACGACTCCGCCGGCGCTGAGTATGCCGTGCGTATTGGCGTTGATATCGGCGATGAAAAGAACCAGCGCCAGCAGCAACAGCAGAGCTCCCGCGAGGTTCACAGGGAGGTTGGCCAGGGAGACGATGGCGAGAACGGCGGCGATTCCGCCGACGACGCCAGGGAGGATCGCGCCAGGTGTAGAGAGCTCAGTGATGATGCCGTAGGCCGCCAGCAGGATCAGAAGCGCGGCGACAGTTGGATCGATAAGAGCGTTCAAGAAGACCATCCAGAACGGCATCGGAAAGTCTTGAATTTGAGCGCCGGCTGTGTGGAGCGTCAAACTACCGCTTGGCCTGGGAACGACCTTGCTGTCAACCGCGGTCAGCAGAGAGGTCGGATCCGGAGACTCCAGGTCGGCGACGTGGAGCTGGACGGCCTGCTCGGCGTTGACGTTCACGCTGTTGCGCACCGCATCCTCGGCCCAATCCGCATTGCGTCCGTGCATCGACGCAAGGTTGCGAACCCTGGTCACCGCGTCGTTGAGCACCTTCTTGCCGAGGTCTCCGCTGATATCTGCGCCGGTAGCCTGGATTGGATGCGCCGAGCCGATGTTGGTGCCCGGCGCCATCGCCAGGACATCGGCCGCCTGGGCGACGAAGAGCCCGGCAGACGCGGCGCGCGCACCGCTCGGGTAAACGAAGGCGATGACCGGGACCTTCGAGTTCAGCAGGCTGGTGACAATGTCGTCCATCGAAGTCGAGATGCCGCCGGGTGTATTGATCACCACCAGCAGGGCGTCGGCGTGGTCGGCCTCAGCGCGCGAAACGGAGGCTGAGATATAGGCGGCCATGATGTTGTTGATGTCGCCGTTGAGATCGGCCTGCTCGACGTGAGGCGTCGCGGTGGCACTCGAAGTCGACGGCAAGACGGCGATCGCAAGGGCAGCCACCCCTGCTCCCAGCAAGTGGCGGATGCGCATGTTTTGAGCATAGGCCGCTCGTTGGTCAGTGGTGTAAAACGTGGAACATTCGCCTGCCGGGCCTAGGTCGGGAGGGCTTTCCGGCACGTCGTAGAATCGCCAAGATGGCTTTCTCACCGCGCCGACCTGAGCGCCCGACCGACGAAGGCCAGGCGGAAGCTGAGCTGAGTGCTCTGATCAGCAGCGCTCGTTCAGCGGGAGGCCTGACCCCTGGCGACGAGGCAAGGCTGCTCCAGCGTGCCGGCTTGGGTGATCGCGTCAGCCAGTACCGGCTCGTGGCGGCCCACCTGGAACGCGTTGTGCGCCTGGCGGCGACGCGAGGTGAGCACGGTCTGTCGGTTTCGGACCTGGTCCAGGAGGGCTCGATCGGCCTCCTCGAAGCGGTGCGCACGTAT
>VBFD01000104.1:0-5717 GCA_005883585.1 Chloroflexota bacterium
ATTCCACATGAAATATCGCCGGCGCTCGCCGATTGGTGCATCCGTCCTTCCCTTGGACGCCCTAAGCTAGAAGCGCATGCCCGAAGTGCTGACGCAGACCAAACCGGCTGCCGCAACCAGCAGCTCCGGCAAGGCCATGATCAGCTCCGTGCGCATCGCGCGGCGCGTACGCCGTCTCGGCCGTCAGATCTCCGATGCGTACGCGGACATCGAGTCGCCACTGGTGCTGCTCGTCATTCTCAAAGGCGCGACGGTTTTCGCCGCCGACCTGCTGCGCAGCCTCAGCATCCCGGCCGAGCTCGAATTCGTTCGCGCGGCGAGCTACGGTGGCGGCACAGCGAGCAGCGGCAGGGTCAAGCTCGCGCACATGGTGGAAGGCACCGTCGCAGATAGGCACGTGCTGCTCGTCGAAGACATCGTCGACTCCGGACGCACGGCGGCCGCCGTCACGAAGCGCGTGAAGCAGATGAACCCGGCCTCGGTGAGGCTCGCGGCTCTGCTCGACCGCCCGGCCCGGCGCGCAGTGGACGTCAAGATCGACTTTCGCGGCTTTGCCATCCCGGACAGATTCGTGATCGGCTACGGCCTCGACTACGCGGGCCTCTACCGCGAGCTGCCCGACATCCACTCCCTCGGCTAGCTACTTCCCCTACGCAACCACGGCGGGCCGGCACACCTTGCACGGTCGGAACCCGGCCGCGCGCGCGCTCGCCTCGTCGTGGAGCCAGACGATGTTCTTCTCCAGCGCGTGCCGGCCGGTGTGGCACGTCGGGAAACAGAAGATTTTCGTCGTCCGCACACCCTGGTACCGGAAGCCGGCGCGGCCCAGCTCCTCCAACTTTTTCACGCGTACGCCCTCGAGCGTCAGGATCGCCTTCTTCGCCTCGGGACCGCCACCGCCGTAGTTGCCGATGTGGCCGTCGGTTCGCACCACCCGGTGGCACGGGATGAAATACGGAATCGGGTTGTTCGCGAGCGCCGTGCCGACCGCGCGGACCGCGGCGGGGCGCCCGATCTCGCGCGCCACCCACCCGTAAGGCCGCACCTCGCCGCGCGGGATCTCACGCGTCTTCCGCAGCACCGCCTGCTCGAAGGCTGTCAGGCCGCGAAGGTCGAACCGCATGCGCTTCTTGCCGCTGAGCTCGTCCTGGATCTTCTCGGCCAGTTCCGGCGACGCCACCGCGGCCACCAAGGGCCGGCCGACATCTTTGCGGAACCATTCTTCGAAGTCATCGGCAGACGCCGAGCGGGCGGCCGCCGACACACCGAGCCGGTTCCAGGCCACGAACACGTCACCAAGGACGGTCTCGAAGCGAGCGTATGAGTCGGCCATGCCCACCTGCGCCAGCACTCGATCGCCAAAGCCGGCCGGCGCCTGCACGGCGCCCAGTCTTTTCAGGTCAGTCGTCAACGCGATCATCGGTGTCTCCTCTGAGTAATTTGAGCCCACGGTGCACGTTCGCTTTCACAGTTCCAACCGGCTGGCGGAGCGCCTCGGCAACCTCCGCATACGTGAGCTCCCGCACGTGGCGGAGCACGACCGCCTCTCGATAACGGGCCGGAAGCTCGGCGACCCGCGTCGCCAGCTCGTCGATCTGCATCCGCTCCATCGCCTTCGCCTCGGGACCCGCCGCATGGTCGGATTCGCTGCCGTTGAGCTCGACCAGCCGCGGACGCACGCCTCGCACCCGGTTCCTGACCACGTTGACCGCGATGCGGTGCAGCCAGGCGCGCTCCTTCAATTCCCTTATGCGTTCCGGCGAGTAGGTGCACAAAGCGCGGTAGGCGCGGAAGAAGGTGTCCTGCGCCACCTCTTCGGCATCGTGGCGGTTGCCGGTCATCGCGAGGCTCGCCGCGAAGACGCGGTCCTGGTGCTCGCGCACCATCCGCTCGAAGAAGTGGTCGACGCCCTCCATCACACTCCCATGAACACAGCTCACTGCGATTCAGTTGCAGCAGCTGGAACCATCATCCGCCGACGGTTGTAATAGATGCATCCGATGGAGGGCCGACCAACGGATGGCGATCTGTTCACGCGCGCTCAGCGCGGGGATAAGGCCGCCTACGAAGACATCGTTCGGCGCTACCAGGAAGTCGCTTTTCGAACGGCATACGTGATTACCGGCTCGTCGGCTGACGCCGAGGATGCCGCACAGGAGGGTTTTGTGAAGGCGTATCGGGCCCTGGCGACGTTCCGCACGGGAGCGGAGCCGAGGCCGTGGCTGCTGCGGATCGTCGCCAACGAGGCGCGCAACCGTGCGCGTTCGGCGGGCCGCCGCCACCGGCTCGAGCTGCGTCTGGCGGAACGCTTCCGCCCGGGGGATGCGGCCCCATCCCCCGAGGCGGCGGCCGTCGCCGCAGAGGATCGCAGCCGGCTGCTCGCCCACGTCAACGGGCTAAGCCAGGAAGACCGGCAAGTCATCGCCAGCCGCTACTTCCTGGAACTCAGTGGCGAGGAAACCGCTGCCGCGCTAGGCATCCCCGAGGGCACGGTCAAATCGCGCTTGTCGCGGGCGCTCACGCGCCTGCGGGAGCGGGTCGAGGAGAGTCCTCGTGTCTGAAATGGCAGAGCTCGAACGAAGCCTCGACCTCTTACGCGAGGCGATCGAGTGGCCTGCGACGCCTCCGCTCGCCGGGCGCATCACAGCGCGTATCGCCACGCCCGCTCCCACTCCGCGCGCGTGGTTCCAGAGTCGCTGGGCACTCGCGGCGACGGTGGTGCTGCTGGCGGTTGCCGTGCTAATCGCATACACGCCCTCTCGGGACGCGATCGCGAGCTGGATCAACCTCCACACCAGCATCACCCGCGTCAACCACCTGCCCACGCCGTCGCCCCAGGCCTCCGGCCCGCTCGGCAAGCGCCTCGGGCTTGGCGATCCGACGACGCTGGCGGCGGCGCAGGCCAAGGTCGGATGGAAGATCCTGGGGCCGGCGTCGTTGGGCCAGCCCGACGAGGTGTACTTCCAGGTCGACGCGCCGGCGGGCGAGGTGAATCTCGTCTACAAGTCTCGCCCGGGCATGAAGGTGTCGGGTCAGACCGGGGTCGCCGTCCTCATCACCGAGGTCAGCGGCCGAGTGGACACCAACTACTTCGGCAAGATGCTTGGGCAGGGCACGACGATCGAAGACGTGACCGTCAACGGGCACAAGGGCTGGTGGATCTCCGGCGAGCCGCACGAGGTTTTCTTCGCCGACGCCAATGGCAACTTCCGCAGCGAGACGCTGCGCTTGGCCACGAACACCCTCCTGATCGATGAAGGCGGAATCATCGTGCGAATCGAGGGCGACCTCACAAAGGCCCAGGCGCTGGAGATCGCCGCCTCCCTCTCCTGAGGTGGAACCCAGACCGCCCCTCCGGTGTATGGGAGGCGAGGTGACGAGCATGCGAAGTTTGGTGTTGGCGGCCTGTGTATTGGTGATCGTGGCCGCTTGTGGCCGTTTGCCAGGCGGCCAGGTGTCGTCCGGTGACTACAAGCTGTACGAGGCAGCCTCGACTAGCAGCTCTCAACAGCTCTCGGTCATCGATTCGCGCTCGCACTCGGTCGAGCTCAACATGCCCCTCGGAGCTCCATCGCCTAACTGGTCGCATCTCTACACGATCCATGGCGACACGCTGGTCGATATCGACCCGCAGACCGGTTCAACCCTCTACGCACAGAGACTTCCGGGCTACTTCCAACTGCCGCTCGCGACCATGAGTGGAGTCCCAGGCGGGTTGTCGCAAGACGGCCGCTGGCTGGTCCTGGAGCGATTTGATCCAACCTCGAGTCCTATCCCCAGCACAACCCACCTCTTGTTGGTCGACACGTTGTACACAAAGCCTCTTCAGCAGATCGATCTGAACGGCTACTTCCAGTTCGACGCGATCAGCAACGACGGCCAGCGCATCTTCCTCATCCAGTACATCTCCCAAACCGAGTACTACGTCCGCCAGTTTGACGTTGGCATCAAGCAGCTCAACCCAACGGTCATCTTCGACAAGAGCGATGGCGGCGCGGCCATGGCCGGCATCCGGCTCTCGGGTGTCGCATCGCCCGATGGCCATTGGCTGTACAGCGTCTACGTGCGCCAGGACAAGAGCCCGTTCATCCACGCCCTCAACCTCGATGGCTCATTGATCGCGGTTTGCCTGGACTTGCCGGGATCGGGGTACTCGAGCAATCCGGACGCATTCCACTGGTCCGTGGCGATGAACGCCGGCGGCACCCACCTTTACGCCGCCAACGCCACGACGGGAACTGTTGAGGACATCACCATCGACAGCGGGTTTCCGAACCCTGCACGTGCGGCACGGCTCGACACCAGTCAGACAGGCGGGATCTTCGGGGTGCAGAACGTCGAGGCCAAGGAGCTGGGCGGCAATGCCGCGGCTGTCAGCCCCGACGGAAAGACCCTCGTCATCGGCGGCAGCTCCGGTCTGTTCTGGGTCGACACCACATCGCTCAAGGCGAAAGATCATCTGCTCTCCGACTGGAACGTCTGGAGCCTCGCCATGAGCCCCGACGGCACCATTGTCTACGCGGTCAGCGACAGCGGGATGATCGCTGAAATATCGATGTCGGGTTCCCATCAGATGACCACGTTTGGCGGCGCCCCGGGTCAGCCGCTTGCCCTGATCAGGGTGGCGGGGGTTCCGGGCTCTTAACGACCTCTTCGTAGCCTCGGCAGCGCAGCACGGGCAGGCGCGGGTAGCGCGGAAACGACGGATCGGTCCGCGACCGCTCGCACATCCAGAACGTGCTGCGCTTCGCCGAGATCGTGCGCGAGTGCTTGCATGACGCGCACAGCCCTACTTCCACTAATCCGCCCCGCGCGGCGCCTTCGAAGCAGGATCCAGGTGAGGGTCACAACAAGACATACGATCCAGGCCGCCCGTCAGATCATCCCCAACACGACGTAAAGCCTTTGTAATTGCACCTACTTCGGCATCTTGCTCAGCGCCTCGCTCAGGCGCTTGAGCGAACCGCCGACGCCGTACCGGGTCCCGAGCTCCTCCACCTTCCTGGGATGCTCGGGGTAGCGCTCCCGCCGGCCGCGCGGCACCTTGATCTTGAGATCGCGCACAGGCGGCACCACCCGCTGCGCTCTTTCAAGATATTCCGCGTCGGCAGAGCGAAAGATTTTGGCGTCCAGCATCCCCTGGATCGAGCCGTATCTGCGCACGAGGTCCGCCGCTTTCTTGTCGCCGACGCCGGCCAGCCCTGGAAGCCCATCGGAGGGATCGCCGCGCAGGATCGCATAGTCGGAGTACGAGCGCCCGGGGATGCCGTACCGCCGCGCGACCTCCTCCTCGTCCACGAGCGTGAGGCCGGTCTTCTCTGGGTACAGCACGACGATCTCACGGTCGCGGATCTGGCTGAACAGGTCGCGATCGCCGCTCAAGATCTCGATCGGCGGCTCGACCTTGGTCACCAGCGAGGCAATGATGTCCTCGGCCTCGTAGTCGTCCAGGCCGACGACGTCGACGCCCACCGCATCGAGGCTGTCCATGATCACCGGAATCTGGGGCTCGAGGGCGTGCGGCACCGGCTCGGCAGTGCGGTGCGCCTTGTAGCTTGGGATCAGCTCGACACGCCAGTCGGGCCGCCAATCCTCATCGGTGGTCACGGCGACATGCCGGGGTTTGCGCTCGTCAATGCGGCGGGCAAGGGTGTCCAGAAACCCTCGCAGGGCGTTGATCAGCGCCCCATCCGGCGCGCGGTTGGTCTGCGGAACGC
>VBFD01000105.1:0-5491 GCA_005883585.1 Chloroflexota bacterium
GGTGGATGTTGGAGGCGAAGTTCGCGACCACGATGCGGCCCGGAGCTTCGCCGAAGATGCGCTCGAAAGGTGCGTGCAGGTCTCGCTCCGAGCCCGAGCGGCCCGACCGCTCCGCGTTGGTGGAGTCGCTGAGCAGCAGCTGTACGCCCTCGTCGCCCAGCCGCCGGAAGCGTTCCATGTCGGTCGGATGGCCGTCAGGAGGATCGGGGTCGAGCTTGAAGTCGCTGGTGTAGACGACTCGCCCGACGGGCGTCTGGATGGCGAGCGCGACCGCGTCCGGGATCGAGTGGCAGACAGCGATTGTTTCGACGCGAAACGGGCCGAGCTGCACAGTGTCGCCCACGCGAACCTCGCGCAGGTCCGCCTCGCGCAGGATGCGATGCTCTTTGAGCTTGGGCTTGACCAGGCCGAGCGTGAGCCGCGTCCCGTAGACGGGGACGTTGATCTTCTTGAGCGCGAATGGGAGCCCACCGATGTGGTCTTCGTGCCCATGGCTCAGAAAGATTCCGAGCACCTTGCGCCGCGGGTCGAGCAGGTACGAGATATCGGGCAGGACGAGGTCGATGCCGAGCATGTCCTCCTGGGGGAACATGAGCCCCGCGTCGACGACCAGGACCTGGTCCTCCCACTCGAGCGCCCACATGTTGATGCCGACCTCGCCGAGGCCGCCGAGCGGCAGGTATCGAAGCCCGCTCACAAGAGACGCAGCTGTTCTGCCTCCTGCTTTGGGATTGCAATCGGTTCCGGCGGCGGTGGCGGCGCGAGCAGCTTGTCGAGGTATGCCTTCACACGGTCGAAGTCTTGCTCGAGATCCGCGACCAGGGCGCCGTTGTGCAGAGCAGCAGCTGGGTGGTAAAGCGGCACGTACGCCACGCCATCGCGCCGCACGAGGCTGCCGTGGACCCGCGATATGGAGCCTTGTCCAGGCAGCAGGCGCTCAAGGGCATGCCTGCCGAGCACGAGCACGACCTTCGGCTTGATCATCTCCAGCTGGCGGGCCAGGTACGGCGAGCAAGATTCGACCTCGTTCGGCATCGGGTCGCGGTTTTGCGGTGGCCGGCACTTGAGCACGTTGGTGATGTAGACGTCTGACCGGCCGAGCCCGATTCGTGCGAGCAGTGTGTCGAGCAGGTGGCCTGCCGCGCCCACGAAGGGCTCGCCCTGCCGGTCCTCGTTGAACCCAGGCGCCTCCCCGACGATCATGATGTCGGCCGGACAGGGTCCGATACCAGGCACTGCTTGCGTGCGCGTCGCGTGGAGACCGCACTTGACGCACGCGCGGACCTCGGTGTGGAGCTGCTCGAGCTCGGGGGATGCGCTAGGCGACTTTCACTCCAGTGCTGAATGTGATCAGGTCCCCGGCCTCGCCGATGGTCTGCATCACGGACTTGAGCTGATCGTCCGTCAGCGGCACCAGGGGCAGGCGGAATGGGCCTGCCGGGAAGCCCATGGCGTTGAGCGCCGTCTTGATCGGAACCGGGTTGGCGGCCGTGGTCATCAGCGTCTTGATCACAGGCAGCAAGCCCTGGTGTATCTCCTGCGCGGTCTTGTTATCCGCCTTGACGTACGCATCGATCAACCTCTTAACGGAGCGCCCGGCGATGTGCGAGACGACGCAGATGACTCCGTAGCCACCGACCGCGAGCAACGGCAGCGTCCAACTGTCGTCGCCGCTCCAGACCTTGAATTGCTCCGGCTTGCCCGCGCAGACGAGACCGATCTGATCAAGGTCGCCGCTGGCCTCTTTGACGCCGATGATGCCCGGCAGCTGCGAACATCGGATCGTCGTCGCCGACGTCATGTTGACTGCCGTGCGACCCTGGATGTTGTACATGATCGTCGGGCCGACTTCCGAGATCGCCTTGAAGTGCTGGTACATGCCCTCTTGCGGGGGCTTGTTGTAATACGGGACGACGGCGAGCAGCGCGTCGGCGCCCGCCTTCATCGCGCGCTCGGAGAGCTTGACCGAGTGGTGGGTGTCGTTGCTCCCCGTGCCCGAGACGACCGATTGGCGCGGGATCGCCTTCTTGATGGCTTTCAGCAGCTCGATCTTCTCGTCATCGCTGAGCGCCGGCGATTCGCCGGTGGTGCCCGAGACGACGACGCCGTCAGATCCGTCGGCGACGAGCATGACGGCCAGCTTCTCCGCCGCCTCGTAGTCCACCGACCCGTCGGCTTTGAAAGGAGTGATCATGGCGGTGAGAAGACGTCCGATCTCAGGTGCTGCCATCAGATGACCCCCATCGCGAGCGCATGCTCGGCGATTTGAACGGCGTTGAGCGCGGCGCCCTTGCGCAGGTTGTCCGAAACCAGCCAGAGCATCAACCCGCGGTTCGATGAGATGTCGTCGCGAATGCGGCCAACATACACCTCGTCCTTGCCCGCGACATGGAGCGGGGTCGGGTAGATCTTGGCGTGCGGATCGTCTTCGACCATGACACCGGGAGCCTCGCCGAGGACCAATCGCGCCTCGCCCGCACCGATCTTCTTCTCGGTCTCGATCAAGACCGATTCGCTGTGGCCGATCGGCACCGGTACGCGAACACAGGTCGCGGCGATCGGCAGCGCCGGATCGTGGAGGATCTTGCGGGTTTCGTGGACGAGCTTCATCTCTTCCTCGTTGTAGCCGCCGGCGTCAGGCTTCCAGCCGCCTGGGATGACGTTGTAGGCGAGCTGGTGCGAGGTCGTGGCGACCGTTGGAGTCTTGCCGGCTGCGATCGCTTCCGTCTGGTCCTCGAGCTCGTCCATCAGCGCGCGACCGGCTCCGGATGCGGCCTGGTAACTGGATACGATCACACGCCGGACGCCGAAGCGCTTGCGTAAGGGCTCAAGCACCATCGTCAGGGGGATCGTCGTGCAGTTTGGGCTGGCGATGATGCCCTCGTTCTCGCGGATGTCCTCTGCGTTGACCTCGGGGACGACCAGAGGCACGTTGGCCTTCATCCGCCAGGCAGAGCTCTTGTCGATGACGAGTGCGCCTGCCTCGGCAGCGCTGGGAGCGTATTGAAGGGAGATGTCGGCACCGGCGGCGAACATCGCAATGTCGACGCCCTGGAACGAAGATTCGTCCAATCGCCGCAGCGTCAGGTGTTCGCCGTTGAAGGGCACGGTCGCCCCGACCGATCTCTCGGACGCGAAGGCAGTTACATTCGCGACCGGAAACTTGCGCTGGACCAGAATCTTGAGCATCTGCTGGCCCACGAGCCCGGTCGCGCCGACGACGGCAACGTTTAATCGCTTGGAGGTGGGCACGACCACAGTTTAATTCGATCCAGGCCGCGATGGCGAATCGCGCAATTGCGCACGTCTTGATCTAAACGTGCGTTTGCGGGCGGGTGATTTCGCGCTTTTGGGTCAAACGGTGCGTTATTGGATCAGGCGAGATCCAGGCCCAGCAGCTCGTCGAGACCGCGATAGAAGCGCGGCTCGGCGACGACCGTGCGAATCGCCAGCAGCACTCCCGGCACGTAGGCTTCGCGGCTCGTCGTCCGATGGGCGATGGTGAGCGTCTGGCCTGGCAATCCGAATATGACCTCCTGGTCGGCCACGAAACCGGGCAGGCGGATGCTGTGCACCGCGACGCTCCCCTCTTCCCCGCCTCGCGTACCCTCGAGCGTCACCTTCTCGGCCTTCTTGTGGGTGAAGGGCTTGCTGCCTCGCCGGGCCGCGAGCCGCTTCGCCGTCGAGAGGGCCGTGCCGGACGGCGCGTCGAGCTTGGTCGCATGGTGCATCTCGATGACCTCTGCGGCGTCGAAATGCGGTGCGGCGATTTCAGCGAGGTGCATCATCAGCACCGCGCCGACGGCGAAGTTGGGCGCGACGATCCCACCCAAGCCTTTCGCTTTGCATGCGGTCTCGAGCTTGTCGACGTCGGTCGCCGACAAGCCGCTCGTGCCCACAACCGGCGAAGCACCAATGGCCACGGCGGCGAGCACGTTGTGCAGCGCTTCCGGAGGCCGTGTGAAATCGACGAAGGCGCGCGGCCTCTTCTCATGCAAGAAGGCGGCGAGGTCATCGCCTCGCGAGATGCCCCCGACGTAGTCGATGTCCGGTTCCGCCGCCAGCGCAGCGGCGAGGATCGAGCCGACCTTGCCGCGGTGACCGGCGACCGCGACTTTGATCGGCCCGCTCATACCTCTATCTTCGCCCGCGGCCTCCGCCGTTGCGACCCCCACGGTCGCCTCCGCGGAAACCACCCTCGCGGGGTGGCGGCGGTGGCGATGCGAGCGCTGTGGCCATGGCCTCCTTGTCGATCTTCTCCTCGATCGGTTCGCCCTTCGCGGTCAGCTCGTCGATCGCCGCCTGGCGGCTCAGGTTGAGCCGGCCCTGGCTGTCGACCTCTGTCGCCTTGACCACGATCTCGTCACCGACGTTGGCCACCTCTTCCACCCGCTCGACCCGATGGTCGGTGAGCTTGGAGATGTGGACCAGGCCGTCCTGGTTGGGGAGCACCTCGACGAAGGCGCCGAAGGGCATGATGCGAACGACCTTGCCCTTGTAGATCTTCCCGACCTCGACCTCGTCGGTGAGGCCCTTGATCCAGTCGATCGCCTTCTGGCCGGCCTCCTGGTCGACCGCGGCGATGAAGACCCGACCGTCGTCCTCGACGTCGATCTGCGCGCCGGTCTCCTCGGTGATCTTGCGGATCATCTTGCCTCCCGGGCCGATGATGTCTCGGATCTTGTCGGGGTTGATCAGAATCGTGGTGATGCGCGGCGCGTAGGAGCTCATCTCGCTGCGCGGCCGCGGCAGCACGGCCAGCATCTTGTCGAGCACGAAGAGCCTCGCCTCGCGAGCCTGCTCCAGCGCCTGGGCCAGGATCTCGTGCGTCAGGCCTTTGATCTTGATGTCCATCTGCAGGGCGGTGATGCCGTCCTTCGTGCCCGCGACCTTGAAGTCCATGTCGCCCAGGTTGTCTTCGACGCCCTGGATGTCGGTCAGCACCGCGGACTTGCCCTCGCGCATGACCAGGCCCATCGCGATGCCCGCGACCGGCGCCTTGATCGGAACGCCTGCATCCATCAGCGCGAGCGTCGACCCGCACACCGACGCCATCGAGGTCGAGCCGTTGGAGCTGAGGATCTCGGAGACCAGCCGCATCGTGTACGGCCACTCCTCGACAGGCGGGATCACAGCGAGCAGCGCGCGTTCGGCCAAAGCCCCGTGACCGATCTCACGCCGGCCCGGGCCGCGCAGCGGGCGCGCCTCACCGACCGAGAACGGTGGGAAGTTGTAGTGGTGCATGTAACGCTTGAACTGGTCCGGCGAAAGGCCGTCCAGCTTCTGCTGGTCGGACATCGAGCCGAGCGTCGCGATCGTGAGCGCCTGCGTCTGTCCTCGAGTGAAAAGGCCCGAGCCATGGGTGCGGGGCAGGACCCCCACTTCGACTGTGATCGGGCGGACATCCTTGAGGCCGCGTCCATCCATGCGGACGCCTTCCTCGATGATCCGCTGCCGGACCCGGTCCTTGAGCTTCTTGTCGAACAGTTTG
>VBFD01000007.1:0-17900 GCA_005883585.1 Chloroflexota bacterium
AAGCGCGCTTGGAACTTCGCGCATCCCGTGTGCGGGGTCTCGCTGAACTCGATCACCGCCGAGCCGATCTGAACCCGACTGCCCGGGGGCAGGTTCGTGACGCTGAGGTCGAGATCGACATAGAGCTGATCCCCCGCGAGCGGCCAGCGATCGCGCTCACCGGCGATGGCGGCCGCCGCCCTCGCGCTCATGAGCGTCAGCTGGGAATCCGGATTGGGCCTGCCGTCGGCCGTCCGGCTGCTGCCGCGAACAAGCCACGTGTCGCCTTCCAGGCCATTGCCGGTGTCGAGGCGCGCCTCGGTCAGAACCTCGCGCTCGTCAACGGCCGGGCGCCTGGTGATGAGCTCCAGAGTCCCCCCGTCCGCCGGCGCCTCACGGATGTGATCGAGCCTTTGCTCGAGTCGGGTCAGCTCGAAGTACTCCAGCATGGGACGTATTCTGCCGGGTCGAGGCCCGACTTATTCGCGTTCTAACGTGCGATGGCCGCGGGCGGGAGTCCACGATTCGACCACCAGCCGGTCGCCGGCTTCGTTCAAGTGCGTGATGACGGCCTCCTCGATATCGATCACGAAGTGATGAGCGTCGCTCCCTGAATCGATCTCAGTCGCCATCCCCGCGACCTTCGCTTCGCCCTTCCAGCCGGCTGCGTTGTCCGCCGGCGGATCAACCGTCGGACCGTGAATCGCGACTCGACCGTCACGGCGCAGGTCCATCGCCTTGACAGCGCGGGGCATCGAGCCGATCCGCAAACGCCCTTTGGCGATCTCGACTTCGATACCGCTGATTCGAGGCGCGCCACCGCGACGCAGCGTGGCCATCGTGAGGTGCTTGCGCCTTGACAACAGCTCGCGGACGCGCGACGCGAACTCCGGCTCCGCCGCCTCGAACTCAGCCCACGATGCCACGACCTATGACGATACTTGGGCCATGAGCAGGGCCGTCGAGGAGCTCAACCGCCGTATGCTCCGCGCCCGGGACGCGATCGACCGCGCCTATGCACAACCCCTCGACATCCAGGAGCTGGCGCGATTGGCAAACGTTTCGGATGCACATTTCATCCGCACGTTTCGAGCGACCTTCGGCGAGACCCCGCACCGCTATTTACAGCGCCGGCGGGTCGAGCGGGCGATGTTCAAGCTGTGCGAGACCCAGCGAAGCATCACCGACGTTTGTCTCGACGTCGGCTTCAACAGCCTCGGCACCTTCAGCCGCACGTTTCGGGAAGTCGTCGGTGTGAGCCCGAGCGAGTATCGCGATCGCGCCGAGGTCAAAGCGGTGCCGAGCTGCTTCACGATGGCCTACATGAGACCCAGCAGTTTTGGAGAAGCCACGTCTCGTAGCGGCACCTAGCATCGGATTCATCTTCAAACCAAACCAACAGGAGGAATCACCGATGTACAACGGCATCAACATGTCGCAGATATTCGTTCTCGACCAGGACAAGGCGAAAGACTTCTACGTCAACACGCTCGGGCTCGAGGTCGCCAATGACCTGGACCTGGGCTTCATGCGCTGGCTGACTGTCTGCGTGCCGGGTCAGAAGGGCCGCGACATCCTGCTCGAGAAGCCAGGGCCGCCGGCAATGGACGAGGCTACGACCGAGAAGGTGCGAGAGCTCGTCACCAAGGGCGCCACCGGCTTCACGCTCGGCCTGACCACGGACAACATCAAAAAGACGTTCGAGACGCTCAAAGGGCGCGGCGTGGAGTTCACCCAGGAGCCGACCACGCACTTCTACGGCACCGACATCGGCATCCGCGACCCGTTCGGCAACAACATCCGCATTGTTCAGCTCGCGGAGGTAATGGGTAAGCCGGACCAACCCCCGGTCAAGCTGAAGGTTTAGAGAGGTTATCGCGACAAGCCCCGGGGCAGCCCGGGGCTTCAGTCGTGTTGGTGCCTGACAGCCAGGTCGGCCCGCAGCCGCTCGCCCATCGCGGCGAGGACCTTGATCAACAGCTGATCGTTGGCCTTGATGGCGTCTCGAAACTGAGCGTGGCTCATCACCAGCAGACGTGAGGGTTTGGTCGTCGTGATGGTCGCGGTGCCCAGGCCGCGATCGAGCATGCTGATCTCGCCGAAAAAGTCCCCTGGCTCCAGGTTGCGCCGCAGCTTCCCGTCGATGTCCACCCGTGCCTCGCCGTCGAGCAGGACGTAAAAGGTATCGCCCGGCTCCCCTTGCGTGGTCAGGAATTTACCGGCCGGGGTGTCCACCTCATCGGCTCGGCTGGCAACGAACTCCAGCTCATGTTTTGAGAGCGTCGCAAACAGGGGCACGCGGCTGAGGGCGTCGACTTTGGGATCGCTCATCGGCTGCAGCATATCCTGCAGGTGTGGTGACGGCTTGCTCGGTTTGCGGGCGCCCGCTCCCGGACGGCGCCCGCTTCTGCCCGAACTGCGGGGCGTCGGTCGGACCGCTCGTTCACACCGAAGAGCGGAAGATGGTCACCGTCCTCTTCGCCGACATCGTCGACTCGACCGGTCTCGGGGGCCGCCTCGACGCGGAGCGATCCCGCGAGGTCCTGGGCCAGTTCTTCGGCGCGGCGTCGGAGGAGCTGCTCGCGCTCCGCGGTCGCCCTGAGAAGTTCATCGGCGACGCCGTCATGGCGGTCTTCGGAATGCCGGCCGTGCACGAGGACGACGCCTTGCGTGCCGTCCGCGCCGGTCTCGCGATTCGCGGTCGCACCCGACGGCTGGGGGAGGCGGCGGGCCTCGCCGCGCCGTTGGAGGTCCGGATCGGGATCGAATCCGGAGAGGCCGCCATGGGACGGAACCCGAGCGGCCAGATGCTCGTGACCGGCCCGGTCGTCAATGAGGCGGCGCGGTTGCAGTCGGCGGCGCGCCCAGGCGAGCTGCTGGCGGGCAGCACCACGCACGCCCTTACGGCAACGACCGTGTCGTATGGGCGCCGCCGCCACGTCAGGGCCAAAGGCTTCGATGCGGGTCTCGATGCTTTCCCGGTCGACGGGCTGACGACCCGTTCCGCGCGGCGCACGATCCCATTCGTCGGCCGCGCGAGCGAGCAGGCCATCCTCGACCAGAGCCTCGGCCTCACGACCTCGACCGGCCGCCCGGTGCTCGTCACCGTCCTCGGCGAGCCCGGCATCGGCAAGTCGCGTTTGGCCGACGAGCTGGCGGCAGGCGTCGCGGCGGCGGTGGTCGTGCTGCGTGGCCAGCCTCGCTCCGACACGGACACCGCGACGTTCTCACCCGCCGCCGCGATCATCGGGGACCTGGCCGGCATCGACGCCGGCGATCCGCCGGATAAGATCAGGCGCCGCCTGCGCGAGCTCGCGAATCGCTGCTGCGATCCATCCGAGGCCGATCTGGTTGCCCAACGCCTCGCTCTCCTGTTCGGCCTGGCCGAACGGCGAGAGGAGGCGGCCTTCGTCCATGACGTGCAGGCGGGTTTCACCGCCATCGTCGACGGGCTGGCTCGCGACCACCCCGTGATGATGGTGTTCGAGGACGCCCACCACCTCAAGCCCGCGATGCTCGACCTCATCGAACGCCTCGCGACCCCCGGACGGCGCGGACCGCGCCGGGCATTGATCCTCGCATTGGCGCGAAACGAGCTGCTCGAGGACAGGCCCGATTGGGGATCGACAAGTGGGAACTCGGTCCTGCTGCGCCTGGATCGGCTTTCGCCGGCGGAGTCGATCAATCTCGTCCGCCAGGCGGGCGGAGGTCGAATCCCAGAGCCGCAGGCGATCGAGATCGCCGAGCGCGCGGGAGGCAATCCCTTTTTCATCATCGAGACGACCGGCATGCTCATGCCCAACGGCGATGGCTCCGGGCCCGCCGGTCGCATGACCATCCCACCCACCGTTCAGGCGGTGGTCAGCGCCCGGCTCGATGCTCTTCCGGCCCGGCTGCGCGAGCTGGCCCGCCGTGCATCGGTGTTCATGTACGCATTCGACCTTGAAGAGCTCGCCACCGTCGACGGCAGCGCAAACGTGAAGGAGCTCCAGGACCTCGAGGACGCCGAGGTCATCGTGCGCCAGCCGCCCGCGAGCTGGCGGATCCGCCACGCCACACTGAAAGACGTCGCATACGCCAGCCTGCCGAAACGAGAGCGCCTGCGCCTGCATCAGCTGGTCGCCGACTACCTGATCGATTCGGGCCATGGATCGCTCGCCGCCGATCACCTCGAGCTCGCGGCGATCGCTTCCCTCGACCTCGACCCGAACGACCGAGCGGCCCCGGAGCGCGCTGCGGACGCTCTCCTCGTCGCCGGCGACCGTGCACGCCGGCGCATGGAGATCCGCTCGGCGATCGATCGATACGATCGCGCCCTCGTCATGGCGGGCCCCGAGCGAAATTGGGGAGCTCGGGAGGCCAGGATCCTGGCGGGCATGGGCGAGGCCCGCTACTGGCTCGGCGAATACCGCTCGGCCACGGAGGCCTTGAATCGGGCCGTGACACTGGCGGAGGAGCACGACGACCTATTCGCCTTGGCGCTCGCGCTGCGCTTCCTGGGCGATATCGCCATCAACTTCGAGGCCGACGTCGACAAGGCCGAGAAGCTGTTGGATCGGTCGCTCCAAGCAGCAGAGCAGCTGGGCGAGCCGTGGGCCATCGTGCGGACGCTGCTGTTCGCGGGCTGGGTTCCCTGGACGCGCGAGCGGTATCAAGAGGCCGAGGTCATCTGGAGGCGGGCGCTCGACATGGTCGATCCGAAAGACCACTGGTCTCGGGTGCGCGCTTTGACGGCGCTTTCGATCAACCACAGCCAGATGAACGACCACGAGGGGGCGCTGAAGCTCATCGATGAGGCCGGCGCGCTTGCAGGTGAGGCGAGCGACCAGTTCACGATCGCCAACACCGCCGTGCAAAAGGGTCGCGTGTTGGACGACCTCGAACGTCGCGAGGAATCGCTGCCCTGGTTCGACCGCGGCGTGGCGATCTTTTCCGAGCTTGGAGCTCGCTGGGAGCTCGCGGACGCCAGGGCGGCCCGGGGCATCGCGAAGCGGGAGCTGGGCCGGCTTGATGAAGCGGAGGAGGACCTGCGCTACGCAATCCGCATCGCGGAGGAGCTTGGCGACCGCCAGCTGCCGGGTTGGACCTGGCGCGCGCTGGCGCTGGTCGCCGAACGCCGCGGCGACAAGGCGGAGGCGGAGGAACGCTGGCGGCGCTCGCGCGAGGCCGAGTCACGCGGGCCGCACTGACTGCTAGTGGTAGACGAGGTTCGCGCCAAAACGTGAGAAGCCCAGCTTTTCGTAGACCTTCGCCGCTTCCTCGGTGGCCGCGTCCAGGAAGACGAAGTCACCGCCGCCGTCGAAATGCCGCCTGACCAGCTCTGAGGTGACGGTGGCGGCGACCCCGCGACGCCGCAGCTTCCTCGCGGTGACGACGCCGACGACTTCCGCCGCTCCCTTCATCGAATGCGAGACCCCGGTGCCGGCCGCCTCCCAATCCAGCCACGCCAGCAAGAAGACGCTGTCGGGGACGGCCAGCGCGACCCGCAGCTGATCGATCGGCGGCACTGGTCTCTTGACGTCGCCGCCGTTGGTCCACCGAATCTGCTGGAAGGCCTCCAGCTCAGCCGCGATGGCGGTGGACCGGAGCTGCGTCAGGTGTACCTCGGGTGCGACGAATGGTTTGAACGAATCCGGGTGACACGCCATCAGCGGATTCTTTTCCGCCATCTTCAGGCCGGCCGATTCCAGCCACGCCCCGACCTCCGGAAAGACCGCTTCGTTGTACTCGATCTCGAGCGGCGCTTTGTGCTTCTTCAGCGCCGCCTTCAATTTCGGCATCGCCTTCAGCGTCTCGCTTTCGCTGGCTGAGCCTTCGACCAACGTGACCCAGCTCGTCGAGGGTGCTTCCTTGTCCTGGGACATGGCGACGCGAAAGGGCCCGATCGTGAGGACCTCTGAATCGACGGCCCGTGCCTCGAGCACGTCGCGCTGCCAGGCGGCGAAGCGCTCTACATCTCCGGTCACGGTACCCGTAGTGTGGGCCATGACAATGTCGGTAGGCAGCGCCGAGAACGAGTTTGCGGTGAAGCTGTTTCGGCGCCTGCCTCGCCGTTACGACCTGCTGGCCGAGGTGCTTTCGTTCGGACAGAACGCGCGGTGGCGCGCAGAGCTGGTCAGGCACGTCGCGAAGGATCAGCCGCGGCGCGTCCTCGATGTCGCCACCGGTACGGCCGGCGTCGCGATCGCCATCGCACGGCGCACGAATGGGCACGTCACGGGCGTCGACGTCAGCCAGGAGATGCTCGAGATCGGACGTGGACGGGTGGCCGGCGCCGGGCTGCAGGGACTCATCGAGCTCGAGACCGCAAGGGCCGAGGCGCTGTCTTTTGATGACCGCGCCTTCGACGCGATCAGCTTCACGTATGTCCTTCGATATGTGGCCGATCCGGCCGCGACGATCCGGGAGCTCACCCGAACGCTGCGGTCAGGCGGTGTGATGGCCGGCCTGGATTTCTACGTGCCCCCCAGCCTGCCTCCGCGCGCCGCCTGGTGGCTGTATACCCGCGCCGTGCTGCCGGTCGCCGGGCTCGTGCTGGGTGGTCGGGCCTGGTGGAACGTGGGCCGATTTCTCGGTCCCAACATTTCGGCCCACTACCGACGGTGGCCGCTGCAGCGCCTGATCGATGCCTGGGAGGAGGCGGGGATGGAGGGAGTCGAATATCGCTTGATGAGCCTCGGCGGAGGGATCGTGATGTGGGGCACGAAGCGTGCCTGAGGCGCTCGCCCCCGCCTACTACACAGCGGTAGGGCGCGGGTGGCGGCGGGACGTCTGGGCCTTGTTGCATCCGCCGTACACGGCGTGGCACCTGTCCTACGTCGTGATCGGCGCCAGCCTCGCGCCGAAATTGAGCACCTTTCGGCTCGGGGCCACGCTGGTCGCTTTCTTCCTCGCGGTCGGCATCGCCGCTCATGCGCTCGACGAGCTCAATGGACGTCCGCTACGCACATCGATCCCGAGTTGGGTGCTGAAGGCGGCGGGCGCGATCGGCCTGGCGGGCGCGGTCGCCATCGGATTGGCCGGTCTGCCACTCCTGGGGTGGTCGCTGCTTCCATTCATCGCGCTCGGGGTGCTTTTCGTTTATGCGTACAACCTGGAGCTCCTCGGCGGCCGCATGCACGGCGATTTCTGGTTTGCGCTGTCATGGGGCGCTTTCCCACTGCTCACGGCCTACTTCGCGCAGACCGGCAGCATCTCGCTCGGGGCCGTCGCGGCGGCCGCTAGCGCGTTTGCGCTGTCCTTCGGCCAACGTGCGCTGAGCACTCCGGCGCGCAATCTGCGCCGCAAGACGCGCTCGGTTTCGGGCGTGATCACGCTCAACGACGGATCAACGGCGCGGCTCGAAGAGGCGACCATTTTGAAACCGTTGGAAACGGCCCTGCGCGCGTTCTCCTGGGGGGTGGTCGCGATCGCCATCGCTTTGCTCTCTTCAAGACTGCTTTGATGGCCCCGTAACATTCCGTAAGTCATGAACCTTCCGGCCGTGACGATGCCGAAACCGCTGCTGAGGGGCTGGTCGCATGCCGTGGCGTCGTTCGTCGCGGTCGCCGGCCTTGTGAGCTTGATCGTGATTACGCGCCACGACCCCGCGAAGCTCGCCTCGATGGCGATCTACGGGACAGGGCTGGTCCTGCTCTTCGCCGTCAGCGCCACGTACCACATCTTCAACTGGCCGCCACGCGTCAAGGACTGGCTACGGCGCGCGGACCACGCGACGATCTTCGTCTTCATCGCCGCGACCTACACGCCGCTCGTCTTCAACATCCTTGGCGGCTGGTGGCGAATCGGGGTCCTGGTCGCCATCTGGGTCTGTGCACTCGCCGGAGTCATTGGGGCGGCACCGTTCCTGCGCATCCCGCGGGTCGTGCTGGCGAGCCTCTACCTGGCGATGGGCTGGCTGGCTGTGGTCGCGCTCGTCCCGCTCACTGCGGCTTTGGGCTGGGTGGCGGCCGTGCTGATGGCGCTAGGTGGGCTGCAGTACTCGCTCGGCGCCGCGGCCTACGCATTCCGGCGTCCGAGATTGTGGCCGCGCGTGTTCGGCTACCACGAGGTCTTTCACCTGGCGGTCATCACCGCGAGCGTCACCTTCTATGTGATCGTGGTTTATTACGCCGTCCCGTACCACCGCTCCTAGACCGGCTGAACTCCGTGCTTCCGGTCCGGCCGGGATGATTTCCTGGTCGCGTAGGCGCGATAGCGTGCGATGAGATTCGCGCGAAGGTCTTTGGGTTCGACCACGTCGTCGACGATGAGGTTGTTGGCCAGCTTGTAGAGATCGACGTCTTGGCGGTACTCGTCCTCCAGTTCCTTACGCCGCGCGGTCCTTTCCTCTTCCGGCAGCTCGGCCAGCTTGTTGAAGAAGACCGCGTTGACCGCGGGCTCCGGGCCCATGACCGCGATCTGCGCCGAAGGCAGCGCGATCACGCAGTCGGAGTCGAAAGCCGGGCCCGCCATCGCGTAGAGCCCGGCACCGTAAGCCTTGCGCACGATGACGGAGATCTTCGGGACCGTCGCCTCCGACACCGCGCTGATCATCTTGGCCCCGTGCCGGATGATGCCTCGGCGCTCGACGTCGGTGCCGATCATGAAGCCGGGCACGTCGGCGAGAAACAGAAGTGGGATCTCGAAGGCGTCGCACAGCCAGATGAAACGGGCGGCTTTATCGGCGGAATCGTTGAACAGCACCCCGCCTTTCTGCATCGGCTGGTTCGCGACGATGCCGACCGCCTGTCCGTCCAGGCGAGCGAAGCCGGTGAGCAGCTCCTTGGCGAAGAGCTTCTTGATCTCCACCCAGCTGCCCTCATCGATCAGGGCGTCGATGACCTTGCGCATGTCGTAGCCCTTGTTCGCCTCTTCCGGGATGAGGTCGGCGATGGGCTTCGAGCCCTCGCGCGGAGCCTTGGCCTTGCACGGCACCGGCTTTTCGCCCGAGCGCTGCGGCATGTAGGCGAAGTAGGCGTGCGCGAAATCGATGGCCTCCTTGTCGTCGGAGACAAGCGCATCCCCGCATCCGCTCTCGGTGCAGTGCATCCGCGCGCCTCCAAGCTCCTCGAGGCTCACCTTCTCGCCGACCACGACTTCCACCATGCGCGGCGAACCCAGATACATCGATGCGTTGCCCTCGACCATGACGACCACATCGCAAAAGGCGGGGATGTACGCGCCGCCCGCCGCCGACGGGCCGAGGAGAAGGCAGATCTGCGGTACCTGGCCTGACAGCTGCACCTCGTTGAAAAAGATCCTTCCCGCGTGGCGGCGCCCAGGGAACATGTCGATCTGGTCGGTGATGCGGGCGCCGGCCGAGTCGACCAGATAGAAGAGCGGAACGCGGATCCTCTGCGCCGTCTCCTGGATGCGCACGATCTTCTCGACCGTCCGCGCGCCCCAACTCCCGGCCTTGACCGTCGGGTCATTCGCCATCACGGCCACATGTCGCCCTTCGATCGCTCCCAACCCGGTGATCACGCCGTCGGCGGGCAGCTCATCTGCCAGGACGTTGGCGAAGAGACCGTCTTCCACGAATGAGCCAGGGTCGAGCAGAAGGTCGAGCCGCTCGCGGGCCGTGAGCTTGTTTTGCTCGCGCAGCTTGGGCAGGTAACGCGTGCCGCCCTTGAGCGCCGATTCACGCAACTTCTTGTATCGGTCGTTCATCGACCTTTGAACTCAGGCTCACGTTTTTCGAAGAACGCGAGCACGCCTTCCTTCGAGTCTTCAGTCATGGCCACCTTCAGCAGCTCGTCGTGCAGGTACTCGAGCGCGGGAGCGAAGTCCATGTCCTGCTGGCGATAGAACGCATCTCTCCCCAGCCGCATCACCAACGGCGACTTCTTGGCCAGCTTTTCAGTGATCTCGTCGACCGTTGCATCAAGCAGCTCGCGGGTGACCACATGGTTCACGAACCCCGCCGACTGCATCTGGGTCGCGGTCCATCGATCGCCCAGCATCATCATCTCGAGCAGGACCTTGCGCGGAAGATTTCGGCCGAGAACCGCCTGGATCATCATCGGCCACACCCCGACGTTGATCTCTGGCGTGGCGAACGTCGCAGTGTCCACTGCGACCAATACGTCGCACGAACCCGCTAGCCCCATCCCCCCGGCAAGGGCGTGTCCGTTGATCCGGCCGACGATCGGCTTCCCAAGCCCTTCCATCAACAAGAAGAGGTCGACGAAAGCTCGCCGCTCTTGGTGGTGCTCAGCCTCGGGCGCGCCAGGCTGGAAGCTGCTGAGGTCGGCACCCGCGGAGAACGCGCGGTCGCCGGCGCCGGTGACGACGACGACCCGCACCGTGTCCTCTTCCTTGCACCAGCGAAAGGCGGCGATGAGATCGCGGAGCATCCCGGCCGACAGCGGATTGCGTTGCTCCGGGCGGTTCAGGGTGATCGTGGCGACGTGGCCCTTGGTGGCCAGCAGCACGTGCTCGAGGGGCGGCATCTCACTCAAGGCTGCGCTCATCGTAGGTCTCAGCCGATGACGCCGATGGCGATCGCGACGCCCACGAGAATCAGCACGGCTCCACCGAGCTCTTCGCTCCAGGCTTCGATCCTGGTCCCGAGCCTGTTCCCAAGCTCCAGGCCGAGCAGCGACAGCGCCACGCTGATGACGCCGATGGTCGCCGCCGCCAGCACGATCTGGATGTGATAGACGGCCAGGGCGAAGCCGACGGCCAGGTTGTCGATGCTCAAGGCCAGCGCCGTGATGATCAAGCGGTGCGTTTCGATCTCCGCGCTCTCTGGCTTTTCGGTGCTCACCCGCCGGCCCTGCCAGATCGCGTACGCGCCGACCACGACCAGAATCGCGCTGCCGACGTACTTGGCGACATGGCCCAGATAGCCCGCCACGGCCTGGCCGAGGAGGAGGCCGGCGATCGGCATCAGCGCCTCGAACAGGCCGAAGGCAATTCCGACCCGGAGCCGGGTGCGGGCGCTGATGCCGCTGAGGCCGATGCCGATCGCGCCGGCGAAGTTGCTCAGGCCAACCGAGACGCTGACCAGCAAAAGCCCCAGAAGCCCAGACATTTTGTTGGCTGGTAACTATATGGAGCCGCCGTGCGGCGGTCCGATCGGCGGCGCTTCAGGCATTTTGCAGTCAATCCTTAACAACAACACATTGCCTGGGGCATCAGGTGCGCGCAGAATGGCGCCGAAAGTTGCACCCGTCCTGTAACCCAAAGTTAGGCCGCCGATCGTCCAAACGGTATACTCCGCCGGGCCAAGAAGATTATGAAGATCAGGCAACGGGCCTCTGCAGCCACCTCTCCGACGACCCGCGACGCGGGTATCGACCTGGACAAGCCCATATTCACCCTGAGTGTGGCGTCGGAGATTCTTGAGACACATCCCCGCACTCTCATGATGTACGAACACCTTGACATGATTCATCCCAAGCGGACGGTCACGAATCGACGGCGCTACTCCCGCCGCGACGTGATGAAGCTGCAGGCGATCCAGACCTTGACCCGCGAGCACAGGGTCAACCTCGCCGGCGTCCGCTACATCCTTGCGCTCTTGAAGCGCTTGCAAACCGCAGGAGTTGAGCCACCGGAGGGGTTAAAGAACCTGGATGTGACGCTACTCGACGTCTGAATTGCAACCCGGAGATCGGGTTGGTTGCTGGCAACGAATTTGAGAACGGTTTGAGCAAATGTCGAAAAAACGACGGCGGTTAGAGATAAAAGTGGACCCCCTTCCTCGTCCCTTCCAGGACGAGACGGCGTCGTGTCCGGTATGCGGTCGGGACGCCGCCGCCATCGGTAGGCGGCAGCTCCAGATCGTGTTTCGATGCGAGCCGTGCAAGGTGGTCTTCAAGCGCAACCGGAGCTGGCCGTACATCTATTAGGTGGCGCGGCTGCGTTAAGCGGCTTCGTAGGGTTTTCGTAACCTGGATGTATGAGTCGGCGCGTCGGTAAGGCGGCGATGTTCGGCGTGCTCGCCGGACTGGCCACGGCGGCGGTCGCGGTGGCAGTGCGCCCGCGGGGCGGCACTGGTGTGCTTGTCGACTGGGATGACGTCCGGTCGGCGGCACGAGCTCACCTCGACCAGCCGGCAACCTCGGGAGCACTGCTCGCGGCAGCCGAGAAACGCTACCGGGCGATGGCCGGCAAGCTCGAGAAGCCGCTTCTCGACTTCGTGGGCAGGCTCCCCGTCGGGGTCCAACTGGCCCGTTTCGAAGCCGTCGACAGAGAGGGCTGGCTCGACCTCAACCTCGCCATCCTGAGCCGCGTCATCGATCCTGTTCTCGAACAGGGCCGCGTACCCAACTCGCTGATCGTCGATGCCGGCCGCGCGGGTATCGATCGGTATGTCGGCCTGATGCTCGGCTTTCTCGGGCGCAGGGTACTCGGCCAGTACGACCCGCAGCTCCTCGGCGCCGAGCCAGTCGCGGCCGACGGGCTGTACCTGGTCGAGACCAACGTCGAGGAGTGGGCCAAGAAAGCCGACCTGCCCGGTGAGGACCTGAGGCGGTGGCTGATCCTTCACGAGATGACGCATGCCTGGCAGTTCGCGGCCCATCCGTGGCTGAGAGTGGATATGGAGCAATCGCTCAGGGTGCTCCTCGAATCGACGACGAAGAAAGCGCCCCCGGCCGCGCGCATAGCGGCCTTCGCCGGAGTCCTGCCCGCGCAATGGCGGGTGATGAGGCGCATGCAGGGCACGATGTCGCTGGTCGAGGGTTACAGCAACCTGGTCATGAACGAGCTCGGCGCCAGGCTGCTGCCCGGCTTCGAGCGCATCGAGGAGGCGTACCGCGCGCGGAGCTCAGGCAAGAGCATCCTCGAGCTTCTGATCTGGAAGCTGTCCGGCCTGGACCTCAAGCTGCAGCAGTACCGCCGCGGCGAGGCTTTTGCCAAAGCCATCTATGACGCGCATGGGATGAAGGATCTCAATCTTGCGTGGCAAGGTCCGGACGCGATGCCGCGCGTCGAAGAGCTGTCGAATCCGGAAGCGTGGTACCGCAGGGTCGCCCGCGCCTAGGCGCCTAGTCTCGGAGCTCTTCCTCCGCGGTTTCCTCGCTGATGGGCATCACCGCGATGGGAAGATCGGAGATGTCGAAGTAGCGCACCGGTTTGTTCATGCGCTTGGCGATGCCGACCTGGACCTTGACGCCTAGCGACAGCCGCCCGAACACCCAGACCTCGTCACAGCGGGCGAGCAGATTGTTCATCGCCTCGCGGACGATCTCTTTCGAGACGGTGTGCATGAGGTAGTAGTCGAAGAGCATGAACGGGCTCACCGGCACCATCCCCGAATCGAGCACGAACTTCTGGATGTGGGCCCGCCAGTAGAAAGCCTTGTTGGACATGGCTACATAAACGAGGCGCTTGGGGTGCCGCAGCGTTTCCTCGGCCTGGTCCATGGCGCTGGGCTTGGTCGTGGGCTGGAAGATGCGCTCGAGGATGTCCTCCGCCGCTTTCCCCGTAATCGCCATTGAGTCGGGCTATCGTATCAGCCGTGTCGCCGAGCTCCCGGTTCGACCTGGACGGCCGCGTTGCCCTCGTCACCGGTGCGAGTCGCGGCATCGGCAGCGCCATAGCGGAAGCGCTGGCTGAACAGGGCGCCCAGGTGGTCCTGTCGAGCCGCAAGCAGGTGGACCTGGACGACGAAGCCGAACGGATCAACACGAAGTTTCCCGAGCGCGCCGTGGGAATCGCGGCCCACGCCGGCAGGCAGGAGGACCTCGAGCGCCTGGTCGAAGGGGTGATGACGCGCTTCTCCCGAATCGACATCCTCGTCAACAACGCAGCCACCAACCCTTACTTCGGCCCCGTCCTGGGGGCCGAGCTGTCGGCGTGGGACAAGACGTTCGAGGTCAACCTGCGCGGCATCTTCATCCTGACCAAGCTCGTCTATGAAGCCTCGATGGAGCATCACGGCGGGGCGATCGTCAACGTGTCCAGCATCGGCGGGCTGCGGCCCGGTCTTGGCCTGGGCGTTTACAACATCACCAAGGCGGGCGTGATCATGCTCACGCGCCAGCTCGCTCGAGAGCTCGGCGGCAAGGTTCGCGTCAACGCCGTAGCGCCCGGGCTCGTCAAAACCCGTTTCGCAGAGGCGCTTTGGGGCAACGAGGCGATCCTCGACCGGGTGATCAGCTCCAACCCGATGGGCCGGATCGGCGTTCCCGACGAGATCGCCGGGGCGGTAGTGTTCCTGGTGTCAGACGCGGCGAGCTACGTGAACGGAGAGGTGCTCGTCATCGATGGGGGCGGGGGCGAGCCGTAGCCGGAGCGCCAACCTCTTCGCCTTCGCCGTTTTCGGAAGCCAGCTGCCGGCTGTGGATGAAGTCTTCCAACTCTTTCTCGTACTGGTAGGCGTGCCGGTCGGGCTCATAGCGGAGCACGCGCCGTTGCTGGATGAAGTCCTCAAACGCCGCTCGCGTATCTCGTGCGGCGCGGAAGCGCAGCTCCCGCGCGGCCTTCGCCGTCGATAGAGTCCGGCCCCAACGAAGCAGATCCATGAGCTGCGGGGAAAGCGACGCCAGCCCGCTCCGTCGCAGCGCAAACGCGGTGAGCTCGAGACCAACAGGGGGCAGCACCGGGGCATGGAGCTTGCCCGCGGCGTCGAGAAGGGCCGACAGCGGCTCAGCGCCTTGAGCGGCGATGTTGTATGCGCCGGCCGGCCCCCGCTTGGTCGCCAGGTAAAGGGCCTCGACGCAGTCGTCGCGATGGATCAGCTGCAGGATGGGATCGTACCCGGCCACCGTCGGCACGAACTCGAGGTCGAGGTAGCGAGCCAGCGGCTGCGGCTCGTCCGGGTTCAGGCTGTTGCTGAAGCGGAGTGTCAGGAGGTCGATGCCGGGGTTGCGGTCGGCGAAGTCGGATACGTACGACTCGACCTCGACGATGTCGCGAACAAACTGGTGCTTCGAGTTCGAATCGAGCCTGTGGTCCTCGCGAAGGTTGTTCGGCAGGTCGTAGCGCGAGCCGTAGACGTGACCCGACGACTTGAGGACGAATCGCTTGACCGGGCTGTCCGCGCCGGCACAGCCGGCGAGGAGGTTCAGGGTCCCGATCACGTTCATCTCGTGAGCGCGTCGAGGATCGAGGTCGAACGAATCGACCCGGGTGAGCGTGTGCACGACCGTGTCGATGCCCACCGCTCGCACGAGCTTGCCGATCAGCGAATGGCGGATGTCGAGCTTCAGGTAGTCGGCTCGGCCTAGGTCGTATCGAGGTTCGCGGATGTCGATTCCGATCACCTCCGCAACGTCGGGGTCGTCGACCAAACGCTGGACGACCAGCGCCCCCCACCAGCGCGCGACGCCGGTGACGAGGATCCGTCGCTTTTTTCCAGCCATCGTCCTTTAGTGTGCCCTACGTTCTTTTGATAACGTCGCGTTCCATCTGCGCGACCGCGCGTGAAACGACGTCGAGGAGCGGCGATTTCGCCTGGCGCAACGCGAACTCGAGCTGCCGGAGCAGCGAGTAGAGGCTCTTCATCGCTTTGATCGCGTCGCCGATGTCCACGTTGGCGGGCAGCGGGATCTTGTCCAGGGGCTCACCGGCCGACCATCGATACGCGAAGTCGATGTAGTCGTGTGACGGCTGGCGCAGGTTGGGCTCGTCGAGGTCCTTCTCCATGTCCGCGAAACGGAAGTACAGCGAGCGGACGAGCCGTGCGGTCTGTGAGATGGCGGGCGTGGGGTACCGGCGAGGTCCGGTCGGGGCCCCGCCGCGGCTGCGGCCTCGCTCGCGATCCTCGGCGGCCAGCATGACGAGGACCCCGCACAGCTCTTCGGCCGTCAGACCCTCTAGCCATCCGGCCCACACCGCCTCTGCGACGAGGATCGTGTTCTCGCCATAGATGCGGGCCGCGAACAGGCCTTTGTCGGTCGGCCGGTCGGCGGACAGGAATCCGGTCTCGGCGAGGATCCGGGACAGGCGTCGCAGCTTGCGAGCGTATTCGTCCATCTGGCCGGTCGCCTCGCGCTCGCCGGCTTCGAGCTCCTTCTGCAAGGCTCTGATCTCCGAATAGCGCTGCAGGTGCTCGCCGAAACGCGGCGAGCGCACCACCTTCAGCTTTCGCTGCCGCTCGAGCAGGCCTTTGGCTTCGACCTCCAGCTTCTGGACCAGCCTGCTGGAGTGACCCTGCGCTCGTGTGTGGCGTCCGCGCCGGTTGCGCCTCTCGGCGCCGGCGTCGCGCCGCAGCCGCCTCAGCTCGATCCGGATCGCCCTGCGCCGATCCTCGAGCTTGAAGTACTGAACGACGTCGTCCAGTGAGACATCGGAGTCGTCCCACATCTTGCGGATGTCATCGAGCCGGGCACGCACATTTTGCAGCCGCCCGCGCGTGGCGTCGGCCGCAAGCCGCTTCTGGAATTGCCCGAAGGACCGCTCCATGAGGCCTTCGGCCTCGGCCGGCGTGTAGACGCGAAGCAGGTTGAGGGCCATGTTGTAGCTGGGCAAAAACTTCGACTCGACGACGAGCGTCGGCCCCATCGCCACCTCGTAGATGGTCCCGATCTCGACATCGGATTCCTTGAGGATCACGCCGTGTCCGATCACGTCGATGCCTCGGCGGCCGGCTCGGCCCATGAGCTGCGTCATCTCACCGGTGGTCAGGTTCGAGAAGCTCACGCCGTCGAACTTGGTGAACGAAGAAACGACCACGCCGCGCGCCGGCATGTTGATGCCGAGCGAGAGCGTCTCCGTTGCAAAGACGACCTTTATGAGGCCGCGCTGGAAGAGCTCTTCGACCATCTCCTTGTGGTAGGGCAGGAGCCCGGCGTGGTGCTCGGCCATGCCGCGGCGCAGCAGCCGCGCATCGACCATGCGGCGGAACAGCGCTTCTTCGTCGCGATCCTTGAGGCCGAGCAGCCGCTCGGCCGCCACCCGGTCGATGGCCTCTTTCTCTTCGGCCGTGGTGAGGTCGAGGTCGTGATACGAGCATCGCTGTAGCGCCTCCCGGCAGCCGCGCCGGGAGAAGATGAAATAGATCGAGGGCAGGATGTCCAGGCGCCGCAGCTCCTCGATGACTTTCAGCAGGTCGTTGGAGGGAAGGCGTGTGAAGCGGCCCACCCGATAGGACGCTTCCTCTTCCTCGGCGGCCTTGGTCCACGTGCGTTGATCGATGCCGCCGTCCTCTTTGAAAAGTGGGAAGAAGCGGTTCTGGACGGCGAGCCACATCTTCAACTCGACCGGGCGGACGTTGTGGAAGACGGTCTCCATGCCGCCACGGTTTTCCGCCATCCACTCGGCGATCTCGCGGTAGTTGCCGATGGTCGCCGAAAGGCCGACGAGCTTGATCGATCGCGGCGCCTGGATCACGATCTCTTCCCAGACCGAGCCGCGAGGAAAGTCGTCGATGTAGTGGACCTCGTCGAGGACGACGTAAGCGACAGCGTCCAGGCGCTTGGGATCCTCGTAGATGAGGTTGCGGAGGATCTCGGTCGTCATCACGACCACCGGCGCCTCGTCGTTGATGGTGTTCTCGCCCGTCACCAGGCCGACGGTCCGCTCGCCGTACTCGCGCACGAAATCGTGGTACTTCTGGTTGCTCAGCGCTTTCAGCGGCGTCGTGTAGATGACCTTCGTGCCGTCACGCAGAGCGCGAAAGATCGCGTATTCGGCCACCACCGTCTTGCCGCTGGAGGTGGGGGCGCTGACCAGGACGCCGCCGGTGCCGCTGTCCAGCTTGTCGATCGCCTCGCGCTGGAAGGCGTCGAGCTTGAAGGGAAGGGTGGCCTCAAACTCCGGTGCGAGCGACTCGATGGTTTTCACAGGCGCACCAGCTCGGTCGACACGTCCGTGATCCGGGCGCCGGCGGAGTGGGTCTCGATGTATGCGAGGGCGGCGGCCAGCACCTCGTCGGCATGGCGGCCGTCTGCGCTGACGCAGGCGATGGCCAGCTCGGCCAGCTGCCAGCGGTCACGCTCGCCAACTTCGGCCGCGGCAACCTGAAACTCGGCCCGGACGCGGCGCAG
>VBFD01000052.1:0-5458 GCA_005883585.1 Chloroflexota bacterium
CGAGATCGAAATGGTACGGTCGATCGTCAAGGCGGTGGCCGCCTAGCGGGCAGTTTGCTCGCCGCCGCTCGAAGGGCGTCGAGGTCGCGCAGAGATAGGGCCATCAAGTCGGGTGGCGGCGTGTACTGCGATGCCAGGAGCTCCTTGCGAATCCTCTTGCCTTTCGCAGTCAGAACGACGTCTTTGACGCGGCGGTCGCCATCCTTCGCGACGCGTTTGGCCAGGCCCCGCCGCTCCAGCCTGTCGACAACCCACGTGGCGTTGGATGGGTCGTTGGACCACGCATCGGCCAGGGATCGCATGGACCGGCCGGCGTCGGGGTCGAGGCTGATAAGCGCACGGCTCTCGGCCGGCGTCAGACCCAGCCGCTCCAGCACTGCCACCCGTTCGGAGGCGGTGGCCACGATGTAGTCGAAGATATGTCGCCACGCTGCTGCTGCCGCGGCCTTCTTGGCGGAGGAATAGCGAGCCATTACTTGAGATTATCGTATAGTTGAATGAGTTCAAGTAATTCGTCTATTGTGGGGAGATGTTTCGATGAGTAGACTGGCCACCGCCGTTCACATGACGTTGCGTGGATCTGGCGCCCTGTTGATATTGCTCGGCCTGGCGATCTGGACGGGTCGGGCCGGCGCGATCATCCCGGTCCACGAGTTCCTCGGCTTCGTGCTCGCGCTGTCCCTGTGGACGCTGTCTTTCCTCGCTGCACGGGCAGGTGTCCAGAGGGGCATTGTCGTGGCGGGTTTCGCGTGGGGCCTGATCGCGCCGATACTCGGCCTGACGCAAGCAAACCTGCTCACCAACGACTGGCACTGGGTCATTCAGCTCCTGCACCTGCTCGTCGGCCTCGCGGCGATCGGCACGGGTGAGGGGCTCGCGCAGCGCATGCGGCGCCTTGGCGCGTCCCAGGTCAAAGCCGCCTGAGCGATCGCAAGCTGCTCGACGGCAAGGTGGCGATCGTCACCGGGGCGAGTCGCAGCATAGGCGCGGCATCAGCGCGCGCCTTTGCCGAAGCAGGAGCTGCGGTCGTGCTTGCGGCACGAACCGCGTCAGCCATCTCAGCGATCGCTGACGAGATCAACCAGGGTGGCGGCAAGGCGTTGGCGGTGCCGACCGACGTCACCGATCCGGAATCGGTCGCCCGGCTGGTCGAGCAGACGCTGAAAACGTACGGGCGGCTGGACGCCGCCTTCAACAATGCAGGCTCGGGTCACATGCCCACCCCGCTCGCCGACATCTCTTTCGAGGACTTCGAGGCGGGCCTGAAGGCGAATCTCTATGGCACTTTTCTCGGCATGAAGTACGAGATTCCGGCCATGCTCGCCACCGGCGGCGGCGCCATCGTCAACATGTCGTCCACCGCCGGCCTTCAAGGTGCGCCGGGGATGGGTCCATACGCGGCGGCCAAACATGGAGTCGTGGCGCTGACGAAGACCGCCGCGCTCGACTACGGCCCACGCAACATTCGCGTCAACGCCCTGGCCCCGGGCCCCATCGTCAACGAGCAGATGAGCCGTCTGCCGGAAGAGACCCTGCAGGGGATCGCTCGTTACGTTCCTCTGCGCCGGTTGGGCAGCGCTGACGAAGTCGCCCGAGCGGCGGTGTGGCTGTGCTCTGATGAGGCCGCTTTCATCACCGGTACCGTCCTTTCCATCGACGGCGGCCGGCTGGCCGGAGGCGCTGGGGGCTAGGAATACCGGATCGCGCCGCCGCCTTCTAATCTCGCGATGGATTACGGAAGGCCTGTCCAGTTCGGCTACTTCGTCATCCCAGACGCCACCCAGCCGATGCGTGCGCTCGAGCAGGCGATCAGGGCCGACCAGGCCGGCATCGACTTGGTCGGGATCCAGGACCATCCCTACCAGCACCGCTTCCACGACACGTGGACGCTGCTCAGCGTGATCGCCGCGCTCACGAGTCGCGTGACGGTATTCCCGGACGTCGCCAACCTTCCGCTGCGCCCGCCGGCGATGCTAGCCAAGGCGGCGGCGACGCTCGATCTGCTTTCGAATGGGCGAGTGGAGCTCGGCCTGGGAGCAGGCGGCTTCTGGCCGGCGATCCAGGCCATGGGCGGGCCGGCCCGCACCACCGGCGAATCCGTGAGCGCCCTGGAAGAGGCCATCGAGGTGATCCGTCTGGTGTGGAGCGGCGGGCGAGGACTGCGGTTCGACGGGCGCTTCTACCAGCTCGCGGGCCTCAATGCAGGCCCGCCACCTGCGCACCCCATCGGCATCTGGCTCGGTGCGTACAAGCCACGGATGCTTGCTCTCACCGGACGCAGCGCCGATGGGTGGGTGCCGTCGTTGGGCCACTTGAAGCCAGAGGACATGGGAGAGGCCAACGCCCGCATCGACGACGCCGCTCGGGCGGCGGGCCGCGATCCTTCCGCGATGCGGCGCGTTCTCAACGTGGGAGGAGATCTGACGGCCGAGGATTTCGCGACGCTCGTGCTCGAGCACGGGTTCGATACGTTCATCACCAGTCCTGACTCTGGGGACGCATTCATCGAAGAGGTCGTGCCGAAGGTGCGCGAGCTGGTCGCCGCGGGTCGTGGATCAGGCTGACCTCGTCGGCCTCCTGCGTGGAGGTGTCGATGCAAAGGGTGGTAACTGGGCTGACCTGGGCGCGGGCGAGGGCGCTTTCACGATGGCGCTCGCCGACCTTCTGGGGCCTGGCACCCACATCACCGCGGTCGATCGAGATGCGGGCGCGGTGCGCCGGCTCGCCGCGGAGATGGGGAGGAGGTTCCCGGCGACACGGGTCGAAACTCTCGTCGCCGATTTCCGGAAGACGCTATCGCTAGCCGGGCTGGATGGCGTCGTGATGGCCAACTCCCTGCATTTCGTCCGCGACAAGCAGCCGGTGCTGGCCGGCGTCATGGCGATGCTGCGCCCGGGTGGACGCCTGATCGTTGTCGAGTACGGATCCGATCGCGGCAACCCGTGGGTGCCGCACCCGTTCACGTACGCGCGCTGGGAGCACATGGCGGCGGAGGCGGGTTTCGAGCAGACGCGGCAGCTGGGCGCAGTACCGAGTCGCTACCTGGGCAGCATGTACTCCGCCGTCACTTTCGCTCCCCAGTCCAGGAAATCTGATTGAACGCGTAGTAGATCGCGTTGAACGCATAGAGGGCGACCACGAGCCACGTGCTCACGAAGGCAAGCCCGATCGACACCGCGTAGATGACGAGTCCCAGTGCGAAACGTGGGAGCACCGATCCGGGGCGGGTCCCCTGCACTTCGGGCCGGAGGAGGTCTGGATGCGTGAGCGCCCAGCCCACAAGGCACTGAAAGGCGATCGCCATCACCGTCATGACCACCGCATAGAAGGCGGCCGCCACCGATCCGTCGACGCCGGAGTTCAGGTAGCGGCCAAGCAGCGCTGTCGGGTAGGGCACCAGCACCACGGTGAGCAGGAGCACCAGGTTGATGAACTGGATGGTTCGGTCGACGGCGCGCAGGTTCCTGAAGATCGTGTGGTGGTTCACCCACACGACGCCGACCGTGAGGAAGCTGGCGACGTAGGTCACTAGCTGCGGCCACTGGCCGAGGACGTTCGCGAGCAGCTTCCCCGACTGCACCTCGGGGACGGTGAACTGCAGCACGAGAAGCGTGATGGCGACGGCGAAAACGCCGTCGGAAAAAGCCTCGAGCCGAGAAGTGTTCACCCTAATACCCTCTCCCCATTTGGGGAGAGGGTAGGGGAGCGGGGCGGGAGTTGCCCGCGACGGTCAGAAGACTTGCGAGGTCGAAGAGGGCGCGGTCTGCGTGCCGGCGCCGCGGCGGCCGCGTCCGTGCCGCCTCATCCACCGGCCGATCATCACCCGGCGATCGCCGGACGACCGGCCTCCGCCGCCCGGGTTGAACCGCTTGGTGACGCCGCCCATCGTGGCGCCCCAGGTGATGTACTTCTTGAAGCGCTCCTCGGCCTCCTGGGCGATCCCGATGCGCTGTCCGCGGGTCTCCTCGCGGAAGCGGGCGATGCGCCCCGCGGCCGCGCCTTCCTTCTCTTCCGGCGTGCTGCCGAGGCCGGCGTCGGGCAGCGAGCCCAAGACCACGATCTGGTCGTCCTCGACCGACACGTCTACTCCCGTGAACCAGCCGTCTGGGAGTCTTCCGGCAAACCAACCCTTGATCGAACCGAGCTCTTTTTCATCCATGATTACAATATTACGCAGGTCGTGGCAGAAAGCAAGCGGTGCCGGTTTGGAGTGTGATTTGAGTTCGGTGGGTAAGCTGCAAGCAACATGGCGATGATGGGGCCGGGCAGCGGCCCGCCGATGATGCATTGGTGGCTGGGGCGGCGTAAGTCGGCCGACACCGGACCGGCCAACAGCGGCCTGACCGGCGATCCGGAGATCGAGCAGCCGCCTGAAGACCAGGGACCGAAGGACCTCCGCGGCCGGTGGCTGAACTTCAAGCAATCGGTCACGGGCACCACAACCGCGCTGCCCCGTGTCCTCAGATTGGTGTGGGACGCCAGCCCCTCAATAACTTTGGCGCTGTTCGCCACGACCGCCGTCGCCGGCGTGATCCCGGCCGCCTCCGCTTACACGGCGAAGCTCCTGACCAACGCCGTGGTCCAGGGCATCGCCATCCATAGCTTCCGCCAGCCGGACCGCGAGATTTTCACCCTCGGGCCCTGGCAGACGCCGGTGTTCACCGCGGTCAACGGGATCATCTTCCTGGTCATCGTGCAGCTCGCGCTGTTCGCCGTCTCGGCGCTTCTGGGCACGTTGCGAAACATCACTCAGCAGCTGCTTCAGAACGACGTCTCGATGCGGATCCAGCTGATGGTCATGCAGAAGGCGGCTTCGCTCGACCTCGCGTTCTACGAGGACCCGGCCTCCTACGACTTGCTGCGGCGGGCGCAAACCGATTCCATAAACCGGCCGGTGATCATGATCTCGACCGCTTTCGGCCTGGTCCAGACGTTGCTCACCTTCATCACGATGATCGCGCTGCTCGTGGTTGTGAGCCCGTTGCTCGCCGTGATCGCGCTGATCTCCCCGATTCCCGCGTTCATCGCCGACACGCGCTACGGCTGGCGCGGCTACAACATCGCGCGCTGGGGCTCGCGGCTGCTGCGGCGGATGAACTACATGGTCACGCTCGTCACCACCGACAGCTATGCAAAAGAGGTGAAGCTCTTCGGGCTTGGCGGCTACTTCATCAATCGGTACCGGCTGATCGCCAGGGCCTACTACAGCTCACAGCGGGCCCAGGTGGCGCGCAGGTACATGACCGGGTTCGCCCTGGGCAACCTGAGCACGATCGTCACTTCGCTCACCTATCTATACGTGGCGCTGCAGGCGATCATCGGCCGCCTCACGCTCGGCGACCTCACGCTGTACACGACCGCGGCTTCGCAAGTGCAGGGCTCAATCCAGGGCATCCTCGGGGGCTTCTCGGGGATGTACGAGCACAACCTGTACCTGAACAACCTGTTCGAGCTCATG
>VBFD01000053.1:0-5538 GCA_005883585.1 Chloroflexota bacterium
TCGACGCCCACCACCACTTCTGGGATCCCTCACGCCGCGATTACCCGTGGATGGGAGACGGGCTGGCCGCGATTCGCCGGCCCTTTCGACCCGCCGACCTGGCGCCCCTGCTCGCGGCCGCCGGAATCGACATGACAGTTTTGGTGCAGACGCTCTCCAGCCTCGATGAGACCCGCGAGTTCTTGAACACGGCGGCCAACACAGAGTTCATCGCCGGCGTGGTCGGCTGGGTGGACCTCACCGACCCCAACGTTGCTGACACTCTCACCGAGCTGCGCTCAGGACCGGGCGGGCGATTCCTGGTGGGCATCCGCCACCAGGTCCACGACGAGCCCGACCTCAGATGGCTTCTCCGTGACGAAGTCAAACGCGGGATCCGCGCGGTCGGCGATGCTGGGCTCGTCTACGACCTCCTCGTCAGGACGCGGGAGCTCCCTGCGGCCGTCGAGCTTGTCAGCGCCATGCCGGACACGAGCTTCGTGCTCGACCACATCGCCAAGCCAAAGATCGCCGCAGGGCCACGCGATCCCGAATGGGAGCTCGCCATGGCGCCGCTGGCGGATCGCCCGAACGTCACCTGCAAGCTGTCCGGAATGACGACCGAATCCGACTGGAAGACATGGACCACAGACCAGCTGCAGCCTTATGTGACGCGAGTTCTCGATTGGTTCGGCCCAGAGCGATGCATGTTCGGCTCTGACTGGCCGGTGTCGCTGCTGGCGTCCGACTACGCGCGCGTCGTCAGCACGATGAAAGAGCTGGTGGGCGAAAACGACAACGTGTTCGGCGCCACGGCCACGCGAGTCTATCGGCTGGGCTAGGCGACGTCGTCGATGAGCGCCGCCCAGCGTTCGTCGATGCGCCGCACCTTGTAGATCGCGAAGGCTCCCACCCACGCGACCACGAACGCACCCACGATCACGTAGCCGGCCTTGCCGATGAAATCGAAGTTCGCGATCATATCGAAAGCACCGCCGCGCAGACCCAGAGCATGAATGAGGATCTGCCCCAGCTCGACGACGCCGACAAACAGCGCCACGAAGACCGACAGCGATGTCACGGTCAGGTTGTAGAACACCTTTCGAATCGGACTCGCGAAAGCCCACGAGTAGGCCTTCGACATGAACGCACCGTCGGTCGTATCCATGAGCGACATGCCCGCCGCGAATATCAGCGGCAAAGAGATGACCGCGGTGAATGGCAGCCCTTGCGCGGCGGCGCCGGCGGAGATGGCCAGAAGGGCGACCTCGGACGCGGTATCGAATCCGAGCCCGAACAGAAAGCCGATCGGATACATGTGCCAGCTGTGTTCGACCAGCCGGAACATACGGCCGAACAACCTGGTCATGAAGCCGCCCGCGACAAGCTCCGTCTCCAGACCCTGGCGGTCGTACTCGCCGCGCCGCATCTTGCGATACACCCGAACGATGTCGATGAGGATGAGCAGGTTCATGATCCCGATGAGAACGAGGAAGGTTCCCGAGATCGTCGTCCCGACCACGCCGCCGACGTTCCGTAGCTCGCCGTTCCCGCCGACGACTCCCTGGACGATCGACTTAACTGCGAGCCCAAGGGCGACCGCGATCAGCAGCACCACCGTCGAGTGGCCAAGGGAAAAGAAGAAGCCGACGCCGACAGGCTTTCGCTCCTGCTGGAGCAGCTTGCGTGTGGTGTTGTCGATGGCAGCGATGTGGTCGGCGTCGAACGCGTGTCGTAGTCCAAAGGTGTAGGCCAGACCGCCCAGCGCCAGAAAGCCCGGGTGCTGCGCGCCGTAGGCCAAAAGCAGGCCCCAGCCGGCCACATGGAGGACCGCGACCAATCCATAGAAGCCGCCCAGCCGGGCGCGCTCGCCTCGATCGAAGGACCGCCCGATCAGAGTCCAGGGTGAGGCCACGAGCGCAAGCCTAACCGCTAACGCGACTTAGTCGCAACTGGGTATTCACGCGAACCTCCCGTAAATGCGAACGTCTCTCAAACCGGCCGACTTTGCGACAGCTTGATACGCTTCAAACGGTGGACTTCGACCGGCTCCCGCCTCAGCTGCAGGTCGTGCTCCGGACCCTCGCCCAGGCCGTCCGCAGCCGCGAGCCTGCGATCGAGGGCAACCTTCACCAGCTGCGGGCCCGCCATCCGCACTTCACCAATGACCAACTTGCGAAAGAGCTGATCCGTTCCACGCGCAGGCGAGTGGCCGCAACGGGAGCCCTCAGTGGAGCTACGGCCATCGCGCCCGGGCTCGGCACCATGCTTGCGGTCGGGACCGTCACCAGCCAGGCGCTCTACGCGCTGGAGCAGGAGATCGAGCTCGTGCTGGGGATCGCGATGATCTACGGTCACGAGCTCGGGACGTCTGACGAGCGGCTGGTGGAGGCGCTCGTCGTGGTCGGCATCACCTCGGGTGCGGTCAAGCTGCGCGAGGACGTGTTGGTCACCGGCGGCGAGCGTCTGGCTGTCGCCGCATTCCGCCGCCTGCCCGCGACGCTGCTCGCGCACGGCGGCAGCCGCGTCTTGACGCGAATCCTGATGCGATTCGCCAGCACCGGTGCGGCCAGGGCTGCGGCTCGCCTCGTTCCCATCGGCGTCGGCGTCGCCGCGGGCGCCGGTTTCGACTGGATCGCGGTCACCGGACTCGGACGCGCGGCCATGAAGTACTACGGACCCGGCGGTCCTGGGGCGCGCCCCCTTTTACTTGCCGGCGAAGATCCCGCGCACGTCGAACTGCGCGGGTGACGCGATCTGGTCGAAGCCGCACTTCTTAGGCGGCTTGTCCAGACGCCAGCGCAGGAAACGGGTCGCGTGCCGGAAGCGCTCGCCCGCCTCGAGCTTGTCGTAAGCGACCTCGCAGACCAGCTCGGGCCGCACCGTCACCCACTCGAGATCCTTTCCCCGCGACCAGCGGCTGAGCCCGCCGGGCATGCGGCCTGAGCTGTAGGAATCCCATTCGCTCGGCGGGACGTCGACCTGCAGCGGTTTCAACTTCGCGATCAGCTCCTTGCGCTCGGCCGCATTGAACGACGAAGTGTGACCCACGTATTGCAAGGTGCCCTTGCGGTCGTACAGGCCGAGGAGCAGAGAGCCAAGCGACTTACCGTCAGCCGACTTCCGCCAACCTATGACGACGCAATCTGCGGTCCGCTGGTGTTTGACCTTCACCCACAACCGCTTACCCGGGACATAAGCGCCGCTCCAGGACTTCGCCATCACCCCATCCAGTCCCGCGCCTTCGAAGCGTTCGAACCATCGAGCCGCCGTCGCGTGGTCGCGCGTGTAAGGGGTGAGAAAGATCGGCGGCTTGACGGCCTTCAGCAGACTCTCGAGCCTCTTGCGCCGCTTTCCCAGCGGTTCCGAGCGCAAGTCCGCGTCGCCCTCAGCGAGGATGTCGAACGCCACGTACCAGGCAGGCGTGGCTTCGCTGAGCATTCGCACGCGCGAGTCGGCCGGATGGATGCGCTGCTGCAGAGCGCCGAAATCGAGGCCGTTGTCTCCGACCACGATCAGCTCGCCGTCGAGGACGACCTTCTCCGGACGCAGCTTCCGGAACGCCGGGAGCACCTCCGGGAAGTACCGGGTCATCGGCCGTGCGCCACGGCTCACCAGCTCGACTTTGTCCCCGTCGCGGAAGACGAGCGTGCGGAAGCCGTCCCATTTCGGCTCGTATTCCCAGCTGTCGCCCTGGGGGATGCCTTCGCCCGGCGCCGACAGCATCGGTTCCATATCCAGCGGTATCGGAAGCTTCAAGGAAGGCATTTATCCCCAGTTTGTCTATATCTTGTGGATGAATGAACGCTGTGCTACCATATCGCCGGTCGGTAAAGCCGGCTCACTGATTCGACTCCACGCCCCCACCCCAGCCTTGGGAAGCTCGCGCAAGCGGGCTTCCCGCTTTATGAGCCGAATCGCGAAATCAGCTCGGCCACGGTCATCTTGCCGTAGTCCTTGTTCAGGACCTTCTCGGCCGTGTGCCAGACCGTCTGCGCCTGAGCCGGACCCCGATCGGCCAGCTGGTCGAGCGTGATGGAGCCGAACAGCTGAATCTGCGGGATCTGCTTCAGCTGCTGTGCGAGCCACTTGGCCCACTGAGCCGCGTTGCCTTCGCTTGGCGCGACTTTGGCGTCGAGAGCCGTCCTGATCGCCGATGCCTTCGCCTCGGCGGTCGCCGTCGCCTTGGCGACTTTGGCCGCCGTTTGCTGAGCGGCTTCGGCCGCCTCTGCCGCGTCCTCTTTCGCCTTCGCCTCCAGCTCGGCGGCGGTGGCCGTTGCCCGCGCCGGCATCGTGGTCAGGCCCGCTTCGCCCTTGTGCATGATTTCCTCGGCGGCCGTCCGCACCTCGCTCCGACCGTCCCCTTCAGCCTTGCCTTCTCCTGTGCGCAGGCGATCACCGAAGCCGCGTCCCATGGCACCACCGATGAGGCTCGGTACGTCGAGTCCGGTCAACCCTTTGATCGCGGTCGTCGATTCGACCATGGCGCGGGTCGCGTTGCGGACAAGGTCAGATGCGCCATCAGCGCTCATGACGGTCAGTGAATCGATGTGGCTCATTGGTTCCGCCGCGGCCCGCACGATATCGGGCAGCGCGCTCAGCACCGTCTGGATGATGGCGGCCTCGTTGAACTGCTTGTAGGCCTCGGCTCGCATCGCAAGCGCCTTGGCTTCTGCTTCACCCTTGGTGAGAACGATCTGGGCTTCGGCGCCGCCCTCCAGCCGCGTTGTCTCCGCATCCGCCTCGGCCGATGCGATGCGCGCTCGCTTGGCGCCTTCCGCACGCGCGATCACGGCCTGGGCCTCCGCGGCAGCGGGCTTCACGGTCGAAGACAGAAGCTCTTTCTCCTTGCGGTCTGCCTCCAGCTGCGCCAGCTCGGTCTGCCTGCGCACGACTTCCTGCTGGGCCTCCGCCTGAGCAAGCGGACCGGCCTGGTCGGCACGAGCCTGAGCGGCGGCGACCTGAGTCTTGGTCTCCGCTTCGCGCAGCGAAACGTCGCGGCCGGCGTTGATCTTCACCTGCTGCGCCTCGGCCTCCCGGACCGCGGCCGTCTGGTCGGCGCTAGCGCGCGCCATGCGGGCGTCGCGCTCGACGGTGGCCAGGTTCTGCTGGCCGAGCAAGCCGATGTAGTTCGATTCGTCGGAAAAGCTCTGGATCGTGAAGGCGTCGATCTGGAGGCCACTGGTGGCGAGGTCGCCCTTGGCCGCGTCCTGCACCTGCTGCAGGAGCTTTTGGCGGTCGCGAATGAGCTCCTCGATGGTCAGCGTGCCGACGATCGAGCGCAGCGAACCCTCGAGCACGTTCTTGACGATGGAGTCGACCTGCTCGTTCTTGGCGTCCAGGAATCGCTCGGCTGCGTTGCGCAGCGATTCGACGTCGCGACCGATCTTGAACGTGGCCACGCCCTGGACCTGAACTTTGATGCCCTGGCTGGTCACCGCGTCGCTGAGCTGGACGTTGATCTGGCGAGCGGTCAGCTTCAGCTTGCCCACGCGGTCGAGAAGCGGGCGCACAAAGGTGCCGCCGCCGACCACGACCTTGACGCCTTTGTCGCCCGAG